>JANPGB010000576.1:0-2350 GCA_031423695.1 Verrucomicrobiota bacterium
CCGACTGAAGCCGTGGCGACGAATCTGCAACGTGAGCTGAGCGACTACTTCCAATTGACCGCCATGTTTAACCTGGTCGCTCCGTGGTCGCCGGCTGCGAAAGCCGCAGACTACGCAGGCAAGCAGCAAGCCCGGCGGCAATGGCAGCGCATCAGCCGCGCAACCGTCGGCGTCTGGCGCGATCCGGAGATGACTTCCTACAATGCAAAAATTTCTGCCGCTTCCCGGCGGGGGGCAACGTCCGAAGTGCGGCGTTTATACGAAGAGCAACAGCAACGGGCAGACGGTGTTCGTGAAAAGATTTTTGCGCGGCTGCGCGCTGACCCCACCAACCGGATTGATGCGACGTTGCTGGAACTACACGCGAAATTGGATCGGCTGAACTTCACCAACCACGCTGAGCGAGCGGCCGTGCGGCGTGAGATTGCTCCGCTGCTGGGTGGGGCGGTGGAGGAAAAACCCTCACCCGAGTCAGACAGGTTTGGAGCTGTTGGCGGATACACTTCCAAACATGGGCTGCTGGTTGAAATGAACTGGGCTTCGTTCCGTGATCCGGCCACCGGTCTGCCTGCCTTGGTTGAATGGTTGTGCGCGCAGAATTGCCGCAAGCTGCAATACGACTTTGAGGGTAGCGCCGCACTTTCTGACACGGATGAGGCAGCGGAGGAATGATTGCAAGCCAGGATTTTTGCATTGTCTTCACCGGGGGGCGTTCCTAGGCTTCGCTTGCCGATGAAAACATTTGCCGAGCTGAATTTTCCCGGACGCCTGATCGCGGTCGAGGGCCTCGATGGTTCCGGGAAATCCACGCAGATTTATCTGCTCAAACGCTGGCTGGAGGCCGAGGGTGCGCGCGTCTATTTCAGCGAATGGAATTCCTCCGAGATCGTCAAGTCGGCCACGAGCAAGGGCAAGAAGCGCGAGCTGCTCACGCCCACCACTTTCAGCCTGATCCATGCGACGGATTTTGCGGACCGCTATGAGCGGCATTTGCTGCCGCTCTTGCGCGCCGGTTACATCGTGCTGTGCGACCGTTACATCTTCACCGCCTACGCCCGCGACGTGGTGCGCGGGTGCCCGCCGGCGTGGGTGCGCGGCCTGTACAGTTTCGCCGCGCGGCCGGATTTGACATTTTTCTTCAAGGCCGACCTGGAGGTTTCGTTGAACCGGATTCTGGAGGGGAGGCCCAAGTTGAAATTCTTTGAGGCCGGCATGGATCTGCGATTGTCCACCGATCCGTTCGAGAGCTTTCGGATATTTCAGGGCCGCATTCTGGAGCAATACCTCGCGATGAGCACCGAGTTTGAATTCTTTGTGATGGACGCCAATCAGCGGGTGGAGGCGCAGCAGGGCATCGTCCGTCAGATTGTCAGCCAGCGGATTGACCTGGGGCGGTTCAAACGCAAAAGCTTTCTGCCGCTGCCGCCATCTAATCCGCCGGACAAACGATTCGTGGAAGCCGACGACGAGATCACCGCATGAAAAGGAAAACGCAAAACCAGATCGTGATTCCGGCCGCCACGGTGCGCCGCTTTTACGGGCATGGCATTCCGGGCGTCGAACTCGAGGAACTGGTCGGCAAGCTGATCGCGGTGGAGGGCGCGGACGGTTCAGGCCGTTCGACGCAGATCGCGCGCCTGGTCGAATGGCTGGAGACGAGCGGACACGCGACGGTGCAGGTGGGGCTCAAACGCTCGACCCTCGTGAGCGAGGAGTTGGAGCGGGCGCAGGAGGGGAACATTCTGAGTCGCACGACGCTGAGCTTGTTTTACGCGACGGACTTTGCGGACCAGCTGGAGAACATCATCATCCCCGCGCTCAAGGCGGGTTTCATCGTGCTGGCAGACCGTTACATTTACACGCTGATGGCCCGGGACATGGTGCGCGGCATGGACGAGGCGTGGTTGAGGAACGTCTATGGCATCGCGCCGGTGCCGGACGCGGTGTTTTATCTTTCCATCGAGGCCGAGGAGCTGGTGCAGCGGAATTTGTCCAAGAACGCCACGCTGGATTACTGGGAGAGCGGCATGGACATCGGCCTGTCGCGTGACGTGTTCGACAGCTTTGTGGAATACCAGACCAAGATGCAGTCCGCCTTCCACAAACTGCAAAAATCCTATGGCTTCACCATCGTGGATGGGAACCGCTCGGTGGACGGCATCACTCAGGAACTTCGGAAAAAAATCAGCGGTGTGCTGGCGGGTAAATAATCACGCCAGCCCGAGATTTTTTAAAATGCGTGCCGTCGAGTGGGGCTTGTTGAGCGTGTAGAAATGAATTACCGTCGCCCCATGGCGCAGCAAGTCCTCGCACTGCTGGGTGGAGTATTCGATCCCAAACTCCCACGCGG
>JANPGB010000577.1:0-11497 GCA_031423695.1 Verrucomicrobiota bacterium
GGGAAAACAATATGAAATCAGGTTCCATTCCGTGTCCGTCAGGTCGGTGGTATAACGCATCCGCAGTTGATACGGAATCGCTCACAAAAGTACAATATCGTTATCGGAAAATCTTTCACCACTTTCCAAACAGGTTCTAAGGGGAGGCCGCTCGCCATGAGAGAGCGCCCGGACGAAAGTCTGGGGCGGGTTCGAATCCCGCTTTGGAGATCCCCGTCCTGCGGCACTACTTGCCCATCGTTACTTTGTATGACCCCGTAGTTCAACCGCGATAGAACACCCGAATTCCGTTCGGGAGGTATGGGTTCGATGCCCATCGGGAGTCCCATTTTAGACGGGCCGTTGAGTTTGGGTTATCGGTATAAATTCCGCCTTGTGCGGAACGAGCGGGTTCGAACCCCGCACCATCAGGCAACTGGTGGATTCCCAACTCGCCCTTTGTCCGTCTTATTGGCCGTGCGCAAGCACTTTTCGACGGGTCGCAGGATTGGGTTATCGCTTAAGACGACGTGGTCGCGGGTTCGAGTCCCGCCTCTGGCTCCAGATGCCGGGGTAGCTCAGTGGTAGAGCACGTAAATTCCCAGTTCGTTCTTTATCCGTCGTATTGGCCGTGCGCCAGCACTTCGATGGGCCGAAGTTGTGGATTATCGCCTGTTGTCGGTTCGAGTCCGATCTGTCCCACCGCATGGGGCAGTAGCTCAATGGTAGAGCAGCCTCCGCAAGGAGTTTTCCATGGCGTCCCTTGCCCATCCAATTTATTTTTGCGGTTGCCCGTCCATCTCTGCCCAAGTGATCGGCCAAAATTTTCCGTTGGGCAGTTGCCAAGTGCGCGCCCTACCGAAAAGTGCCGGTGTCAGTGCCGGGTCGCTGACCTTAAATTTTTTGCCGGCGCGAATTTCATCGGCATGTTTGGTGAGAAAACTTCGCCATTGATTGCGTAATTCGATTCGTTCGCCTCGCGTCAAATCTGTCCGACCTGATGAACTTCCCGGCAACCCTTCGATTACGGTTTGCAGGCTATCAAGGGCGAGGCCGTAGAGGTGTTCCTCCGCCAATCGATCCGCCCAGGTGTCAAGCAAGTCGAAGCCGCCGCCCAATTTATTCGCCGCATCAGTAGCTTCGCGCAAAAGCCATTCATGGTGCTCCGTCGCGATGATTTCGAGCAGCGGTTTCAGAAAATCTTTGTTGCCCGATCTTCCGGCAACGCTGCAAGCTGTCCGACAGACGCCAAGATCGCTATCTGTCAGCCTAGACTTCACAAATGCGAAGCAGTCAATAGGCGCTGGCTCAGGAATGGAGTTCAAAGCGGCGACTCGCGTTGGAAAGCGGCAATTATCCCCAAACGTGTTGAGTATCTCCAACCAGCGTTCCGGACGCGGTGGTGGCTGATCGGCAAGCCAGGTGAAATAAAGTAGGAAAGCTCCCTCACCGCTGATTTGATCTTCGCCAATCGAGTATCCGCGTGCGTGGAGCACATTCATTGCATTCAGCAACTCGCGGACCCCCTCCGGTTGATCCAAAATATCATCCTTGGGATCGCGACGCGGTTGAACGAGCGGATCAAGCACGCGATCGAGTGCGGCCCGAACCGCAGGTGCTTCGTTGGTAGTGCCCACGGTTTGAATCATGCACGCGCCGACTGCCATTTTCTCGGTCTCTTGGCGTGCCAGATAATTTGTCGCGAGCGAACGAACTGCCGGAGCAAGTTTTGCGTCCCAGGAATTCTTGACGAGCTGGCGGCGCGACTCTCTTGTAAATGGTGGAAATCCACCGAAGCCGTTCGTGCTTTCCAACGCCGGATCTGGCAGCCGCATCGTGAGGGTTTTTGCAGCATCCAGGGCCAGTTTCGGATTCGCATTGGTTGCTAGTCCAATCAATGCTGCCGTCGCATCCGATGACGCAATCCAGCAGATACCCTCCAGTGCATTTGGGTCGCCGTTCTTCGCTCGTTGCAGCAGCGGATCAAGGTAAACTGGTTGGCAAAGCGCCGTGAAGTCGGCGTAGTTTTGGGCGCGTTCGCCGTAAGAATTGTTTGGGTCTAAGGGCAGCTTTTCCATGGCGGCAACGATTGCTTCTGCCTCCTGCGGCGAGGGCATTCGGAATATCAGTGGTATTTCGGCGACAGGCCGTTTGCGTTCACCCTCTTTCCACCCATAGTCGTGCGTTACACGAATAGTGTAACGGCCTGGTTGGAGAATCCGCCGATAACGCATGAGCGGGAGGGATTGGGTAAATTTTTCTCCGGGGTTGAGCTTTCGACTGCCTCCAAAGCCACCGCCGCAGAATTCTGATACATCAGGATCCTCTGCCATGCGGCCGGATTCATCGATTGCGGTCACCTTAAATCTCAAATGTCGAGCCGCGCCCCGATAGTCACTTCCAAAATCCGCTTCAAACGGCTGGTCACTTTTATTTTCGAGGATGAAATGAAGCAGCACGTTTTCGCCCAAGAAGTATTCTTGCCAGTCACACACGATGGTGACTTTGGCACCGGTGGGAACAGGGGTTTTTGCACTCGCCTCCCACATGGACAATTCGCCGGCACGGGTCGAGTCGCCGGGGAACAGAAAGACACTCCACACGCAGCAGTTGAGAAGAAACTTTCTCATATGCGAAAAAGTTTAGGGGTAATCGGGGACTCCTAACAGTGCAAATGCAAATCATTTTCTGCAAGCCGAAGAACATGGGTTATCACTTCAAATGACCAACCCCACTTTCACCAACTTGTCCGCAGTGCAATCAAATCATCGTGTCGAGAGTTGGCGACACGCACATCAAAAGGAAAACCATTATGGCTATCAATTATGCGAAGCTGTTCAACCGCCGTGTGACGCCGCAGTCGCAGCCGATCCCGGGTTCGACGCAAGTCCGCAACTCGAACAACGGCTATTCGTGGCAGGTGGATGACTGGACGCGGCTCGACCGCTTCCTGATCCTCGGTGCCGAAGGCGGCACGTATTACATCGGCGAGCGCGAGCTCGTGAAGCAGAACCACGACGCGCTCATCCGCTGCATCAAGCAGGACGGTATTCGTGCCGTGAACCGCATCGTTGAGATCAGCGATGCGGGTCGCGCACCGAAGAACGATCCTGCGATCTTCGCCCTTGCGCTCGTCGTGACGCACGGTGACGTGCCGGCGAAGGCGCACGCGTTCGCGAACTTGAACAAGGTCTGCCGCATCGGCACGCACCTGTTCCACTTCGCAGAATATGTGAACGCGATGCGCGGCTGGGGCCGCGGTCTGCGCAACGCGGTTGGCCGCTGGTATGTTGACCGTGGTGCCGATGACCTCGCGCACCAGGCGGTGAAGTATCAGCAGCGCGATGGCTGGTCGCACACCGACTTGCTCCGCCTCGCCCACCCGAAGGCTCCGTCTGTTCAGCACGACGCGGTATTCCGCTGGATGCTCACGGGTGCGGATGCGCTCGGTGAACGCGAAGTGAAGCGCAAGGTTCGCGGTGAAGACCGCGTGGCGACGTATGCCGCAGTCGGCGAGCTGCCGAAGTTCATCGCAGCGTTTGAACGTGTGAAGAGCGCGTCGAATGTCATCGAAGTGGTGAAGTTGATTGACCAGTTCGATCTGCCGCGTGAAGCGATCCCGACGCAGTGGCTCAACGAAGCTGCCGTGTGGGAAGCCTTGCTCGAACGCATGCCGATGACGGCGATGATCCGCAACCTCGGCAAGCTGACGAGCCTCGGCTTGCTTGCGCCGTTCAGCGACGCAAAGCGCCTCATCGTCCGCAAGCTGCGCGACGAGACGGCGCTCAAGCGTGCGCGCATCCACCCGCTCGCGGTCCTTGTGGCGCAGAAGATCTACGCCCAGGGCCACGGCGACAAGGGTTCGCTGAAGTGGTCGCCGGTTGGCGGAGTGGTGGACGCATTGGATGAGGCGTTCTACGCGACATTCCAGAATGTTGAACCATGCAACAAGCCGGTGCTGCTCGCGCTCGACGTGAGTGGTTCGATGGCGGCCTCGATGATCGCGGGTTCCTGCATCTCGGCCCGCGAAGCAAGTGCGGCGATGGCGCTCATCACGGCGGCAACGGAACCGGAACACGAAATCATCGCGTTCTCTGCTCCATCGCGTGGTCGTTACGGCGGCATGCATGGCGGTGGCGAACCGGGCATCGCGCGTGTGAGCCTCTCGCCGCGCATGAGACTGGCTGAAGTCATCAAGCGCATCGAGGCCATCCCGATGGGTGGAACGGACTGCGCACTGCCGATGCTGTGGGCTGCCCGCAACAAGTTGGACGTGTCTGGCTTCATCACCTACACGGACAGTGAGACGTGGGCGGGCAACATCCATCCGGCGCAAGCACTGCGTCAGTATCGCAGCGAGTTCGTCGGCGACGCGAAGGCGGTTGTTGTGGGCATGACCTCCAACGGCTTCACCCTCGCCGACCCGAACGACCGCGGCATGATGGACGTGGTCGGCTTCGACACGACGGCTCCTGCCGTGATCGCGGACTTTGTCCGGTCGTAACTGACTGGACAGTTCAAGGAAACAACGCGGACGGAGACGAAAGTTTCCGTCCGCACTTTAATTTCACATCCCGTTGGCCGAGTAGCTCAGGCGGCGGTCTGCAAAGCCGCAAAGGCTGGTGCAATTCCAGCACGGGATTCCATTTCACCGGGCATAGGTGTTGATAGACACACGTCGGTCTTCCAAACCGGAGTAGAGGGCGCGCTACCCTCATGCCCGTCCACTTTCCGGAGCGCCGAACACCGGTGCCGGTCAGAACTTCACAGATTTGGCTGCGGAGGTTCAACTCCGCCTTCGTGTCGTGATTGGGTTGCAAACTTTGACAGTGAAGTCCCGGCTCTTAACCGGCGAGAAGTGCTTGCGCACGGCCATCAGGTGCGATCCCGACGCAACCCACCAATTGCAAAAGTAGATAGTGCATGGCTGATGGTTGATAGAATAAAGCGACGCTTCTCCGGTTGGACTATCAACCATCAACTTTCAACTCTCAACCAACTCATGCATCCGTGGTGAAATTATGATCATCCTCCGCTTCGAACGGAGAGTTTGCAGGCGGGACTGCAATTCGCGATAGCGAACAGCTCTAATGGGCAACCGATTTGCAGGGCTTGGGAAGCCAATCCTGCCGGATGCACCAAGTTATGCCGCGTTAGTCCAACTACAAGAGACGCTCCGCTTAGAACGGAGAGGTTGGGGGTGGAAATCCCTCACGCGGCACCATTTTGCCCACGTAGTCCAATGCAGAGACGGCGCACTTAAAACGCGCACAGTGTCGGTGCAAGTCCGGCCGTGGGCACCAGCTGGCCGTGCGCAAGCACCGCGTGTAGCCCAATGAAGAGGCGTTCCGCTCAAGACGGAAAAGTTGCAGGTGCAAGTCCTGCCACGCGGACCAATTTGGAATGTCCACCGGACGAGCGAGCCGGGCCTCGGTGCTAACGAGTGCGTGCCTTTGGGCAAGTGGTGCGAGTCCACGGCATTCCGCCATTTGAAGACGGTCACCGTCCGGCGTGTAGTTCAAAGAGAACCGTCCGTCTTATAAACGGAATCGCACTAGATCAGTGCCGGGCCCGGGAGCGTTACCCGGCACGCCGACCATTTCACTTCTGGACGGCGTCGTAGATGATTTTCTTCGTGCCAAACTCGGTGTCGGATTCGTAAGGCATGATTTGCTCAAACGTCACGACAATCAATTTGTCCGCAGGGCTGGACCAGTAATGAGTGGAGGCCGCACCACCCCAACCATATTCACCGACATGGCCGGACGGATCCCAATCTTTGATCTGAGTGCGCACCGAGAAGCCCAAACCATAACCGGTGCCATAATGTTTTTCCTTTCCGAAATAAATCGGGAACGCCCGCTCCGGAAGTTGGTTGCTGGTCATGAGCCTGACCGTCGCGGCGCGCAGGAGGCGATGGCCGTCCAAGGTTCCGCCGCGTTCGATCATCGTCAGGAAGCGCAGGTAATCCCGCGCCGTGCTGACCAACCCGCCGCCGCCGGAGAACAAAGTCACTTGCTTGGCGAACTTTGATTCGGTGGGAACGTCGATCACTTTTAACGTCCCGTTCGTCCGTGTGTAATTTGCCGCGAAGCGTCCCAGCTTTTCCGGTGGCACACTGAAGCCGGTGTCTTTCATGTCCAACGGCTTGAAAATGGTTTCGGCGAGAAATTCATTGAGGCTCTTGCCGCTGACGACCTCAATCACCCGGCCCAGAACGTCGATCCCGGTTCCGTAATTCCAATCCGTTCCGGGATCGAATGCCAGCGGGACTTTGGAAAGTTTTTCGGCCATCTCCGCGAGATTGGTGGACTCCAGCGGCTTCAACTGCGCATAGGCTTTCTTGAGCGCGGCGGGGCCGTCACCGTAGGTCAATCCGGAGGTGTGCAACATCAAATCGCGAATGGTCAAGGCTCGCTTCGGAGCGCGAAGTCCATTTGTGGTTGCCACTGTGACACTGGCGAAACTGGGAATGTATTTGGAAGCGGGATCGTCCAGACCAAGCTTGCCCGCGTCATAGAGCGTCAGCGCGGCGGCGGTGGTGATCGCCTTGCTCATGGAATAGATGCGGAAGATCGTGTCGGGCGACATCGGTCTCCCCGCCTCCCGATCCATCAGGCCATAAGCATGGGAGAAACCGATCTTGCCATCATGGGAAATGATGACCACGCCGCCGGCGATTTTTTGATCCGCAACCGCGTGTTCCATGAACTGAGCTACCTCCGCGAGTTTGGTTTCGGACAGCCCCGCCTTGGCTGGAGTCACCTGCGGAATTTCGCGGGCAGCCAAAGCCAGCGTCAGCATTGAAAAAATCAGGCCGGGGAGGGATGGAATCATCTTCATAAATGGCAGTCGGTGAATCCTGCAACTTAGGCGGGCGCTGGCTCTGACCTCAAGCCTAAACCGGCACGCCGGACACTTTACACCTTCGAGCGTGCGTCGCTCGAACGATCCCGCCCTGCGGGCACCAAGCCGGTAATCGAGACCGGCCGGAGTTGTTTGCTCGTGTAGCCCAAGCCTTGGCAGGCGGCCAAAACGGCACGACATAAAGTCGCAAGGTAGCCGTGCGCAAGCACCCGCGAGCACCAATTCACGGAGTCGAAGCCACAGCAGACCGGCATCCGGTTTTTACCCGGATAGGGTGAGGTTGCAACTACCTCCGGCTCCACCAATTCATTGCCTCGTGGTGTAACCGCAGCATGCCGGGTTTTGATCCCTACCGACCTGGTGCAAATCCGGGCGAGGCAACCAATCAATAAAGAACAAACACCTCACTGCGTAAGCAGTGGGTGTGTGCATATTTTTATGAGCGACATATTGAACAAGACGATTGTGCTGGTGCTGAACCGGAACTGGCAGGCGATCAACATCCGCACGCCGATGGACGCGTTCTGCCAGATGGCCACGAACGCCGCCACCGCGCTCGACATCGAGCTGGGCATCGGTGCCCCTGCGGAAGCGGTGCGAGCGCAGGCTCTGCGCCCGGTGACGTGGGCTGAGTGGATCACGCTGCCGATTCGCGACGGTGACAACGCCGTGCGCACCGTGCATGGTGCCATCCGCGTACCGACCGTCATCGTGGCGGTGAACTACGCGCGCGTGCCGAAGAAGCGCCCGAAGCTCAGTGCGAAGAATATCCGCGAGCGCGACGGCAACCGGTGCCAATACACCGGCGTGTTGCTGCACCCGGACGAAGGCAACCTTGACCACGTCGTGCCCCGCTCGCGCGGCGGCGCAGACACGTGGGAAAACCTCGTCTGGTCCGCGAAGGAAGTGAACCAGCGCAAGGCCGACCGCCTCCCGCACGAGGCCGGCCTCAAGCTGCTCAGCGTCCCGCGTGCGCCGAAGGAAATGCCGGTGTCGGCCATGATCCGCAACGCCCATGGCGTCGCGGAGTGGAAGCTGTTTTTGAACGAATAAAACAACGGGAGGGCGAGTGTCAAAGCTCGCCCTCTTAACAAAAGTAGCGGTGACGTTTGAATACCATTGGATACAATCAAATCAGATGAAAGATTCGCAACACGAATGGCAAATCGGGCTTTCATCTTGGATTATCCAAGATGGGAACTACGGTGATTTTGAAACAGGTCAAGTGCTGGGGTTCGCCTTGGAGTTCTACTCAGAAAACTTCCAACCGAGCGCAACGAAACAAAAGTCGTTTAAGAAAATTGATGCGGCAAAATACGAAATTGTTGGCGAAGTGATTTTTCTGACGGACGCGGTTTGGGTTTTAGATTTCGGTATTAGTGCCTTTCGAGAATCAAAGCCTCCGAAGGGAATCAACGTCGGAAGTTTTGTAACCGCTGAAATATATCTCGGCATAGATCCATTTTTCTACTTTGAATACCTATACAACTCGCAAGGCATGCCGCCGCTGATTTTAACCTGGAAGATCAATGCGATTGGCCAACAGACAGCACCATTTATTGAATCTCGTGAACCGTCAGGACAGAAGTTGCTCATACGGGATGTGAAGAAGCTGGGTTACAAGACGATCGCAAAAACTGACGCATGGAATGACGATGGCGGACATGCTGAATACATTTTGACCTGCGAGCAAATTCAGGCGCCGCCAAAACACAAAACCTAGATTTCATGAACACGAAAGATTTTCTTCGTCTCGGCGTGCCGTTGGGTGAAGCCACGCGGCGCGCGACGGATTTTGTGGCCAAGTTCATCCTCGGCGGCGGCGATAAGTCGCGGTTGCACGAGGAGGTCGCAGCCATTGTGGAGAACCCGTCGGCGTTTCTGGCGGACGACTTGCGCAAAGACTTTGCCAAGGCGTTGCTCGCTGCGCCGCCACCGCCGCGCGCCGTGCCGGTGAAATATCATCAGTGGGGGTGAGGGCCTGGATCACGAGGCGGTGATGCAGATGGAGAAGGCGTGTCTGTTGCCGGTGGCGGTGGCGGGCGCGTTGATGCCGGATGCGCACGTGGGCTATGGCCTGCCCATTGGCGGCGTGCTGGCAACGGAGAACGCGGTGATTCCCTACGCCGTGGGCGTGGACATCGCGTGCCGCATGAAAATGACGGTGCTGGACATCCCGGTGCGCGATTTGGAGCAGCGACGGGACCGGCTCACGCGCGCCATCGAGGCGGAAACGCGCTTCGGTGTGGGCGCGTCGTTCCGCGAACGGCGTCAGCACGATGTGTTGGACGCAGATTGGTCGGTCAGCCCGGTCACCAAGCAGAACAAAGACAAGGCGTGGTCGCAGCTCGGCACAAGCGGAAGCGGCAATCATTTTGTGGAGTTCGGCCTGTTCACGGCGCACTCGAAGATCAATGACCTTGAGGCCGGAACTTACGTAGCTTTGCTGTCGCACAGTGGCAGTCGCGGCACGGGCGCGGCGGTGTGCGATCACTACAGCAAGATTGCGTTCAATCAGTTCCCGGATTTGCCAAGCGAATTGAAGCGGCTCGCGTGGCTGTCGCTCGATTCACAGGAAGGTCAGGAATACTGGAACGCGATGGAGTTGATGGGCCAATACGCAGCGGCTAACCACGCGTGCATTCACCGCCACATCGCCGAGCATCTCGGCGCGCAGGTGCTGCTCGATTTGGAGAACCACCACAACTTCGCGTGGAAGGAAAAGCATGTTATCGGCGGCGTGGAGCGCGAGGTCATCGTGCATCGCAAAGGTGCAACGCCGGCGGGCGCAGGCGTGCTGGGCATCATTCCTGGCTCGATGGCAACGCCAGGCTTCGTCGTGAGCGGCAAGGGCAACGTGGAATCGTTGAATTCCGCCTCACATGGTGCGGGCCGCACGATGAGTCGCAAGGCCGCGAACGAGAAATTCAACTGGAAGGACGTGAACCGTTTGCTCCGCGAGCGCGGCGTGACGCTGATTTCCGCCGGTCTCGATGAAGTGCCGATGGCCTACAAGAACATCCGTGAAGTCATGGCGGCGCAAAATGATTTGGTCACGGTGCTCGGCCAATTCGATCCGAAGCTGGTGAAGATGGCTCCGAGTGGTGAGCGGCCGGAAGATTGAAATAGAAACGTGCCAGTCGGTCAGGAGCATTGGCAAACGCCGCGAGAGGTATAGGCGGCGGGCCTGATGACCGGCTCAGGGGCGAAGATTGGTTTTCATCCCTCATCAATCCAGGAGAATTTGGAATCCGTTGCTGAAATCTGAGTGGAGTAGCTTCACGGTGAGACCATCATCAATGAAGCACTCAAAATGCCGAAAGGGAACTACTTTCTCACTGTTGGCCACTGCTCCTTCATTGCTCAGTCACTGTTTGGAGCCAATGGTCGGGATTGAACCGATTTGTTTTCCGGCCTTCCACTTGGAAACTGCACCGCTTGAAGAGTTTGCGAATTAAATCCGCACTTCATTTACCGTTGTCATCTTCGCCCACTTTGCGAACTATTCAAGACTATTTTGTCACAATTTTTCGCTATCCGGCAGAATTCTATTGGTGTCCATTTTGGTGTCCGCAACGTGCTCTTCCAGTTGGGTTGGGTTCTGAGGCTAGGGACGGAATCGGACGATAAACGCCCGATTTGCGAGATCACTTTCGCATTCTTTTCGAGCTATTCAAGCAGAATCCGGCACTATCCCGCTTAATCCGATTTAACACCGTTACTGAAACTTTCACTGAAGGATTTGGAGTTTTAGGTCAGGTCAGTTCATTTGTCGGCGTGTATAGTTCAGACAACTGGACAATTTATTATTGTTTCCGAAAGCATTTCTATTCGGACATATTTCATAATTTTAAGGAGTTAGTTTAGGTGTCAGTTCATATCGTTTTCAATCCAACAAAAGAAAAGGAATCTTCCACTCGGACTGTTCCCTGCTTTGTTCCAAACAGACTCTGCCAATGCCTGCGCATTGCTTTGATTTCATCCGGCAAGGCGGAAACGAGCCAACTCAATTCGCCCGGTGGGTAATTGTTCTTTTCCTTGAGCGCACTGGTCATTAACCATACCTCTGCTTCAAACGATGTCAAAATATGCCCGACTATCTGAATAAAAACGTCATCAATGCTCGGGTAGCTACAAAGTGAAAACCTTATCGCCAATGTGCATTCGTTCCTTGCGATCTGATTCGCAAGTTGGAAATCAATAAAATGATTACCATCGCTATATTGCCCGGTGATAGATTTGTAGCTAACAGTCGTTTCCTCGTCTCGTAGTTGAATCTCTGAATAACCTTTTAAAATCTCCTTGACGGGTTCATAAACCCCAGTTTCTACGAAATGCATTGTGACCCCAAAAAGATCAATTCCCATAGAAATTCAGTATTTATTGTGAATTGGCAGTGTGTCGCACAGTTATAGTATGATTAGTGATATTCTATTGGTCAATTTACCCCTATTTCGTTTTTCTTTCATTGATGACGCTCTCGATTATGGCTTGAATCTGATCAAAGTTCATCTTGCAGCAAACCATTGCTGCTCCCGCTCTAACAAGTGCCGCGTTTCCCTCGTCATGAGAAGAAACCCCGATGACAATAGCATCCTTGTCTAAAGCGCATAGATCCCGAACTAATGCATCTCCCTTTCCATCATCTAAA
>JANPGB010000578.1:0-6297 GCA_031423695.1 Verrucomicrobiota bacterium
GTGCGTGCGCATCGAAGAAAGGACTTTGCGTATCGGGTTCGGGATCAAGTGAGCCTCCAAGCGCGAGGTAGATTTGCCAGAGTTTCTCGCTTTCCAGCCAGCGTTGCACAGGCGTGAGCCGATACCACTCGGCCCACTCGCCGCCAACCAGTTGCTCCGGCTGAATCATGGAAAATAAATAACAGAATCAAACCGGCACGGCAAATTGAGTTTATTCCTCAAACAACGCCTGCGCGAATTGTTTGGCGTCGAAGGGTTGCAGGTCGTCCGGTTGCTCGCCGAGGCCGATGAATTTGATGGGCAGGCCGAGTTCCTTCTGGATCGCCACCACCATGCCGCCTTTGCTCGTGCCGTCCAGCTTGGTCACGATGAGGCCGGTGAGCGGGACGGCCTTGTTGAATTCGCGCGCCTGATTGAGCGCGTTCATGCCGGTGCTGCCGTCGAGCACGAGCAGGACTTCGTGCGGCGCGCCCGCGAGTTGCTTGCCGATGACGCGATGGAGCTTGAGCAGCTCTTGCATGAGGTTGTGCTTGGTGTGCAGGCGGCCTGCGGTGTCGATGAAAAGATAATCCGCCTTGCGCGCGGTCGCGGCGGTGACGGCGTCGTGCGCCACGGATGCGGCGTCCGCGCCGTAGGTGCTGGCGATGACATCCACCTTGAGGCGTGCGCCCCAGAGCTTGAGCTGCTCGATGGCGGCGGCGCGGAAGGTGTCGCACGCGGCGAGCAGGACGGTTTTCTTTTGCGACTGGATGTAGTGCGCGAGCTTGGCGCTCGTGGTGGTTTTGCCGGTGCCGTTCACGCCGACGATGGAAACCACGGTCGGGCCGCTCGGGGCTTTCAGCAACGCAGGCTTGTTCGTGGACAAACTCTTTTCAATTACCGCCCGAGCGATGGCAAGATAATCCAGTCCCGCCGTGCCTTGACTCTCATAGGCGAGTTTTACGGCAGTAACAATCTGCGTGGTCATGGCCATGCCAAGGTCGGCGGCGATGAGCGCGTGCTCGATTTCTTCCAGCGACTCGGCGGTCAGCCTGGGTGAACGCGTGACAATGCGTTTGATCTCGTGCGTCAGCTTGGCGTGCGTCTTGGCGAGGCCGGCTTTGAATTTGGAAAATAATCCCATAGGAAATTTTAACCGCAGATGGACGCAGATGGACGCAGATGGAAAAATACGTGGACGCGAATTTCGCGAATTGACGCGAATTCAAATTCCATTCGCGAAAATTCGCGTAATTCGCGTAAAGAAAAATCCTGTTGTGTCTTAACCATTTGCTGAAGCCGCTTTTCGCCCGGCGACTCTGGCTTTCATTTTTTCGAGGTAATGAAACGGCAGCCGCACGGTGCCAACCAGCGGCCGGCCTTTGTTCAAGCCATGGCAGTCCGAACCGCCGGTGACGAGCAGCCCATACTGTTTGGCCATCAGTAAATAATGCCCCGACGTGGCCTTGGGATGCTTGGTGTGAAAACATTCGAGGCCGTCCAGCCCGGCCGTCACCATCCCCGGAATGACTTCGTCCGCGCGGTTCAAGCCCGGATGCGCCATCACGGCCAGGCCGCCGGCCTGATGAATCAGTTCGATGGCAGCCAGCGCCGACATCTTCATCTTCGGCACCCAGGCGGGCCGGTTCATTTTCAGAAAGCGCTCGAAGGCCTCGTCCAGACTTGCCACCAACCCCGCCTTGACCAGGGCACGGGCCACGTGCGGCCGGCCTGGAGCGCGGCAGTTGGCGAGCTTGAATACCTCCTCCACGTCCAACGGCACGTTGAGCTCGTTGAGGCGGGCGACCATTTCCCGGATGCGGTTTTGCCGCACGGCCTGGAACTTGGCGGTTTCCGAGAGGAGCTTTTCGTTTTGCGTGTCGAGGAAGTAACCGAGGATATGAATCTCATGGCCCTCCTGTTCGGCGGTCAGTTCGGAGCCGGCGATGAACTCCAGGTTCGCGGCCTGGCACGCGGCCGCCGCGCGGTCGCAGCCCTCCACCGTATCGTGGTCGGTCAGGGCAATGGCCGACAATTTCTGTTGCGCGGCGTTGGCCACGAGTTCCTCGGGCGAGAAGGTGCCGTCGGAGAAATTCGTGTGCAGATGTAAGTCGGCGAACATTACTTCACGATCCGGGCGGGGCGCATCAGCTCGCCCTTGATCTTGTCGAGCAGGCCGTTGACAAATTTGCCGCTGTCCTGGGTGGAAAACTTTTTGGCGATGTCCACCGCCTCGTTGATGCTGACGATGGGCGGGATGTCGTCGCGGTAGAGCATTTCGTAGATCGCCAGCCGGAGGATGCCGCGGTCCACGGCGGCAATGCGGTGCAGGTCCCAGTTGACCGCGTATTTTTTAATCTGCTCGTCAATCGCCACCCGATGCTCGATGGCACCCCGGATCAGCGGTTCGGCAAACTCGCGCATCGCCGTCTCCTGCGGGGTGGGCGGGGGCAGTTCGGCCTGCTCACCCCAAGTGGCCAAGCCTTTGTCCCCGGCAATCGCGGCGGCCCGCTGCGAATCCCAGAACTCCGCGAGGGCGGCGTCCAGGTTTTCCGGCGGATTCAGATCGTGCTGAAACAAAAATTGCACGGCTCGTTCCCGTGCTTCGCGTCGCTTTCCCATAACTCCTCCACAATGCCGGAGAAACGCCGGCTTAGAAATGAAAATGTTGGTCCGTCGATGGCGCGCGGCGATTCCGCCGCTTCAGTGTGGATCACTGTTGGGCGTTCGGTGAGGCTGGCCGTTCGCGCATTGAAGCGGCCTGAAGGCCGCGCTCGGGCCAAGGAAACCCGCCGGCTCACGCCAGGTTGCGGTGCAAACACGAACTCACGCCTTGCCAGACTGGAATCCGCCGCCGAGAATTGCGCCCGGCGTCTAGGCTGAGACGCCCAAGCCATGAGCGCCGACTCAAAACGATCCCGTCCCGCCGCCCCGCCTTTCACCGAGGCCGGGGCCTGGCGCGACGTCGGCGGCGGCTGGCAGCCGCTCTTTGGAAATTTTCGCGGCGCGGGTTTCAGCGTGGAGTGGCACGATTTTTTTGCGAAGCGCGAATTTGACTGGGCGGCCAGTTTTCATCCCGGCTGCGTGGAGCTGTGTCTGAACCTGAACGGCCACGGCTTTGTGGAAGGCCGGGGCAACCGCACGGAGTTCGCGCCCGGCACGGTGGGGTTTTATCATCGCAAGGACGAACCGCTGACGGCCCGGCGCGCCGCGGACGAGCAGCACCAGTTTTTGACCGTGGAGTTCTCCTCCCCCTTTCTGGCAAAACACCTCGCCGGCATGGAAGCCACGCTGCATCCCATTGTGCGCGCCGCCATGGAAGGCGCACCGTGCGATTTTGTTTCGGGCACCACCGTCCGGCTCAACGCCAGCCAGCAGCAGCTCATCACCACGCTGCGCCAGCCGCCGGTTTACGCCTCCGCCCAGCCGCTCTGGTATCAATGCAAAGCACTGGAACTCGCCGTGACGTTCCTTCTGCAACCGCCGCCGGAGCAGGAAATGTTCTGCTCAAGGCAGCAACGGGTCGCGCAGGAGCGCGTCGAGCAGGTGATTTTCCTGCTGAAACAAAATCTCGCCGAACCGCCGCCGCTGGAGGAACTCGGCAGGAAGATCGGTTGCAGCCATTTTTACCTGAGCCGCATTTTTTCCGCGCAAACCGGGCAGACCATCACGCAATGCCTGCGCCAGTTGCGCCTGGAACGCGCGGCGGAACTGCTCCGCGGGCGCGAGCACAACGTCACCGAGGTCGCGCTCGAAGTCGGCTACAACAGTCTCAGTCACTTCAGTCATGCCTTTCAGGAGACGTTTGGCTGCTGCCCCGGCTTGTATCCCCTCGCGACGCCGGCGCAGTCGCTGGTCCGGCGCGGGAAATGAGCAAACAACAGAGGAACGAAGACACCAAGTGCTCGCGCTTCGCCTCGATGCCTTGCTCCTTTGTTGTTCATCCCTCCGCAATCCGCCGACAATCATTCGCAACCGCCCGGCAGCGGAGTTTTTGCGATTCTTCTAGTTTGTCGTCGTTCGCAATCGAACTGATACCAAGTCATGAACACGAAAATTATTCTGACCGGCCTCACCTGCGGCCTCCTGACCATCTCCTCCGCCTTCGCCGATGAGCGGATTTTCACCTATACCTACGAACCGGCCACCATCCCGAAAGGCGAGCTGGAGTTCGAGCAGTGGGTCACCCTGCGCACGGGCCGCAACTCGGCGGTGGATCAAAACCATTACTCCCGCCTGCAGTTCCGCGAGGAGGTGGAATACGGTGTGACGGAGAATTATCAGGCCTCGCTCTACTTCAACCACGAATACACCCACTTCACCGACAACAGCGGCCGGACTACTTCGCATTACCGGCAGACCGGCTTTTCGCTGGAGAACAAGTTCATGGTCCTGGATCCGCGCGACCACGCCATCGGCCTGGCGCTGTATCTGGAACCGACCTACGACGGAAAAAATTTCGAGCTGGAGCAAAAGATCATCATCGGCCAGCGGTACGGCGACTGGCGCTGGGCGTTCAACCTGACGCATGCGACGGAATGGGAGGATCATTTCCGTGACAAGGAAGGCGAGTTCGAAGCGACGTTTGGCATCGCGAAAAAATTAAGCTCCCGCTGGTCGCTCGGTCTCGAATTTCGCAACCACAATGAAATCCCGGAATACGAGGAATGGGAGAACACCGCGTTCTATCTCGGGCCGGTGGTTACGTACAAGCGTGCCAAATGGTGGGCGACCCTGACGGTGATGCCGCAGATTTATGGCGCAAACTTCACCGGTGATCCGGACCACAATCATCACCTCGAACTCGAAGGCCACGAAGCTCTAAACGTGCGGCTGCTGTTCGGGTTTGAGTTTTGAGCTGGTGCAGGTAGCGGTTGTCGCGCTGCGACAACCTCGCCTGCGGGACGCAGGCGACTCGGCGTCGCCAGAACGGACGTTTTATCCCAAACATTGCACCGCTGAACGCGGCGCTGACTCCTCGCGGCGCGAGGAGTCCTACCCGCTCACTTCGTCGGCGCTGCCATCGGCTTCATCGTCAGCGGATCGCGCAACGGCAGGTCGGTGATTTTTCCGCCGCCGACTTCTTCGAGCTTTACGGGATGATTCGGATGGCCGAGCAGGATTTCCTCCTTGTTGCCCACGACGAGGATGGCGAGCTTTTCCGGCGTCAGATATTTCTTCGCCACCCGCTGCACATCGGCGGCGGTGACGGCGTCAATCTTCGCGCGGAAGTTTTTCCAGTACTGCGGGTCGGTGGCGTAGCGGCCCGTGAATTCCTCCGACGCCAGCACGGCGGCGACCTGCGACTTGGTCGCGAAGTTACGCGGGAAGCGTTCGATGTAGGCGCGCTTGGCGATGTTCAATTCCGCATCGGTCACGGGCGCGGCGGCGATTTTCTTCAATTCCTCCAGCACGATGGACGCGGCGTAGGCCACGGTGCGGGACTTCGACTGGAACAGCGCGGTGAACGTGAGCGGGAAATAAACGCCGCCCGAGAAACGCGAGCCGGCGGAATACGCCAGACCTTCGTCCGAGCGGACGCGGTTCAAAATGCGCGACGTGAAGCCGCCGCCACCGAGGATGTCGTTCATCACGGTCACGGCATAGAAGTCCGGGTTGTCGCGTTGGATGCCGGGCAGGAACATCGAGACGCGGCCCTGGTTCACATCGGGTTTGTTGACGAGGTAAATGCCGGGCGCGCAGAAGACGGTGTTGGTCGGAATGGGCGGTGAACCGCCGCCGCTGTGCGCGCCGACGAACAGCTGCTCCAGCTTCGCAATCATTTCCGCGCGGTCAAAATCGCCACTGACGGCGATGACAAAATTCTCCGGCACAAACCAGCGGTGATGAAACGTTTCAATGTCGTTGCGCGTGAGCGCATCTAGCGACGCGGCGGTGGGATAATGGTTCATCCAGAAACTCTCACCAAGGGCCAGGATCACCTTTTCGCGCGCCTCGATGGCGGCGGAGTCGTCGTTGCGCTGCTTCATTTCCTGGAGCAACTGCTGTTTGCGCAGCGTGATCTTGTCGTCCTGAAAATGCGGCGCAAAGATGACGTTCTGCAAAATGCCCAGGCCTTCGTCGAGGTCTTTGGACAACAGGTTCAGGCTCACGCTGCCCTGCGTGTCCGCGATGTCGGCCTCCAGATCGGCGGCGAGAAACGCGAGGCGTTCCTCCATCTGCTCGGCGGTGTTCGTGCCGGCGCCACCGTGCGCGAGCAGCCACCCGGTGAGTTCGGCCAAGCCTTCCTTGCCGGCGGGTTCGAGGTATTGCCCGGCGCGGACATAGACGCCGATGTTCACCAGCGGCAAGGTGCGA
>JANPGB010000579.1:0-33759 GCA_031423695.1 Verrucomicrobiota bacterium
AAAAAGCGGCGCGAGCTTTCGAGGTTGTGGCCGTAACATTCGAGGCCGGCTTCCTTGAGTCGGTTGGCGACTTCCTGTTTCTTGATGATGCCGAGCGAAGCGTCGGGGCGCGTCTTGCCGCCGGCTTTCAATTCGCGGATGCGGTCGCAGACTTCATCGAGCATCGGGCCTTCGTTCAGACCTTTCCACGCGGCGACGAGGCCAACGGCGGTGACGGAATTTTTATTCGCTTCGTCAGCGGCTTCGTTCACGGGTTCGGGTTCAATGAAACCATATTTCGGCGAGCCGGTCTGGTAATGCGACGACTGCGCGCAAAAGCTGCAATTCTCGGAACACGCGCCGGCTTTGGCATTGACGATGGAGCAGAGATGAATCTTGTTGCCTTTGAATTGTTCGCGGATGCGGTTCGCCCACGAGAGCAAATCCAAAATGTCGGCGGAGGTTTCGAGATTGAACAGCCACGCCGCTTCGTCGCGGGTGATCTGGCCGCCGGTCAGAACCCGCTGGCCGAGCAGGGAAAGTTTTGAGTGGGTCGTCGCGTCAACAGGTTGTGCGGTCATGGTTGACAGGATAGTCGCGCGAGGGCCGAGCGCAAGCCGGGAAAGCGGCGGGTCAGAGGTTCAGGCCGGGTTCGCTGCGGGGCGTTTTATCCTTCACGAAGGGCAGGACGATTTCGTGGTGATCCTCCTCGAACTTGAGGACCAGATGCACGCCCTTGATCTTGTTGAGGGTGCAAAATTCAATGGCGCTGGTGGAGCTGAGGAAATCCATGGCATGGAGGGAGCTCGAAGTCCAGTCCTCGATGTCCCGGAAATAAAGACCGCTGTCTTTCTTCTGAATCAATATCCGCATGGCTGGCCTTTCATCCGCCACTCGCCAGACCCGCTGGCCGGTGACGGTTTAACCGGGCTGAGATTAGCGGCTGTCCTTGGTTGGCGGCAACGTCAATTTATTCACAATGGCTCACCCGGCTGGCGCGATGCGGCCCGCCAGCTCCTCCGCCGGATACGTCCAGATTTCCGCGAGCGTGGGGTGATAATGCGGTGTGGCGGCCAGTTCGTGGACGGTCATGCGTTTGGCCATCGCGATCACGATCTCATGGATCAATTCACCACCGGCCGGGCCGACACACGCGCCGCCGAGAATTTCTCCGGACTGTGGATTGGCGAGCAGTTTCACAAAGCCGTCGAGCGCCTCCATGATGAGCGACTTGCCGTGGTCGTTGAAGGGATAGCTGGCGGTAAAATACGGAATACCGCCCGCGGCCGCTGTTTTTTCGGTCAGGCCGACGGTGGCGATCTGCGGGTCGGTGAAGATGACTTCGATCAGCAGGCGGTCATCAATCTCGCGCGGCTTGCCAGAAATGTTGAACGCGGCGGTCTCGCCCTGTTGAATGGCGATGTGAACGATCTCGTGGCGGCCCGTGCAGTCGCCCGCCGCGTAGATGTGCGGCGCGGACGTCTGCATCCGTGCGTTGGTGGCGATGCGCCCGTCCTCGACTAGCACCCTGGCGTTTTCCAGGCCGAGCGTCGCGACGTTTGGAACGCGCCCCAGGCCGAAGAAAATTTCCTCGGCCTGCACGCGCACGGTTTTGCCGGCGTGCTCGAAGGCGATTTCCTTCAAGCCACCGAGCCGGCGGGCGTCGAGCAATTTCGTGCCGGTATAAAGGGTGATGCCCTCGCGCTGAAAAACTTTCGCCAACGCGTCCGCCGCGTCCGCGTCCACGCCGCGCAACAACTGGGCGCTGCGCTGGAGGAGCGTGACCTTGACGCCAAACCGAGCGAAGAACTGGGCGAACTCGCAGGCGATCGGGCCGCCGCCGAGCAGGATGAGCGATTTGGGCAGCCGCTGAAGCGAGAGCGCGGTGTCGCTCGTCAGGCAGTCCAGTTCATCAAGCTGGGGCAGGGGACTCGGCGCGATGCGCGAGCCGGTGGCGATGACGAAATGTTTTGCAGTGAGTTTGGTCGGGATGAGCTGCTGCGCGTCCTGGCCGACCGGCAGGCCGGTCCTACCCAGTTCCAACGTGTGTGCGTCTAGAAATTTTGCGTTGGCGCGGATGAATTTGAATTTGGCGCCGGCCAGTTGTTGCGCGCGGTAGTCGGCAAAATCCTTGATGAGCTTGTCCTTGCGGGCCATGACCTTGGCGAAATCAAAACCCACGCCATCCGCGCGGAGGCCCCAGGTCTTGGCGTGGCCGGCCAGATGCAGGACTTCGGCCGCGTAGAGCAACGCCTTGGTGGGCATGCAGCCGCGCAGGATGCACAACCCGCCGACTTCCGCGCCGCCCTCGAGGACGACGGTTTTCAGACCTTCGCTGGCCGCCGTGCGCGCCGCGGCGTAGCCGCCGCTGCCGCCACCGAGGATCGCCACCTCAAAATCAAATTGCGTCTTGTCGCTGCTCATCGGGGCAGGATGCGGCAAGCGCCAGGGGCTGACAAGAATTCAAGCGGCCACCGTGGTTTTGGTTTGCGGACTCCGGCCAAAGTTCTAAAGTGCGGGCATGAAACTACCCCGACTTATTTCGCTCGTTGCGCTGCTGATGGTTTTCGTGCCCGCTGCATTCTGCGCGGAGGCCGGCCATGATTTTGGAAAATGGGAGCGGGAAATCGCCGCGTTCGAGCGGATGGACCAGACGAATCCGCCACCCAAGGACGCGCTGCTGTTCGTCGGTTCCTCCACCATCCGGTTTTGGAAAACGCTGGCGCAGGATTATCCCCACCATCGCGTCATCAACCGCGGCTTTGGCGGGTCGGAGATTGCGGACGCCACGCATTTCGCCGGCCGGATTGTTTTTCCGTACGCGCCGAAGGGGGTTTTCCTGCGCGCCGGCGGCAACGATCTGCACGCGGGCAAATCCGTGGAACAGGTTTTCGCCGACTACAAAGAATTTGTGACCGTCGTCCACGGGAAATTGCCGCAAGCGGAAATCATTTTCATCGGCCTGAGCCCCAGCCTGGCGCGCTGGGACCAGCATGAGAAGGAAAAGGCGTTGAACCAACTGATCGAGGACTACTGCAAACAGTCGCCGCATCTGAAATACATTGAGGACTATGACATGGTGCTGGGCGAGGACGGCAAACCGCGGGCGGAATTGTTCGTGGCGGACAAACTGCATTTCAACGCGGAGGGTTACAAGCTGCTGGTCGAGCGCGTGCGACCGTTTCTACCGAAGGAGTGAAGCTGCGGTTGGCGGGAGTGACGCGCCCTAACACGCATTCCCTTTGGATGAATGGCTTGCACATTCACCCGCGCTCGAGTTGCACACACCGGCGATTGTTGTTGGCGTTCGAAAAAATATCCATTGCGGCGCGGCGGGGGACGTTTCATCTTGGGCGCATGAGTGAACTTATTTACCCGCGCAGCCCGCGCGAATCCATGGACGGCTGGCATTACCTGCCGCGCTACGTTGACAAAATCCGCCTGCAGCTGGCCGGCAAACTGCACGCCGACTATCAGGAAAATCTCGGCAAGGGTTTCGACGGCATGTGGCTCAAGGCCGCCGGCGTGACGCACGAGCAATTAGTCGAGGTGGTGAAAGAATCCTGCACCGACGGGGAGGTCTGCGACTGGGTGCGGGAGCATGTGAAGAAATCCGACGCGGAAAAGGCCGCGCACTGGCAGGATGTTCTGAGCCGTCCGCTGGCGGGCGATCCGTCCGCCGTGGCGCGGCTGCAGATGCGCAAGGAGCAGGCCGGCATCGGGCATCGCGCCGAGATCAAGTGCTTCGTGGACATGATTGACGCGGACGAAAAGCGGATTTGACTTCGGTTGAACGGGGGAACATTCAACGCCCAACATTCAACATTCAACTTTGAACCGGGAGGTCGCCATCACCCTTCGGAGTTCAAAGTGGGGCGTTGAATGTTGAGTGTTTCCAACTCACTTTTTCAAAACCGTCTGCACCCAAGGCTGGTTGTCGAGGTACCAGCGGATGGTTTCGCGGATGCCCTGCTCGAACTTGTGCGCGGGCACCCATCCGAGTTCCTGCTGGATTTTGGAGGCGTCAATCGCGTAGCGGCGGTCGTGGCCGGGGCGGTCTTTGACGTAGGTGATGAGCTTCTGGGAATCGCCACCGAGCTGCGGCGCGAATTCATCCACGGTGTCGCAGATCAATTTCACGATGTTGATGTTCGCCCATTCGTTGTGGCCGCCGATGTTGTAGGTTTCGGCGGTCCGGCCCTGGTTGAGCACCGTCCAGAGCGCTTCGGCGTGGTCGCGGACATAAAGCCAGTCGCGGACATTCATGCCGTCGCCGTAGATGGGCAGCGGTTTGCGGGCGAGCACGTTCTGGATGATGACGGGGATCAGCTTCTCCGGGAACTGGAACGGTCCGTAGTTGTTCGAGCAATTGGTGATGACGGTGTCCAGCCCGTAGGTGTGGTGATAGGCGCGGACGAGGAAATCGCTCGACGCTTTGCTCGCGGAGTAGGGGGAGTTCGGCGCGTAGGGAGTCGTCTCGGTGAACAATCCCGTTGCGCCCAGCGAGCCATAGACTTCGTCGGTGCTGACGTGGTGGAATCTTTTTCCGCTGAAATTTGCGCCCCAGAACGCGCGACAAGCTTCGAGCAGATTGAACGTGCCGATGATGTTCGTCTGGATGAAATCGCCCGGCCCGGTGATGGAACGGTCCACATGCGACTCGGCGGCCAGGTGCATGACGTGGGTGATCGCGTGCTGTTCAACCACGCGCAACGTCGCGGCCTTGTCGCGCAGGTCGACCTTCTCGAAAACATACTTCGGATGTTTGGAAACCTTTTCGAGATTCGCCAGATGGCCGGCGTAGGTGAGGCAGTCGAGGTTGACGAGCTTCGTGACCTTCGCATCGTCAATGATGTGGTGAATCAGGTTTGAGCCGATGAAGCCGGCGCCGCCGGTGATGAGTAGATTCATAAATTTTTTACAACCAAGAAACAAAGGAACTAAGTTAAGACTTCCTCGGGTGAACGGGGAACATTCAAAATCCGGTGGATGCCATTTTTGATTAGGACTTCGTTGAAATTAATCAGCAGACCGAGTGGAAATCTTTGCAACCGTAGATAGGTGATGACCTGTGCAGTGTGAACCGGCAGCAGCGCATCCACCGACTTCAATTCCAACAAGAGTTTTTCCTCGACGATCATGTCGGCGCGATAGCCGATTTCAACACGAATGCCTTTGTAATTCAGCGGCACGGGAAGCTGCCTCTGATGTTTGACTCCGCGCAAATCGAGCTCATGGCTCAAACACGCTTCGTAAGCGTTTTCCAGCAAACCCGGTCCCAGTTCCAGATGAACCGCAAAAGCAGAATCGACCACCACCGTTGCCAGCTGTTCAACTTCTGATGGAATCCTTACCTTTTTCCAGTCTGGCAGTTCAAGTCCCACTCTTGGTTCCTTCGTTGCTTTGTTGTTTAAGTCTCCGGCCGCCACTTTTTGAGGGAATCTTCCAGCGCCTCCTCCACCCCGCGGATTTTCACGCCGGCCGCCAGGAGCTTGGTGGTGTCCATGATGCAGTTGGAGCGCGGGGTTTTGGCGGCGACCTTGTAGAATTCCTC
This sequence comes from Verrucomicrobiota bacterium, assembly GCA_031423695.1. Lineage (GTDB taxonomy): Bacteria > Verrucomicrobiota > Verrucomicrobiia > Limisphaerales > CAIQOK01 > CAIQOK01. Next base: position 5,534 of record JANPGB010000579.1, read on the forward strand.
GTCGCTTTCCCAGAACTCAAACTTCCGCTTCGGTTTCAAAATCTTTTCCAGCACGGTGACGACGTGGCGGGTGGTGACGAAGCCGGGGTTGGTGACGTTGTAAGTTCCGAACGGCGCGCGCAGGTCCCACAGATCCAGACAGGCACGGGCGTAATCCGCGCGGTGCGAGATGGAATTCACATTGTCGTAAACTTTGGAGTAACGCTGCACCTTGCTCAGGTAGTTGCGCGGGCTGTCGAACTCGTCAAACGGGATGCGCAGCCGCCACACGTAGCATTGCGGCGCGTTGAGCAGCGCCTCCTCGCCGATGGCCTTGGTGCCGCTGTAAAAACTGCACGGCAGGTCGCGGAAACAGAAATTCGGCGGGTCGGTCTCGGTGAAGCCGTGGAAGGCGGAAGGATTGGTTTCCAAAAGCGCCCGCAGTTCCGGTTTGGTCAGGTCTTTCTCGGCATGAACCGCTCCGTTCACGGAAATTTTTGCGCCGGAATAGATGCAGCCGGAGGAGATGTGCCCCCAGGGAGTCTTGGTGGCTTCGCACGCCTCGGCAATCATCTGGGGCAGCAGCGCGTTGCCGGCCAGGGTGTCGGCCTGGGCGATTTCGCAGGCGTCCACGTTGGGCTTGCCGGTGTAGCCGGCCAGGTTGATGAGAAACTCCGGCCGGGTCTCGCGCAAAAATCCGACCAGCGCGTCGAAGCGCGTATAGTCAACGGTCTTGCGGGAGAGGGGAGTGAACGGGCGGTTGCGCTCCCGCAAGACTTGGGCGAAGGCCTGGCCGATGTAACCGCTGGCGCCGAGCAGGGCAATCATACTTGCTTGGTCAGTCGTTTGGCCTCGGCCACGATCTCCTCGAGGTAGGCGCGATACTCGCATTTGGGCAGCTTGGCGGTGAGGGCGTCGAGCTGGGGTTGGGTCAGGAAATTCTGCCGGAAGGCGGCCTCCTCGGGGCAGCCGATTTTCACCCCCTGGCGTTTCTCAATGGTCTGCACATAGGCCGAGGCGTCGAACAGGCTGCTGCTGGTGCCGGCGTCCAGCCAGGCAAAGCCGCGGTTGAGGGATTGCACGCGCAACTGGCCGCGCCGCAGATATTCCATGTTCAAGTCGGTGATCTCCAGCTCGCCGCGCGCCGAGGGTTTCATGGCTTTGGTCAGCGCGACCACCTGGTTGTCAAAGATGTAAAGCCCGGGCACGGCATAATTGCTTTTCGGCTGCTTGGGCTTTTCCTCAATGGAAATCGCGCGGCCCTGGGCGTCGAACTCCACCACGCCGTAGCGTTCCGGGTCGGTGACGTGATAGCCGAAGATGGTTGCCCCGGTCTTGAATTCGCCGAACGCCTTTTGGAAGGTGTCGCCGCCGTAAAACACATTGTCGCCGAGGATGAGCGTGACCGCATCGCTGCCAATGAAGGATTCGGCGATGAGAAACGCCTGCGCGATGCCCTCTGGCTTGGCCTGCTCGCGGTATTCGATGGAGAGGCCCCAGGCCTTTCCGTCGCCGAGCAACTGCTTGAACCGGGGCAGATCCTGCGGGGTGGAGATCAGGCAGAATTCACGGATCCCGCCTTCGATGAGCGTCGTCAGCGGATAATACACCATCGGTTTGTCATAGACCGGCTGGAGCTGCTTGCTCGCCACCAGCGTGAGCGGATAGAGCCGCGAACCCGCGCCGCCCGCCAAAATAATACCTTTCATCGGGGCGCAAGATACGGGAAATTTGGGCGCGGGGGCAAGTTGCAAGTGTGTGACGCCTGGGCCGGGCTTCGGAAAAATCAGCTTGCATCATCCACGCGCCATTTCAATCTCGCTTTCCAGTTCAGCAAGCTGCGAATATCTTCTGGTTCCTTGCATCAAGTATGGATGAGAATGTTAACATGATCCTGCGCAAGGCCGATCGCGTCACCGCAGGTTTTCGCTCGGCAGGGTTCCCCGCTCGGCGAATCCGCAGGAAATCCGCCGGCGCGGTCGCGCCGGATTTTGCGTGGTGTTTTTGAAATGACCATGGTTGATCCCACCTCTGAGACCCCCAGGTTCAACGCGCGCCGGCTGCTGGAAGTCCTGGCACTGGCGGCGGTTTATTTTTTGACGGCGCGGCTCGGCTTGCAACTGGCCATGCCGGGCGGACACGTCACGCCGGTGTGGCCGCCGTCGGGCATCGCGCTGGCGGCGGTGCTGTTGCGCTGGCGGCGCGTGTGGCCGGGCATCTGGCTGGGATCCTTCGCGGCGAACTTCTGGGATTTTTACGGCAGCCCCATGAGCCTGGAGACAGAGCTCGCGGCGGCGGCCCTGCTCGGGGGCGGCGCGAGCCTCGCGGCCCTGGTGGGAAGTCAACTGTTGCGGCGGTTCGTGGGTGGGCGCGATCCGCTGGAGCGCGTGCAGGATGTCTGCCTGTTCCTGACGCTGGGCGGCATGGTGAGTTGTCTGGTCAGCGCCACGGTCGGGGTGACGACGCTCTGTCTGGCTGGCTATGCGCCGTGGTCGAGCTGTGGACCGGAGTGGCTGACGTGGTGGCTGGGCGATACGGCTGGCGTGTTCGTCGTGGCCCCGCTGTTGTTGGTCTGGAGCGGAACCCGATGGCCGCAGTCGCTGTCGCGCTGGGCGGAATTATTCGCGTGTTTCGGGCTGCTCCTGGGGGTCACTTATTACGTCTTCATCCGGAACACTTCCGGGCTGCCGCTGGCGTTCCTCCCGCTGCCGGTGCTCGTCTGGGCGGCGGTGCGTTTTGGCCGGCACGGTGCCGTGACGGCGGTGGGGGTGATGGCCGGGTTGTCGGTGTGGGGAACCACCCACCATTTGGGCGTGTTCAACCTCGCGACGCGCAATGATGCGTTGATGTTGCTGGAGGTCTTCTTGAGCGTGGTGGTCTTGACGGCACTGAGCATGGCGGCCTCGGTCCGGGAGCGCGGGCATGCCGAGGCCGCGCAACAGCGGGCGGTGGCGGAATTGGAGTCCCGCGTGCAGGCGCGCACCGCGGCGCTCAGTCAGGCCAACGCCGACCTGCGCCGGAGCGAAAACCGACTGCGCACCATCATCGAAACCCAGCCGGAATGCGTGAAGGTCGTTTCGCCAACCGGTGAATTGCTCGACATGAACCCGGCGGGCCTGGCCATGCTGGATGCGGCGAGTCTGGAGGAACTGGCCACGCAGCCGTTGATTCACTATGTCGCTCCGGATCATCGGCCGGCGTTCGGGGCTTTGCACCATACGGTCATGAGCGGGGGTGACGGGACGCTTGAGTTCGAGACCGTCGGACTCAAGGGCACGCGCCGCTGGCTTGAAACCCGCGCTGTGCCGCTGCGGGATCCGGGCGGCGAAGTCACGGCGTTGCTGGGTCTGACCCGCGATGTCACCGTGCGCAAACGGGCGGAGCAGGAATTGCGCGTCAGCGAAATGCACCACCGGCTCATGGCGGAGATCATCGCGGGATTCGCCTTTGCCTATCGCGTCAACCCGGACGGCTCGGTGCGACTGGAGTGGGCCACCAGCGCCATCGAGCAAGTCATTGGCTACACGGAATCCGAATTGAAGGGAAAGGTCAGTTTCCGAAGTTTGATCCATCCCGATGATCGTGCAGGTCAGCAGGCGGCCATGAACCGCGTGATCGCCGGCGAGCCCGAACGCATGGAGTTTCGCCTGACAACCAAAACGGGTGAAGTCCGCTGGCTGCAATGTTTCAACCGGCCCGAATGGAGCGACACGGAACGGCGCGTCGTGCGCATCCTTGGCGCGTCGCAGGACATCACCCGGAGCAAGCTCGCGGAAGTGGCGCTGCTGGAGCGGGAACAGCGGCTGAACTTTCTGCTCGGCAGCACCGCGACGGTGATCTACACCTGCCGCGCCGACGGGGATTTCGGGGCAACTTTTATTTCCGAGAACGTGCAATCACTCCTGGGTTATCGGCCGAGTGATTTCGTCGATGACGCGTCCTTCTGGGCCAACCACATCCACCCCGAGGACAAGGAGCGGGTCTTTGCCGGCCTGGCCCACCTCTTTGAACAGGGGCATCACGAGCATGAGTACCGTTTCCGGGACCTCAAAGGAAACTACCGGTGGATGCACGATGATATCCGACTCGTGCGCGATGCCGCCGGACAACCCACCGGCCTGGTCGGATCGTGGATCGATGTCACCGCGCGCCGCGAGGCCGAGGCGGCGTTGCGGGAAAACGCCCGACTGCTGGCGGAGGCACAGGCCCGCGCCCATCTCGGCAGTTGGGAGTTGGATCTGGCAACGTCGCGGGGGACTTGGTCCGCCGAGATGTCACGCCTGCACGGCCGTGATCCCGCGCTCGGCGCACCGAGCTTCACGGAATTTCTGGACACCGTCCACCCGGAGGATCGTGCGAAGATTCTGGCCGTCCACAAGCGCATCCCCGAAACCGCCGATCAGATCCTGCACGAATACCGCAGCTTCGCTCCAGGCGGCGCGGTGCGGCATCTTCAGGCAAGCTTGCAAGTCCTCCGCGATGGCACCGGGCAGGTGCTGGGGGCCGCCGGAACCTGCCTCGACATCACCGAGCGGAAGAAAGCGGAGCAGCGGCTCGCCGCTTTTGCCGCCTTGGGCCGCCGGTTGAACGCCGCCCCGGACGCCGTGGCCGCGGCCCGCATCATCGTGGGCATCGCCGACGAACTCTTTGGCTGGGATGCGTGCGAGCTGGATCTCTACGATGCCCAGACTGACCGGTGCCAAACCATCCTGACGATGGATATCCTGGATGGCCGGCGCCAGGAGGTGGCGCACTCGTATGTGGGGGATCCGCCCTCCCCGCGGATGCGTCGTGTGATCCAGCACGGTCCGTTGCTGATCCTGCGGGAAAAATCGCCGGTCAAGGTGGAGGATTTCAAGCCGTTTGGGGACCTGAATCGGCTCTCCGCGTCCATCATAGTCGTGCCTGTGTTTGAAGGCCGGACGGTGATTGGTGTGTTCTCCATTCAAAGCTACCGCGTGAACGCCTACACCCGGGAGGATCTCAACGTGTTGCAGGATCTGGCCGACCACTGCGCCGGGGCGCTCGATCGGCTGCGTGGACGGGACGCGTTGCGCACCAGTGAGGCGCGCTTCCGGACGATCTTCGAGCAGTCCCCGTTGGGGATCGCGGAGGGCGAGATCGCCACGGCGCGGTTCATCGCGGTCAATCAGCGCTTCGCCGACATTCTCGGGTACCCCCTGGCGGAATTGCGGGGGTTGACCTTCAAGGACTACACCCATCCGGAAGATCTGCAGGCGGATCTCGATCTGGTCAGCAGACTGGCCGCCGGGGAGATTCAGCAGTTTGCCATTGAGAAACGCTTCCTCCGCAAGGATGGCGCGATCATCTGGGTGCGGCTGACGGTCTCGGGCCTGGCGCCGCCGGGTGAAAAACCGGTCAACTGCATGGCGGTCGTCGACGACATCACGGATCGCAAAAAAGCGGAGGAGTCGCTGCTGCAGACCGAAGCGCTGTACCGGAGAGTCATCGCCGGCGCGGACGCGGTGCCTTATGAGTATGATTATCTGACCCGCCGATATAAATTCATGGGGGAAGGAATCGCGCTGTTGACCGGGTACGGCCCGGAGGAGATCGGTCCGTCGCTCTGGGACCAAATCATCCACGAGACCGTGATGCGCGGCGAGGGCGCAGGGCTGAGCAAGGCCGCCGCGTCCGCGCGCGTCCTGCGCGGCGAACTCCAGCAGTGGCGTTCGGACGCCCGCATCCTGACGCGCGACGGACAAACCCGCTGGCTGGCCGACGTCTCCGTGCAAAAAACCGATGCGGCGGGCCGGGTGATTGGCTCGATGGGAATTCTCCAGGACATCACCGACCGGAAGCAGGCGGAGCAAAAGTTGCAGGAATCCAGCGAGCAGTTGCGCGCCCTGCTGGCGCGCCTGCAACTGGCGCAGGAGACGGAACGCATTCGCGTCGCGCGCGAGATCCACGATGAGCTCGGGCAGTTGCTCACGGGTTTGAAAATGGATGTGCGCTGGCTGGAGCGCAAGCTGGCGGACCCCAGCCTGCCCGCCGCGTTCCATCCCCTGCTGGATCGCGCCGTGGCCGCCTCCGAACTGGCGGACGCCACCCTTGCCGTCGTGCAAAAAATTGCCGCCGAACTGCGGCCGGGCGCGCTGGACCGGCTGGGACTGGCGGCGGCGCTGACGCAGCACGCCCGGCGTTTCCAGGAGCGCACCGGCATCCGCTGCCAGGTCACGCTGACGGAGCCGGGGCTGGAATCCCTTGCGGAGCACGCCACCGAATTGTTTTATATCTGTGTGGAGGCGTTGACCAATGTGGTGCGGCACGCGCACGCCACCGAGGTGCAGATCCGGTTGGAAACGACCGCCGCCGGCAGCGTGCTCGAAGTGTGCGACAACGGGGTCGGCATCGCGGAGGACAAATTCGGCGCGTCCCATTCTCTGGGCCTGTTGGGGATGCGGGAACGGGCCGCGCAGTGCGGCGGCGACATCGTCTGGCAGCCGTGCCAGCCGCAGGGAACCCGGATGACGGTGCGTCTTCCAGCCCATGGGGCGAAACTTGAAAGCGAGGAGGCCGGATGAAAATCTTATTGGTGGACGATCATGAAATTGTCCGTCGCGGTCTCCGGGACATCCTGGCGGAAGAGTTTCCGCAGGCCGTGTTCGGGGAGGCGGGCAGTGTGCCGCAGGCGCGGCAGTTGATTGTGCAGCGGGCCTGGACGCTGGTGTTGCTGGACATCAACCTGCCGGGCGGCAGCGGGTTGGAGCTGCTCGCCGAATTGCGGCAGGCGCGTCCGCAGGCGGCGGTGCTGGTGCTCAGTTCCTATCCCGAAGAGGAGTTTGCCCTGCGTTCCTTCAAGCTGGGCGCCGCCGGTTATCTCACCAAGGCCAGTGTCGCGGACGAAATGCTGACGGCCGTGCGCAAGGCGCTCGGCGGCGGCAAGTATGTGAGCGCGGTCCTGGCGGAAAAACTGGCCGCCGCCCTGGGGGACGACCAGGTGCAGGCGCTGCATGAAACGCTTTCCGCGCGCGAACTTGAGGTGTTGCGGCTTGTGGCGACCGGCCAGACCATCAAGGAGATCGCCGCGGCGCTGTCGCTGAGCGAGAAAACCATCGGCACCTACCGCAGCCGCATTTCCGAGAAGCTGTCGCTCTCCACCAACGTGGAGCTGGCGCGCTACGCGTTGAAGCATCGGCTGGTGGAATAGTTTGCTTTCTACGGTTGAAGGTAGGGCGCGTCACTCCGTGCGCGCCGTGCTCGTGGTTGGCAAAGACGGCGCGCACGGAGTGGCGCGTCCTACCGCACCGCCGCATCCGGAAATGGCTTTTAAAATCATTCCGATGCGGCACCCGGCAAAACGGTTTGTCAGGAATTCTCCCGACACCGCCCTTCCGCCGGGACGGACGCGCGATCCAGCCTTTTCCTTGTGTCGCCCACGCCGCCACGCCGCCGATGATGGAGGGGTGAAAAATATTGAAGCCGATTCCAAGGTCCGCGTTTTGTTGGTGGAAGATTCATTGCCGGTCCGACAGCGCATCCGCAGTCTGATCGAGGAGTCCCTGCCCGTGACGATTGTGGGGGAGGCCAGTAGTGCCGCCGCCGCGCTTGAACTTTTCCGCGAACATCAACCCGACGCCGTCGTGCTGGATTTGTATCTGGCGGGCGGCACCGGCTATTCCGTGCTGGAGGAGATGAAACAAACCCAGCCCGGCTGCGAGGTCATCGTGCTCACCAATTTTGCCATTCCGGAATCGCGCGAGCGCTGCCGCGTGCTGGGTGCCGACCACTTCCTAGAGAAATCCATGGATTTTGAACGCGTGCCCGGAGTGCTGGCCGGCGTGACCCGCGCCGCTTCCCGGCGCGGTCGCGTCCTGATCGCCGACGACGACGTCCCGCATGGCGGCGGGCTCAAAAAATATCTGGAGCTGGCCGGATATGATTGCGAATGGGTGCCGGATGCCGCCGAGGCCCTCCACGCGCTGCACCGGTCGCGGTTTGATCTGCTGATTTCGGACATCAACATGCCGGGCAACCGCCACCTGGAATTGGTGAAGGAACTGACCAAGGTCGCGCCCGGGTTGCCGGTGATTTTGCTCACGGGTGATCCCTCCCTGGCATCGGCGGCCTCGGCGGTGCGATTGAGTGCGAAAGCCTATCTGCAGAAGCCCCCGGATTTGACAGAGTTGAAACTGTTGGTTCAGGAATGCATCGCCAACTATCGGGTGCATCAGGCGGTGCGGCGGCAATGGGAGCAGTTCGATGCCATCGCGCGGGATTTGAACCAGCAACTCGTGGTGCCGCGGATCGTGGCGACGGATCCGGTGGAGTTTCAGGATCTCAACCGGCTCTTCCGGGCCCTGAGCGACATGGTGCGGGTCAGCCAGGTGAACAGCGCCACGGACGCGCTGCAGGCGGGCCAGCATTTGGAACTGGTGGGCGCCGTGCAGGAGACGATTTTGGTGCTGGAAAAAACCCGGCGTTCCTTCAAATCAAAACAACTCGGCGAACTGCGGGAGCGCCTGGAGGTGCTGATGCGCGGCATCGGGTTGGGGGCTGCCGGTTCAGGTGCGCAAGCCGCCTCCGCAATATGAACCAGCCGCACCGTCTGCTCTAAAAAGATTTAAAGTTTACCGGCTTCACGCCGATGACAATTCAAAGGCCTGCTGTCAGTCGGCAGGTGGCTTTCCCGGACAGGATTGAGTCCTGTAAGTCGAAGGCACAATCGAATCAGCCCAGATGGGCGCTTCGGTTGTGCCTTTTTGTTTGCCCGGATTCGTCACCATGAAAACTGAAACACCGTGTGCTTTAACTGTGGGTGTCTTCGCCAGGTGGCCTGTGGCGGCGGTCTGGCTGGCGGCCATCGTCGCGGCCATGATCGGCATCGTCGTTTACTCGAATACCCCTGGCGGCACGGGGCATCTGCCCGGATCGTGGCCGAAGCGGAGCAGATTTCGCATGTCGAAGGGCGGCCCACCTTGCTGATGTTTGTGCACCCCCGCTGCCCGTGTTCGCGAGCGAGCGTCGGCGAACTGGCGCGGCTGCTGGTGCAGGAGCGGGGACTGGGAACCGTCCAGGTGTTGTTCATCAACCCGCCGGGTGAATTGCCCGCCTGGGCTCACACGGATCTCTGGCGGCAGGCCGCCAGCATTCCCGGCGTGACGGTGCAACTGGATCAGGATGGCGTGGAGGCGAATTGGTTTGGGATTGAAACCTCGGGGCAGACCTTGCTCTACGATGCCGGCGGCAGGCTGTTGTTCGCCGGCGGCCTCACGCTTTCGCGTGGCCATGCCGGCGACAGTCCTGGGCGCAGCGCGTTGTTGGAATGTCTGGCACACCAGGAGTCCGTCCTGGCGCAAACCCCGGTTTTTGGTTGTCCGTTGTTCGCGGTGATGAATCAGAAGGGAGCATTGACATGCACGCCTTGAGAACGGACGCGGCCGTTGCCGGTTCCGGCGTGGAACGGCGCGCGGCGGAGTTGTTTGAGCAGTCGCGCACCGTCATTCATCAGCGGACGGACCGGTTGTTTGCCGGCCTCATGATTGTGCAATGGCTGGGGGGCATCGCGGCCGCCGTGTGGATTTCCCCGCAGACCTGGATCGGGGCGACCCGCTCCATTCATTGGCATGTCTATGCGGCGATTTTCCTGGGCAGCGCCATTACCAGTCTGCCGGTCTGGCTCGCCTGGAAACAGCCGGGACAGGTGCTCACCCGCCATGTCATCGCCGTCGCGCAGATGTTGACTTCGGCCCTGCTCATCCATGTGACCGGCGGGCGGATTGAAACGCATTTCCATGTTTTTGGTTCGCTGGCATTCCTCGCGATTTACCGGGATTGGCGGGTGCTGGTGACGGCCACCGTGGTGGTGAGCCTGGATCACATGGCGCGCGGGCTGTTCTGGCCGCAATCGGTGTTCGGTGTGCTGGCGGGCAGTTCGTGGCGCTGGCTGGAACATGCGGGGTGGGTGCTTTTCGAGGACACCTTTCTGATCATCTCCCTCCGGCAGGCGGTGGAGGACATGCAAGACGTGGCCCGTCGGCGCGCCGATTTGGAGGCGGTCAATGCCGGTATCGAATTGGAGGTGGCGGTGCGCACGAAGGAACTGACCGAGGCGCACCAAAAATTGCAGGCCAGCGAGGCGCGGATGCGGCTCATCCTCGAAACCGTGCCGGAATGTGTGAAGCTGGTCGCGGCGGACGGCACCTTGCTGGAAATGAACCCCGCCGGGCTGGGCGTACTCGAGTTGGAGCGGCTCGACCAGGTGGTGGGCCGGTCGGTTTATGAACTCTTGCCGGCAAAATATCAGCCGGGGTTCCGGGCTTTGAGCGAAGCGGTCTTTCGCGGTGAGGCCGGGCGGCTGGAGTATGAACTGGTTGGAAGGAAGGGCACCCACCGCTGGCTCGAAACCCATGCCTGTCCGTTGCGGGACCAGGCGGGGCGGATCGTGGCGCACCTGGCGGTCTCCCGCGACATCTCGGAGAACAAACTGGCCGAAGCCGCGCTGCGCGACAGCGAACAACGCTATCGCCAGCTTGTCCAGGTACTGCCCGCCGCGATTTATACCTGCGATGCCGAGGGTCGTATCACGCTCTTCAACGACGCGGCCGTCGCGCTCTGGGGCCGCGAACCGGAGCTGGGCAAGGATTTGTGGTGCGGCTCCTGGAAGATTTTTGCGCCCGATGGTTCGCCGATCCCGCTGGAGGATTGCCCGATGGCGATCGCCTTCCGCGAGGGCCGGTCGATCCGCGGCCGCGAGATTGTCGTCGAACGGCCCGACGGCACCCGGCGTTTTGTGCAGCCGCATCCGGATCCGATTTTGGACCGGAACGGCAAGGTGGTCGGGGCGGTGAACATGTTGGTGGATCTGACCCAGCGCAAGGCCGCGGAAGATCAGCTGCTGCAGCTTCACCAGCAGTTGCAGGAAAGCTCCCGCCAGGCGGGCATGGCCGAGATGGCCACGGGCGTCCTGCACAATGTGGGCAATGTGCTCAACAGCGTGAATGTGGCGGCGAACTGCCTGGCCGACGGCGTCCGGAAATCCAAGGCGCCGAACCTGGCGCGAGTGGCCTCGCTGTTCCGCACTCATGAAGCCGATCTGGGCTCCTTTTTGACGCGCGACGAGAAAGGCCGGCAGGTGCCGGGCTACCTGGCGCAACTGGCGGAGCATCTCAAGGTCGAACAGGCCGGTGCGCAGCAGGGGTTGGTGGAATTGCAGCTGCACATTGACCACATCAAGGACATCGTGGCGGCCCAGCAAAGCCTGGCCAAACTGTCCGGCGTCACGGAAATCGTCGAAGCGCCCGAACTGGTGGAGGCGGCGCTGCGCCTCAATGAAGGTTCCCTCACGAGCCACGGTGTGCAGGTCCTCAAGGAATTTGAGCCCGGGCCGCCGATCACGGTGGACAAGCACCGGGCGCTGCAAATCCTGGTCAACCTGATGCAGAACGCCAAGCAGGCGTGCAAGGCCGGGGCGGAGGTGCCGAAGCAATTGACGCTGCGCGTGCGGCATGGCGCCGGCCGCGTCCAGATCAGCGTGGGCGACAACGGCGTGGGCATCCCGCGGGAAAACCTCGACCGTATTTTCAACCACGGGTTCACCACCAAGAAAACCGGCCACGGCTTCGGCTTGCACAGCGCGGCCAATGCCGTCAGGGAGATGGGCGGCAGCCTCCGCGTGGACAGCCAGGGGGCCGGTCTCGGGGCCACGTTCACGCTGGAACTCCCGCACACCACGGGGCCGCAATCAACCGTTAAGATGGAAGCCAATCCGGCCGATGTCATTGCTATCGGCGCTACCGCTCGGCCTGCCCATGCGAACGATACAAGCGAATGAGAAAATGGTTCAACAATCTTAAGGTGGCGCAAAAGCTGATGCTGATCAGCTTCTTCTTTGTGATGCCGGATTCCATCATGCTCTATCTCTTCATCACCGGGATCAACCAGAACATCCAGTTCGCCCGGTGGGAGCAGAAAGGAAACGCCTATCAGCGGCCGCTGGAAACCCTGCTGAAACTGATTCCCCGGCACCAGCTGCTGGCGGGGCGACCTCCGGGAAACTCCCCGTCCGATCCCGAGCCCCTGCTCGCGGTGCAGGCGGAGATTGACGCGGCTTTTGTACAACTAGCGGACGTGGACGCCCGGATCGGGGCCGATCTGCAATTCACGGATGAAGGTTTGGCGAAGCGCAAACGGGAGCATTGCCGCGTCGGCACGGTCCACCGGGAGTGGCTGGCGCTGAAAGGGCAGCTGGCCAGCCTGGATTCCGAGGCCCGTGCCGCGCCGCACCGGCATTTGATCGCCGATGTGCGGACGATGATCACCCATGCCGGTGATCTATCCAATCTCATCCTCGATCCGGATCTGGACAGTTACTACTTGATGGACGCCTCGCTGCTGGCCTTGCCCGAAGCCCAGGACCGGCTGGCGGTGATCATGGCCGCTGGCCAGCGCATTCTCGAACAGAACCCCAAGTCCGCGAAGGAACGCGAGCAGCTCGCGATCTGGATCACCCTGTTTCAGGACGCCGATTTGAAGCGGGTCAGCGACTCGCTCCAAACGGCCTTGAATGAAGACCCAAACTTTTACGGGCGCAGCGCCACCTTGCAGACCCGGGTGCCGCCCGCGCTCCTGGAATTCACCGCGGCGGCGACGGCGTTTAATGAGTTGACGACCCGGCTGGTGCGATCCGATGAAATGGAAATCACCGCCGTTGGGTATGTGGCCGCGGGCGAGAAGGCGCGGGCCGCCAGTTTCAAACTCTGGCAGATCGCGGCGGCGGAGCTGGACACGCTGCTCCAGATGCGGATCGAGGCTTATGAACAGCAGCGAACCCGGAGTCTGCTGGTCTCCGCCCTGGCGCTGCTGGCCGCCTGCGGCTTCGTCACCTTCATCACGCGCAGCATCAGCGGGCCCCTGCGGCGGCAGGCGGCCGAGCTCACGGCGGCCAATGAATGCTTGCGCGCAGAAATTGCGGAACGCAACCGCGCCGAGGCGGAATTAAAAAGCAGCGCGGCGCAGCTGGCCACCGCGCAGACGATCGCGCGCATGGGGAGCTGGGAATGGGATGTGCGCACGGGCAAACTGCTGTGGTCGGACGAAAACTTCAGGATCCACGGCCTCCAGCCCGGGGAACGGGAGCTGGGCTTTGAAACCACCTTCGAGTTCATTCATCCGACCGATCGGGGCAGTTCCCGCGCCGCGATCGAGCGCGCCCTGCAGGACGGGAAGCCCTTCAACTTCGAGCATCGCGTCCTCTGCCCGGACGGGGCCGAGCGAATCATTCAACAGCGCGGTGACCTGGTGATTGATGGAGCGGGTCGGCCGGCGAAGCTGTTTGGCACGGCCCAGGACATCACGGCCCGCAAACAGGCGGAAGCCGAACTGGCCGGGGCGCAAAAGGAACTCATCGAGACCTCCCGGCAGGCGGGCATGGCGGAGGTCGCCACCGGGGTGTTGCACAATGTTGGCAACGTGCTCAACAGCGTCAACGTGGCGTCCAGCTGTCTCGCCGAGGGACTGCGCAAATCCAAGGTGGTGAATCTGGCGCGCGTCGTTGCGTTGTTCCGCGAACACGAGGCCGACTTGGGGGATTTCCTGACGCAAGATCCGAAGGGCCGGCAGGTGCCGGGCTATCTCGCGAAGCTCAGCGGGCATCTCGCGGCCGAACAGTCAGCCGCCCTCAACGAGCTGGCGCAGCTTCAGAAAAACATCGAGCACATCAAGGACATCGTCTCCATGCAGCAAAACTTCGCCAAAGTCCCCGGCGTGAAACAGACCGTGTCCGCCGCCGATTTGCTGGAGGACGCCCTGCGCATGAACATCAGCTCGATCCAGCGGCATGACGTGCAGGTGCTCCGGGAATATGAACCCGCGCCGCCCGTGGTGGTGGAAAAACACAAGGCGCTGCAAATCCTCGTGAACCTCATCTGCAACGCCAAGCAGTCCTGCGAGGCGGCCGGTCGGGAGACCAAACAACTCACCCTGCGGGTGCGGCGCGGGGCCGGGGAGGTCCGGATCAGCGTCACGGACAATGGTGTGGGCATTCCGCCGGAAAACCTCGCGCGCATTTTCAACCACGGATTCACCACCAAGCAGGACGGTCACGGTTTCGGCCTGCACAGCGCGGCCAATGCCGCCCGGGAGATGGGCGGCAGCCTGCGCGTGGACAGCGAGGGGGCCGGCTGCGGCGCCACTTTCACCCTGGAACTGCCGCTGGAAGTCGGCGACCGCAACCGCCTCCCGGAGCTCGCCGAACCGATGGCGGGGTTGTGACATGAAAGCCAATCGCTCCATCCTGTTGCTCGCTTTCGCCTTCAGCGTCCTGCTCGCCCTGCTCGTCATCGTGGGGGGCTGGGGCGTGGTCCAACTGGCCGGGATGAACAGCAAGGTGCAGGCGATGGTGGATCGGCGATGGCAGAAGGTTCAGCTCTCCCGCGAGGCGCTGAGCTATTCCTCGTTGAACAGCCGCATCACGATGCAAATCTTCCTGCTGCCGGACCGCCTCGAGACTGAGCCATTGCTGGAACAGCGGGCCGGCAACACCGAGAAGATTTCGGCACTGATGAAAACGATCGAGGCCGGGCTGGAAACCGACGCCGAAAAAAAGTTGCTGGCGAACATTTGGACCAACCGCGTCGCCTACGTCAATAGTTACAAACTCGCCTTGGACCTGCTCTTGAAACAAGGCAGGCCGGAGGCCGCCCGCACATTGATGTCGGGCGAGGTGTTGACCAACCTGGTTGCCTATCACAATGCGTGGGAGGCCTTCGTGAATTACCAGGGCGCGCAAATGAACCAGGCGGCTGACGCTGTCGAAGCGCGCTATTTGGCGGCGCGCCAGGAACTGATTGAACTGGTGACGGCCGCCTCCTTCGTGGCGGTCATCATCGCCTTATTCGTCATCCGGAAGGTGACCCGCGAAACCGCCAGCCGCCGGGAGGCCCAGCGATCCTTGCGGCAAGCCAATGAGGTGCTGGAGGAGCGTGTCCGGGAGCGAACGGAGGAGTTGACCGGCGCGCATCAGGAGTTGCGGTTGCGCGAGGAACGGTTCCGCAAGCTGAGCCAGTCCGCGCCCATCGGCATTTTTGAGACGGACGCCGCCGGTCAGGCGTTGTTCTGCAACCCGCACTGGCTGGAGATCACCGGACTTTCCTTGTCGGCGGCGGTGGGTAACGGCTGGCAGAACGCCGTGCATCCGGAGGATGCCGCCCGCGTGGTGGCCACCTGGGCGGCCTGTGCCCGGGAAGGCCGGGAGTTCGATGACGAGTTTCGTTTCCGCCGTCCCACCGGCGAGGACCGCTGGGTGCGCGCGCGCTCGGTGGTACTCCGTTCCGAGTCCGGCCAGATCACCGGCCACGCCGGCACGGTCGAGGACATCACCGGGCGCCGGCGCGCCGCGGCCGAACTCGCCACCGCCCACGACGAACTGCTCGAACAATCGCGGCTGGCCGGCATGGCGGAGGTCGCCACGGACGTCCTCCACAACATCGGCAACGTGCTCAACAGCGTGAACGTCTCGGCCACCTGCGTCGCCGACGGACTGCGCCGATCCAAGGCGGCGAACCTGGGGAAAGTCGTCGCCCTGCTGCGCGAGCATGAGGCGGATCTGGGCGGGTTTTTCACGCATGACCCCAAAGCCAAGCTCCTGCCGGGCTACCTCGTGCAACTGGCCCGGCACCTCGCGCAGGAGCAGGCCGCAGCGCAGAAAGAACTGGCGGAACTCCAGCAGCACATTGATCACATCAAGGACATCGTCGCCCTGCAGCAGGGCTGTGCCAAGGTCTCCGCCGCGGTCGAGCCGGTCCAGGTGACCGAGCTGCTCGACGACGCCCTGCGGATGAATCTCAGCGGCCTTGACCAGCACAACGTCAAAGTCGTGACCGAATTGGAGGTGGTGCCGGCGGTCATGGCCCAAAAGCGCCACCTGCTGCAGATCCTCGTGAACCTGGTCCGCAACGCGCAGCGTGCGTGCGCCGATTCGGGCCGGGACAACAAGCAGCTCACGCTGCGCATCCGCAACGGCGGGGACCAGGTGCGGGTCAGCGTCACTGACAACGGCGTGGGTATTCGGCCGGAAAACTTGACGCGGATTTTCGCGCATGGGTTCAGCACGCGGCAGCGCGGGCCCGGCCTCGGGCTGCACAGCGGCGCGCTGGCCGTCAAGGACATGGGCGGCGCGCTCAGCGTCGCTAGCGACGGGCCGGGCCGGGGCGCCACCTTCACCCTCGAACTGCCCGCCCGGCCGGCAACCGCGCATGAATAGACACCCGAACCCTTTTTCCCTCCGCCTGACACGCCCGCATTCAGACCGTTGATTTTTATGAACCCGACCAGCACCTCTCCGAACCCGCGCCTCCTGATGATTGACGACAACCGGGCGATCCACGAAGACTTCCTCAAGATTTTTGGCGGCGGCGCCGACACGCAATCGCTGGACGCCGCCGAAGAGAGCCTGTTTGGCGACACCGTCGTGCTGGCGAAGCGCCCCCGCTACTCGGTGGATTCCGCCTATCAGGGGAAGGAAGGATTGGCCCGCGTCGAGCAGGCGCTGGCGGAGGGACGGCCGTACGCGCTGGCGTTTGTGGATGTGCGGATGCCGCCGGGCAGGGATGGCATTGAGACCATCGCGCGTCGCTGGGAGTCGTCTCCGGATCTGCAGGTGGGGGTCTGCACGGCGGATTCCGATTACTCGTGGGACGAGATGTACGCCAAACTCGGCCACTCCGACCGGCTGCTAATTCTCAAGAAGCCGTTCGACAACGTGGAGGTCCTGCAACTGGCCGGCGCGCTCACGGAGAAATGGCAGCTGCTCCAGCTGGCCCGCCGGCACACGCAGGAGCTGGAAGTCATCCTTCAGCAGCGCACGGGCGAGCTGCGCGCCAGCGAGCTGCGCTTCCGCCTGCTCAACGACTGCTCCCCCGTCGGCGTTTTTGAAACGGATGCCGCCGGCTCGTGTCGTCATGCCAACCCTCGGTGTCTCGGCATCGTCGGCCTCACGCTCGCAGAATGTCTGGGCCGGGGCTGGATGGAATATCTGCACCCCGAGGACGCGGCCGGGGTCCTGCAAGAGTGGAGCGAGGTCGTGGCCAGCGGCGGCGAGTTCAACCGCGAGTACCGGCTGCAAAAAGCGGGCGGGGAGACGCGCTGGGTGCATGGCCACACGTCGCCTATCCGCGAAAACAAAATCATTGTCGGCCACGTCGGCACGCTTACGGACATTACCGAGCGCCGCCAGGCCGAGGCCGAACGCAAGCAGATGGAGCTGCAGATTCAACAGGGGCAGAAGCTCGAATCCATCGGCCGGCTCGCCGCCGGCGTGGCGCACGAGATCAACACGCCCACGCAGTACATCGGCGACAACACCCAGTTCGTGCGCGACTCGTTCATGGAGCTGCTGCCGGTGCTGAGCGCGCCACGGCAGCTGCTGGACGCATTCCGCGACAACCGCCTCACCGCGGAGCTGCTGCAAGCCACCGAGGATTTGCTCAAAAAGGCGGACGTGGATTATCTCATCGAGGAAATTCCCAAGGCCGTGGAGCAGTCCCTCCAGGGCGTCCAGCGCGTCGCGAAAATCATTCGCGCGATGAAGGAGTTTTCGCATCCGGGAACGGAGGATAAGACGCAGGTGGATTTGAACCAGGCCATCGACAGCACCCTGACCGTGGCGCGCAGCGAATGGAAATACGTGGCTGAGCTGGTGACGGAGTTTGATCCGACTCTGCCGCCCGTGACCTGTCTGCCGGGAGAATTCAACCAAGTCATCCTCAACCTCACCGTGAACGCCGCCCACGCCATCGCGGACACGATCAAGGAAGGCGAGACCAACAAGGGCACGATCACCGTGACGACGAAACGCGACGGGGACTGGGTGGAGGTGCGCGTGCGCGATTCCGGCACGGGCATCCCCGAACCCGCCCGCGGAAAAATCTTCGATCCGTTCTTCACGACCAAGGGCGTGGGAAAAGGAACCGGCCAGGGTCTGGCCATCGCGCGTTCGGTGGTCGTGGACAAACACGGCGGAACCCTTGCCTTCGAAACGGAGCTGGGCCGGGGCACGGTGTTCATCATCCGGATTCCGATCACCCCGGCGAAAATCAACGCGCCGGATCCCGCGCCCGGCGTGCAGGAGGTCGGCGCTTGAAAAAGCAGGTGCTGTTTGTGGATGACGAGGAAATGGTGCTGCAAGGCCTGCAGCGTTCGATGCGGCCGATGCGCAATGACTGGGACATGACCTTTGTGGACAGCGGCGTCAAGGCGCTGGCATTCATGGAAAAGACTACCGTGGACGTGTTGGTGTCCGACATGCGGATGCCCGGCATGAACGGCGTGCAGTTGTTCGGCCAGGTCGCCACGCGCTATCCGAAAACCGTTCGCCTGATCCTTTCCGGCCACGCCGATCAGGATTTGATCTTGCAATGCGTCGGCTCGGCGCATCAGTTCCTTTCCAAGCCGTGCGATCCCGAGGCGTTGCGTCTCACGGTCCGGCGCGCGATGGAATTGGAGGGCTCGCTCAAGAACGCGCAACTCCAGCAGCTCTTGGCCCGCATGGATCACCTGCCCAGCATCCCCTCGCTCTATAGCGAGATCGTCGAGAAGATGAATGACCCGGAAGCCGGCTTGGACGAAGTCGGCGCCATCATCGCCAAGGACCCCGGGATGACGGCGAAGATTCTCAAGCTCGTCAACTCCGCGTTCTTCGGCCTGCGCCGCGAGGTTTCCAACCCGGCGGACGCCGCGGGGTTTCTGGGTCTGGACACGATCAAGTCGCTGGTGCTGTCCTTGAATGCGTTTGCGCAGTACGAGAACCTCAAGCCTGAGGGTTTTTCACTTCCCGCCCTGTGGAATCACAGCCTCAGCACTGCCGCCGCCGCCAAACGAATTGCCCAATTGGAAAAGGCGGATTTAAAAACCGTGGATCAAGCCTTTGTGGCCGGCCTGTTGCACGACACGGGCAAGACTGTGCTCGCGTGCAATTTCCCGGATCAATATGGCAAAACCATTCAGGCCGCCGAAGCGCAGGGGGCAGATCTGCTCGTCGCCGAGCAGGACGCCTTCGGCGCGAATCACGCCGATGTGGGCGGTTATCTGCTCGGCCTGTGGGGACTGCCCGCGTCCGTGGTGGACGCCATCGCGCTGCACCATCACCCGCAACAAAGCGCCGACACGGCCTTCACCGCCTTGACCGCCGTGCATGCCGCCAATGCGATCGTTAACGCGGGTGTCGGCACCGCCCCGGTCTGGGATGCGGAATATTTAAACCGGCTGACGCTCGGTGTCCAGGCGGCGACCTGGCACAAAGATTATTGGGACATTCTCAACTCGAACAATTGAACCATGAACAACAAAGTCCTGTGCGTTGACGACGACGCGAACATCCTAAGCGGCATCCAGCGCAACCTGCGCAAGCAGTTCGAACTCGAGACCGCCATCGGCGCGCTGCCGGCGCTCAAGTTGATTGAGAATGGCTGTCCTTACGCGGTCATTGTTTCCGACATGCAGATGCCCGGCATGAACGGCGTTGAGTTCCTCAACATTGTCCGCCAGAAATATCCCGACACCGTCCGGGTCATGTTGACCGGCAACGCCGATCAGAAGACCGCCACCGACGCGGTAAACCGGGGGCAGATTTTCCAGTTCCTGAATAAGCCGTGCACGCCGGAGCGGCTCGCGGAAGTGCTGACCAACGGCATCAAGCATCACCGGTTGGTGACCGCCGAACGCGAGCTGCTGGAAAACACCCTCAACGGGAGCGTCCAGGTGCTGATGGAAATCCTCGCGCTGTCCGACCCGGCCTCGTTCGGGCGCGGACAAATCGTGCGCGACCAGGCCCGCCAGGTCGCGCAGGTGTTGCAGCTCAAGTCCACGTGGGAGCTGGACCTCGCCGCCATGCTGTGCCCCATTGGTTGCGTGAGCCTGCCGCCCGTCTTGAATCAGAAGACGCAGGCCGGACTCAGCCTCACCGGTGCGGAGAAAGACGCCGTCGCCCGCGTGCCCCAGGTGGGCCATGATCTGTTGAGCAAAATTCCCCGCCTCGAATCCGTGGCGCGCATCGTCCTCTATCAGAACAAAAACTTTGACGGCACGGGCTTTCCCTCCGATGCGGTGAAGGGCGAGGAGATTCCGCTGGAAGCCCGCATCCTTCGCGTACTCACCGGCCTTGCCCAGCTCGTGGCCAAAAACACCCCGCCGTTCAAGGCGCTGGAGCAGTTGCGGCAGCAGCCGAATGTGTATGATGTCAAAGTGCTCGACGCCGCCGCGCGCAGTCTCGAACTCACCTCCGCCGCCCCGTCGGATGCCGAGGCCAAGCCGACAGTGGCGTTGGATTTTCCGGACCTGCATGTCGGGCATGTGCTCTTCGGGGACATCGTGACCCGGGACGATATTTTGATCGTGGTGGCCGGGACCAAGATGACGCCGCTCCTTCTGGAACGGCTGCGAAATTTCGCCTCGCTCTCCGGTTTGAAGCTGCCGATCTACGTCCAGGGATGAGACTCGTCACGGAAAAGCAACAGGCACGGCGCTTTTGGGGATTGGGAAATGGTGGGCCCACCCGGATTTGAACCGGGGACCAAGCGATTATGAGTCGCCTGCTCTAACCGCTGAGCTATGGGCCCGTGAAACATCGGGATGATGGGTTTTCCTGCTGGGGCAGGCAAATGTTAAAATCAAACGAGCACCGCCGGCAGTCGCCCCGGCTTCCCGTTCGCGATTCGGGCTGGCATCGCGTGAGCCGCCGCCCGGCGTTCCGTGCATCGCCCCAATGGCAGGTCATTCGTGCCAACCCTCTCCCGCACGGGGTTCATCCCCGGGGATCCCCTTGGATTTGTACAGGTGATTCGCCGGGATCACAGGCGTGGGTTGCCCCGATTGTAGAATTGCGTAGGGCGTGATGTAATGATTCCAGAAGATTGAACGCTGACGTTATGAAACAAGATACGAATTCAACAACCGTTCCGGCGGCCACCGCCCTCCTCGGTCTCGCGGTGCTCGTCGGCTTGGCGGCGGGAGAGCTGTCCTGGGCCGCGGCGGGAACTTTGGGATTGGCAGTCCTGAACATCTGCGCCATCCTTCCGACTCGGAAGCTGGCACCAGTCCGAATCCGTTCGCAAACGAGGCGTTTCTGCACACCGCGCTAAGAAGTTTAAAATATGAAAACTGCACAAACCACGGCGACCGTTGCTCACCCCACTCTGACCGCGAACTTTGCCCGTCCGACGACGGGATTGCCGGCCAGCTTCCCGAAAACTCCCATGAAAAAAATTGGCAATCCTCCCGCGTCCACGGTCAAGGCAAAGAAAATGATCCGCCTGCTGATTGTGGACGACCATCCGGTGGTGCGGATGGGCATTGCCGCCAGTCTTGCGTCCCACGAGCACATCCAGATAGTCGGCCAGGCGGCGGACGGGGTGCAGGCTCTGCAGATGGCGCACGAACTCCAGCCGGATATCATGCTCACGGACATTGATCTGCCGGTGAAAAGCGGGCTGGTCGTGACCGAAACCATCCGCAAGGAGCTGCCGTCCATCCGCGTGCTGATTCTCTCGATGCACACGAACACCGATTACGTGCTGCGCATCGTGCAATCTGGCGCCAGCGGCTACCTCTTGAAGGGCGGCACCACGGAGGACCTGCTGCGCGCCATCGAAACCGTGCATGGCGGCGAGGCCTTTTTCAGTCCGGAAGTGGCGCGCACCGCGCTGAACCAGTTCGTGCGAGGCAACGGGACCGGCGGCACGCTTTCCGCCCTGACCGCCCGCGAACGCGAAGTGCTGATCCAGATCGCCGGAGGCCTGAGCAACAAGGAAATCGCCGGCCAGCTCGGCGTCGGGGTGCGCACGGTGGAAACGCACCGGGAACGCATCATGAAGAAACTCGACATCCACAGCGTGGCCGGGTTGACGAAGTTCGCCCTGGCGCAGGGTCTGATTTCCCTGAGCGCCTGAGCCGTTCGATACGACTCCATCCAATCCACAACAGTAGGCAGGGGGCCGGCAGCAATGCCGGCCCTTTTTTTCATGACACCCAGAGGGCGAAGGCGGCCAAGGCGGGGACTGGGTGTTTTGCCGGTTCTTGTTCTGCGGGAATCCGCCAGCAACTTGCCGCGCGGCGAGGGTTTTTCAGGAGCGCGGCGCCGCCAGGCTGGGTCCTTCGCGCCTTGCGTCCCGGGCGGGAATCCTCTTCCGGCCGAAACAAATCACCGAGGCCAGGCGTGTGAAGAACTTTTTAGCAACTCCTCTTTGAACTGGATTCACAATTATGTTTCTATCTCAGTTCAATGATTGACTCCGTCTCCAGCGAAGGCGCCAGTGGCGCCGATTTGAAAAAGACCCGTCGCCAGAAAGCGCCGCGGTCGCAGGCGCGTCCCGTGGGCGACCGCCTGCCGCCCCATTCACCGGAAGCGGAGACGGGCGTGCTTGGCTGCGTCATGCTCTCGCCCAACGAGTGCATGGGCCAGTGCATCGAGAAATTCAAGGCCGACGGCGAAGTGTTTTACGACCTGCGCCACCAGACCATCTTCAACGCGCTCGCGGAAATGTATGATGCCCGGGAGGCGATTGACGTAATCACACTCCAGCAGCGGCTCAAGAACAAGCAGTTGCTCGATCAGGTTGGCGGCATCGCCTACCTCGCTTCGCTGCCGGACGCCGTCCCGAGCGCGGCGAACCTGAGTTATTACCTCGACATCGTTCAGGAAAAATTCCTGCTCCGGAAAATGATCAGCACCTGCACCGACGTCGTCGGGCGCGTGTACGAGTTCGAGGGCGAAGTGGACATGCTGATGGATGAGGTCGAGCGCGACATCCTGAAGATCAGCGAATCGCGCGTGCAAGGCGAAACCAAGACCATCAAGGATCTGGTCAAGAGCGCCATCACCCAGATCGAAGACTTTCACAACCGCCAGGGAATGTTGACCGGCGTGGCCACGGGCTTCACCGACCTCGACAAGATGACCAGCGGACTGCATCCGGGCGAAATGGTTGTCATTGCCGCGCGGCCTTCCATGGGTAAAACCTCGCTCGCGATGAACATCGCCGAGCATGTAGCGATTGATCAAAAGTTGCCCGTGGGCGTGTTCAGTCTGGAAATGACCTCCGAGTCGCTCGTGCTGCGTATGCTCTGCTCGCGCTCGCGGGTGAACCTGCGCAACATCCGCGACGGCTTTCTGGCCGAGCGGGACTTCCCGAAACTCACCGGCGCGGCGGGCAAACTGGCGGCGGCCCCGCTGTTTATCGACGACTCACCCGGGCTCTCCATTTTACAGATGCGCGCCAAGGCCCGGCGCATGGCGCAGCAGCATGGCATCAAGCTTTTCGTGATTGACTACCTGCAATTGCTCCATTCTACTGCGCGCCGCGCGGAGAACCGGCAGCAGGAAATCGCGGATATTTCGAGCGGCATCAAGTCGCTGGCGAAGGAACTCAAGGTTCCCGTCATCGTGCTGAGCCAGTTGAATCGCGAGGTGGAAAAGGACAAGAAGCGGAAGCCGCAAATGTCCGATCTGCGCGAATCCGGTTCGATCGAGCAGGACGCCGATGTCATTGCTTTGCTTTACAAACCCACCAGCGGGGATGATGAAGAGGGCGGGGCGCCCGCGGGCGAAGACAATGACGCCGTGCCCGTGAACCTGCTGATCGCCAAGCAACGCAATGGGCCGACCGGCGATGTGAACCTGACCTTTTTGAAGACCTTTACCCGATTTGAAAGCGCAGCCAAAATAAGCGACGACGACGCGTCCCATTGAACCTGATGAAATATTCCCTTCGCCTCTGCGCGCTGCTCATTCTCCTGGCTTGCCTGCCGCAGGCGCAGGGGCAGGCTTCGATGCAAGTCTCCAAGATCGTCATCAAGCACATCGGTCCCGCCGCTGTGAGCGACGACCTGATCACCTCCAACATCCGCGTCAAGGTCGGCGATCCGTATGTCCGGGTGGCCGTGGATGATGACGTCCGCAATCTTTATCTGACCGGGCAGTTCTACAACCTCCGTGTCACGGACGAAGCCACGGCCAACGGCGTGGTGCTGACTTACATCGTGCAGGGCAAGCCGCGCCTGCTGGAGATCAAGTTCACGGGCAACAACAAGTTCGACGCCGCGAAGCTGCGCAAGAAACTGACCTCCAAAATCGGGGAGCCGCTCGACGAGCGAAAGCTGTTCACCGACTGCCAGGAGATTCAAAAGATGTACCAGAAGTCGGGCTATCCCGGAACCAAGGTGACCTACATCCCGAGCATTGACGAGAACGCGGGACGCGGTTCCGCCACCATCGCCATCACCGAGAGCATCAAGGTCAAAATCACGGAGGTGCAGTTCATCGGGGCGCAGGCCTTTTCCGAACGCAAGCTCCGCGGCCTGCTCAAGACGAGCCGGCACTGGATGTTTTCCTGGATCACCGGCAGCGGCGTCTTCAAGGATGACGAGTTCGACGACGACAAGGAAAAGCTCGCCCAGTTCTATCGCGAACAGGGTTACATCGATTTTGAAATCAAGGAGGTGGAGTTTGCCCGGCCGACCCCCAAGACGATGGTCATCCGGTTTCATGTTTTTGAAGGCAGCCAGTACAAGGTTGGCGCGATCAAATACACCGGCAACGTCCTGTTCACCGCCGCCGACATCGCGCAGGCGAACCGGCTCGCGCATCCCGGCAACGCGCTGAAAAAAATCAAGCTTGGTCCCAACGGCCTGGAGATGGATCTGGGCGACACGTTCACCCCCGCCGGACTGGACAAGGATACCGCCGCGATCAAGGATTTTTACGGCGCCAAGGGCTACATCGACGTCACTCCCGGCTCGCGCAACCTGGTCGTGAACAAGGTGCCGAACACGGAGCACGGCACGATGGATCTGGAATTCAAAATTGACGAAGGCCAGAAATCCT
The DNA here is from genome assembly GCA_031423695.1 of Verrucomicrobiota bacterium. Taxonomy (GTDB): domain Bacteria; phylum Verrucomicrobiota; class Verrucomicrobiia; order Limisphaerales; family CAIQOK01; genus CAIQOK01. The sequence continues at coordinate 30,348 of JANPGB010000579.1, forward strand.
ACATCGAGAAAATCGAGATCCGGGGCAACGTCAAGACCAAGGACCGCGTCATCCGCCGCGAATTGTCGGTCGCGCCGGGGGACGTGTTCGACATGGTGCGCATCAACAACAGCAAGCTGCGCATCGAGGGCCTGGACTACTTCGCGAAGGTGGACACGCGGCCCGAACCGACCGACGTGCCCAACCGGAAAGACCTGATCCTGGGGGTGGAGGAAAAGAACACCGGCAACATGACCCTGGGTGCGGGCTTCAGTTCGGTGGATTCGCTGGTGGGTTTTGCCGAGGTGTACCAAGGCAATTTTGATCTGTTCCATCCGCCCACCTTCACCGGGGCCGGCCAGAAATTCCGCATGCGCGTCCAGTACGGCACGCGGCGCAAGGATTTTGAAACCGAGTTCATCGAGCCGTGGTTTCTGGAGCGGAAGCTGAACCTGGATGCCAACCTCTACTACCGCGAACTCGATTATCTCAGTCCGAACAATCTCTTCCGCGAGACGTTGATCGGGGGACGCCTCGGCCTGAAGCGCGCGCTGGGCAGCGACTTTCTGATCGGGGGCGTTGGCTACACCCTGCAGCAGGTGGGGATCAAGTTTAACGACAGCGTCGTGGCCTCGCCGGTGGTGCCGCCGGGACCGCTGCCGCCGGGACCGCCGGACGGCTACACCCGCGTTCCGCAGACCCTTCTGGACGAGCGTGGGAACTCGATCATTTCAAAATTTGACGCGTCCATCACCTGGGACACGCGCGGGCCGGGCTTCCTGCCGGAGAAAGGCCAGCAGACCACGCTCACCGCCGAGCTGGCCGGGCCGTTCGGGGGCGACAAGAATTATTACCGGCTCGAACTCAAGTCTCACTGGTACTTCAAGGGTCTCGCCGCCGGCCACGTGCTGGAAATTCTCGGCGGCACGGGCGTGGCGGAGTCCTACGGTTCCACCAGTCAGGTTCCCTTCTATCAGCGCTGGTATCTCGGCGGGTTGAATTCGCTGCGCGGATTTCAGTTTGACGACATCAGCCCGCGCGAAAACGGTTCCGGCTCGGTCGAACCCATCGGCGGCAACACCTACTGGTTCGGCTCGATTGAATACAGCATCCCCATCATCGAGCGGTTGCGCTTGGCGGCATTTTACGACGTCGGCAACGTGATGAGCCGTTCGTACTCGTACGACTTTTCCAGTTACAGCGACAACTGGGGCATCGGCCTGCGCTTGAATCTCCCGCTGGGCGGCGCGTCCGGCACCCCGCTGCGGCTGGACTACGGCATCCCGATCCACCACGACGCCTTCAGCAACGGGAAGGCCCGCTTCCAGTTCAGCGTCGGCTTTGACCGTCCCTTCTAAGATGAAAAAAATTGCGCCTACAATTGTCCTTGCTCTGGTTTGCAGCCTGGGTCTGACGCAGGTTCTCGCCCTGGGATCGGAGCGTCCGCCGGGCGTTGATCTGCGCGGCCTGGCGGAAGCCCCGTTGTATTTTGAGGCCAATTACGGCCAGACCGACGTGGCTGCCCGATTCATCGCGCGCGGCAGGGACTGCACCGTGTTCCTATCGCCGACGGAAGCGACGCTGCTCGTGGCAAAATCCGGCCAGACCCGGAGCGTCCGTCTGACCTGGGTGGGGGCAAATTCCAATGTGGAAATTTCCGGCGTCGGCGAGCTTTCGGGCCGGGCAAATTATTTCATCGGTGCCGACGCGACCCAATGGAGCCTGGGCGCACCGCTCTTCACGAGCGTCCGGCTGGCGCAGCTTTATCGGGGCATTGATGTGGTGTATTACGCCGACCAGTCCGCGCGGCTGGAGCATGATTTTCTGGTGCAGCCCGGCGCGGATCCGAAACAGATCGCTCTGCGCATCACCGGCGCGGACACGGTGCGCGTGGAGGCCGGCGGGGATCTGGTTTTGAAAATTGGCGGCAGCGAGATTCGTCAGCACCGGCCCGTGATTTACCAGACGGTGGCCGGCGTCCGCAAAGCGATAGCGGGCGGCTACCGGCTCGCGAACCGGACCACGTTGGGATTTTGGCTTGGCGAGTATGATCATTCCCTGCCGCTGGTGATCGACCCGGTTCTCACCGCCAGCCTCAGTTTTTCCAGCTACCTGACCGGCAAATATGGTGACACCGGCTGGGACATCGCCACGGATCTGAATGGAAACGTCTATGTCTGCGGCGACACGCTGTCGCCTTTCTTGCTGTCCAAAAAGACGGCGCAATTTCAGACGACCTACGGCGGCTCCATGGGGACCTACCGGTACGGTGATGCGTTCGTCGCAAAGTTCGTCCCGAACAGTTCCAACACCCTCAGCCTCGCCTACTTGACCTATCTCGGCGGCAGCGGGCAGGATTCGTCGCGCGGCATCGCGGCCGACGCGGACGGCAACGCCTATGTGACGGGGTTCACGGATTCCGCGAATTTTCCCACGGCCCACGCCGCCTTCAAGAAAATCAGCGGGCGGAACAACACGCCCCAGGGGCTTTATCGCTCGGACGCCTTCGTGACTAAGCTCGGGCCGGAGGGGACGAACCTGGTTTATTCCACCTACCTCGGCGGCGGCGATCGGGATGCAGGCAACGCCATCGCCGTGGACGGTTCCGGCTGTGCTTATGTGGCCGGGTTCACTGATTCCGCCGACTTTCCCGTCGCCACGAATCGCGCCGCCGGCGCGCGACGGGTGGTGCAGCGGACGATGGGTGGAGTTCAGGATGCCTTCGTTGCCAAGTTTAGTGCAGCCGGAACCAATCTGGACTTCTCCACGTTTCTGGGCGGGGTCAGTCAGGACAGCGCGCAAGGCATTGCCGTGGACGCGGCGGGGGATGTCTATCTGACGGGCTTTACCGTTTCCATCAACTTCCCGGTCTTCCCGAAAAACAATTCCTACCTGAACGGACTAAAAACCGCCTCCGGTTCCTACGACGCCTTCTTCACCAAGCTTTCGCATGATGGCAGCACAAATATTTTTTCCACCTACCTGGGCGGCAACCGCACCGACGTGGGGCTGCGCCTTGCGGTGGATGCGTCGGCCGGCGCCTACATCACGGGCTACACTTACTCGACCAATTTTCCGGTGACCGGCCAGGTGGCCAGCACCCGCGCCTGGACCACGCCGTCGGGTTTGTTCCCCGATGTGTTTGTGACGAAGTTTGGCCCGACGAATCAGATCGCCTTCACTAATCAAGTCGTGGCCACGAATCTGGTCTTCATCACCAATCAGGTGTTTTTCACCAACGCCTCTTACTACCGAAACTATTCTATCCAGTTCGGCGGCAGCAGTTCGGATCATGCCAGCGGCATTGCTGTGGACTCGGCGGGGGAGGCCTGCATCACCGGCACCACGACCCGAACTAATTTCTTCGGGACGAACACGTTTTTCGATCTTCGCTCCACCAACCGGATCGGCAAGACGACGGCCACGGCGAAAG
>JANPGB010000580.1:0-21167 GCA_031423695.1 Verrucomicrobiota bacterium
GGGAAAACAATATGAAATCAGGTTCCATTCCGTGTCCGTCAGGTCGGTGGTATAACGCATCCGCAGTTGATACGGAATCGCTCACAAAAGTACAATATCGTTATCGGAAAATCTTTCACCACTTTCCAAACAGGTTCTAAGACATAGATAAAAGAGACGCGACGGTTTACTCAAAACCATGAAGCAATTATTCATGGGATTGATAGCCTTTGCAGGGCTAGCATTTTCGGGAGGGCCGTTACCCCAAAGTCCTTCAAAATTTCAGGTTAGCGATCCTGAAAATTCCTGGCTTGAAAGCGTCCGGGCTGCATTGACCAATCAGCCGAGCGCAGCCGTTTCAACCGCCGCCGAAGAGCCGGTGTTTGGAAATTCATTTCCAAAATTTCAATTTCACAATCTGGATATTGTATGGGGTGCGCCGACCAATCAGTCGCGCGCAGCCCTTTGGATTTACAAAGTCGTTCCGCGAAGTTTTTCCGGCACTATCGTTTCCAACTTAATGGCTCTTGACTCGTTTACTGTTCAGGATGAGCAAAGATGGCAGAGGAAAATTTTAAGCACAAACACAGAACCGCTTCTTTTCGTCAATCAATCAAATACCTGCACCCTGCTCATTGTGCCTTCACAAGGACGGATAGAATATCATGATGAATATGCACCCGCCAATCATTGGGATAAGGCGAAGCACCTTCACGAGCGCGTATCAGGACTGCCAAGTGACGCGGCGGTGGAGAAACTAGGACTCAAATTCTTGAAACAGTTCGGAATTCAACGGGACGATTTAGCTCAAAAACCGAACGGGCATCTTATCACCTTTGGAACCATTGAAAGGAGAAGTTATTTTGACAAGGCGCGCGGAAAGTATATTGACGACGAAGCTATTTCGCGCGGCATTTATTTTAGTCGCCGGATTGCCGGAATTAATTTTGCTGGCATTGGCAACGGTGGTGGCTGTGAAATCGTTTATGGAAATCATGCGAAGCTGGCGGAATTCAAATTGGTCTGGCGCAATCTACAGCCTTACGAGCATCGCCAAGCGGCCAGCCCGGAGGAAATCATGCAGAAGATTCGCGACGGTAACGCCGTGATGACGCATAAGAACCTTGTGAATCCCGCCACGATCCAAAGACTAACCATCACGGACTGCTCGTTACTTTACATGGGAGCAGCCGGAAATGTCTCGCAAGATTTCGTATATCCTTTTGCGCAACTCGAAGCGGTTGCTAGAATCAGTGGAACCAACGTCAACGTGCAACTGTATTGCCCGATCCTGTCAACGCATCTGATACGCTGATGAAAGCTGCCGCGTTTTCCAAATTTCATTTTACCATCAGCGGCTCGTGCCACGCGTGGCCGCCATGCGCCAGCAGATCATCCGAAGCCACCGGCCCCCAGGTTCCCGCCGAATAAAATTCCCGGTTCGAGAGCGCCTTGCCCTCCCAGCCTTTGCGGATGGAATCCACGATCTGCCAGGCCGTCTCCACCTCGTCGCGACGGATGAACAGCGTGGCGTCGCCGACGATGGCTTCCAGCAGCAGACGTTCGTAAGCCTCTGGCGTGTACGCGCCGAATTCGGAATCGTAGCTGAAATGCATCCGCACCGGACGCACGGCCAGGCTGGTGCCGGGCACCTTGCCGTTGAACCGCAAGGAAATTCCCTCGTTGGGTTGCAGCCGGAGCGTCAGCGCGTTGGCACCGAGCTTCTGACCACATTGCGCCGCGAAAAGCACGTTGGGCGTGGGACGAAATTGAATCCGCACTTCGCTCGCGCTCATCGGCAGATTTTTTCCGGTGCGCACATAGAACGGCACGCCGGACCAGCGCCAGTTGTCGATGAATAGCTTCAACGCCACGTAGGTCTCGACATTGGAATCCGGCTTCACCTTCGTCTCCTGCCGGTAACCCGGGCGCGCCTCGCCGCCGACCGCGCCGGCGAAATACTGGCCGCGCACGATTTGTTTGGCCACGTCGTCCGGCGTCAGCGCGCGGATGGATTTGAGCAGCTTCACCTTCTCGTCGCGCACGGCCTCGGCTTCGAGCGAAACAGGCGGCTCCATCGTGACGAGCGAGAGCACCTGCAGGATATGGTTCTGCACCATGTCCCGCATCGCACCCGCCTCCTCGTAATAGCCGCCGCGCCCGCCGACGCCGATTTTTTCGCTGACGGTGATCTGGACATGGTCAACGGAATCGCGATTCCACAGGCGCTCGAAAATGGAATTGGAAAAGCGGAACATCAAAATGTTCTGCACCGTTTCCTTGCCAAGATAATGATCGATGCGAAACACCTGCCGCTCGTGCGCAAAGCGGGTCAGCTCGTTGTTGAGCGCCTGCGCGGATTGCAGATCGTGGCCGAACGGCTTCTCGACGACAACACGCTGCCAGCCGGGGCCGTGCTTGTGGAGCAACTGGCTGCTGTGCAGTTGCTCGACCACTTCGCCGAACTGGCTGGGGCTGGTCGCCAGATAAAACAGCAGATTTTCGCGCAGCGCGGTCTGACCGAAGGAGGTCAGCAGTTGTTCAAGCTTTGTGTAGGCCGCCGTATCGGTCATGTCACCCATGCAATAAAAAATGTTTTTGGCGAACTCGTTCCAGACCGCGTCCTCCACCGGCTTGGTGCGGGAGAACTGATCCAGCGCCGTGCGCAGCTCCTGGCGCCACGAATCATCCGTCTTCTCGCGGCGCGCGAAGCCGACGACGCGGAACGACGGCGGCATCTGCTTCTCCTTGAACAGGTGGTAGAGCGCGGGGATCAGCTTGCGCGCGGTCAGGTCGCCGCTCGCGCCGAAGATGACGATGGTGCAGGGCTCGGCGGGCTTGCGCGATTCGCTCAGACGGCAAACGCTCGGATCAATCTGCGGGTCAGGTAATGACATGCAGCGGAAAATGGACGAACCGCCGGAGAAACTCAACGATTCTTATGCGGATGGTTGAGACGGGAGGGTGATTCTTCGAAAGGCCACTGGTAGGGCGCGTCACTCCGTGCGCGGCGGGAGGCGAACCCACCCAACGGCGCGCACGGAGTGGCGCGCCCTACCGCCGCCTCTACGTCACCCAATCATACCCACACCTCGGCAACACAGGGCGCCCCCGGCATTTCAGGCTTCACTGCCCGGAGGCGCGTGCTACCTTGTCATCACGCATGACGAAAGTTCCGAAAGTGGTTTTGTTGATCGAATCATCCCGCGCCTCGGGACGGGCGTTGTTGAGCGGGATTGCCGAGTATTCGCATCATCAAGGGCCGTGGTCTTTTTTGTGGGAGCCCGGCGGACTGGAAAAAGCCCGCTCGTTGCTAAAGGCGGGCGACGCCGATGGCATCATCCTCCGCGACGTGAAAGGTGTGGAAAAAATCCTGGCGGATGGCCTGCCCGCCGTGGTGGTCGGACATCGGCAGACGGAAATAGCGGGCCGGGTCAACGTCGTGACGGACTCGCCGGCGATTGGCCGGATGGGCGCGGAGCATCTGCTGGGCTGCGGGTTTCAGCACTTCGCTTTTTGCGGTTTCAAACGCACGCCCGCGGAAAACAACACCTGGGCGGAAATCCGGAAGACGCATTTTGCAGCGTGCATCCATGCGGCGGGTTTTGAGCCGGCGCATTTCGAGCTGGCCGCGACCGCGACAAACTGGTCCCGCGAACTCCAACAATTGAGCCGCTGGCTGGCGGCGCTGCCCAAGCCCCTCGGCCTGATGGCCTCCAATGACGATTGCAGCCAGCGCGTTATGGAGGCTTGCAAGCTCGTGGGCCTGACCGTGCCGGACATGGTGGGCGTGATCGGCGTGGACAATGACGAAGTGGTCTGCGACCTGACGGACCCGCCCATGTCGAGCATCGCCATCAACTTCAAGCGCGCCGGTTACGAAGCGGCGCAGGCCCTGGACGGGCTGATGCGGCGTTCGAAATCCGTTCCCTCGCGCATCACCGCCCTGGCCTCGCACATCGTCGCCCGGCGCTCCACGGATTTCGTCGCGGTGGCGGATCCGCATCTGGCCAAAGCCTTGCGCTTCATCCGTGATCAGGGACGGAACCTGGTCTCCGTGGACGACGTCGCGCGCGCGGCGGGGTTGTCCCGACGGGCCTTGGAAAAACGTTTCCGCACTTCTTTGGAGCGCTCCATCCTGGAGGAAATCCGCCGCGTCCATACCGACCAGATCGCCCGCGTGCTGGTCGAGACCGATCTGCCGGTCAACCAGATCGCCGAAATGCATGGCTTTGCCAATCCGCAGCACTTCGCCCGGTATTTTCGGGCCGCCAAAAATCAAACCCCGCTGGCTTACCGCCAGGTCTTCGGGAGCAAGCACACGACGCGGCGTGCGCAAAACGGGGATTCTTTTTCGCAAAGTGGAGTTTAGCCGCGAGAACTATTCGGGCACACTGCTCTCAAGCATCTGACAAACATCGGCCGACAATTATCTATGAACAAACCCAATCGCTCCTCCGGCTTTACCCTGATCGAACTCCTCGTCGTCATCGCCATCATTGCCATTCTCGCGGCGATGCTGTTGCCGGCGTTGTCCAAGGCCAAGGAACGCGCGATCCGAATCACCTGCCTGAACAACATGCATCAGATGGAAATTGCATTGAACACCTACGCAATTGACAGCCGGGACAAGCTTCCTCAGTGGGCCAATGGGGCCGGGGTCTGGCTCTGGGATTTGCCGGCCGCCGTGGCGGATGCCATGCTGCAAAGCGGGCTGCAGAAGAAAACTTTCTATTGTCCAGGCACCGGCCCCAAGTTTGGCGACAAGGAAAATTTTCTGGATCAAACTGCCTCTCCGAATGGCTGCCTCTGGAATTACGGAATGAATGTGGCCGCCAATACCGGCAGCCATGTCATCGGATATTCCCTCGCCTTCTGGGGGCCGGTTCCCCCGTGTGCCTTGTCGCCGGGAAATCAAAACCGGACCATCAACGCCGAAGGCACCAATATCACGGCGGTCATCATGTCAGCCCCGATCTCCACGGCGGACCGGGTGCTGATGGCGGACGCCATCCTCAGCACGGGGGCCGCGCCCAACCAAAACTTTGCCTCTATCGGCGGCGGGTTTCAGCAGAATGGTGCGGTCTATCCTCATACCAGCCCGCATTTGCAGAGTCAAAAACCGGTGGGTGGCAATGTTGGCTTCAAGGACGGCCATGTCGAGTGGCGCAAATTCAAGGACATGTCCATCCGCACCATTTCCGGGGCGGACTTCTGGTGGTAGCCCGCGGACCGCTTCGCATCGTCGAACTTTCCAACCGCGCTTCACGCTGAGGCAGACGAGCCAACTAGCTGCTCGTATCGCTGGCCTCTTTACGGCATTGCTTTAGAGAATTGCCCGCCGACCGATGGACTGTTATTAATCTGCCCAATGAAAATATTGTTTCGCCTATTTCCCGTCCTGCTGCTGGCAGCTTGCGTAATGAACCTCACGGGCTGCAGCACGGCCTATTACGCGGCGTACGAAAAGTTCGGCGTCTATAAACGCGACCTGCTCAAAAAGCGCGTCATCGAGGCGCGCGACGACCAGAAGGAGGCCCAGACCCAGTTCAAGGACGCGCTCACCCGGCTCAAGGAGATCACCAAGTTCGACGGCGGCAACCTGGAAAAAACCTACACGTCATTGAAAGGCGAGTTGGAGGATTGCACCAGCCAGGCAGAGACCGTCCACAAGCGCATCCGGGAGGTGGAATCCGTGGCATCCGACCTCTTCGCCGAATGGGAAAAGGAGATCGGCCAGATCAGCACGCCGTCTCTGCAATCCGCCAGCCGCCAGCAGCTTTCCACCACCAAGCAGCGCTACGAGGAATTGCACAACTCCCTGGTCAGCGCCGAGCAGACGATGACGCCGGTGCTGCGGCAGTTCAACGACTACGTGCTCTACCTCAAGCACAACCTCAACGCCCAGGCTGTCGCCTCCCTCAAGGGCGAAGCGGCCAACATCACCACGGAAATCAACCGCCTGATCGAGCAAATGAACAAGTCCATCGCGCGCGCGGACGAGTTTGTGAAGGGGATGAATTAAACAAGTGGCTGAAAAGCAAGTTACTATTGGACCTTGATGCGCATCCGTCCCGTCCATGCTTGGTGGCTTGGAGTGGCGTTATTCACGCCGAGTCTTTTAATCTGGGCGATCACGACATCAATGTTCGTTTACAAAGGAATGTTCAACTGCCCATTCGACTGGCACGGCATCACGTACGTCTATTTGCCTATGTTCGCCGGTTTCGTAGGCTTCGTTGTACCTCTGGCCTGTTTACGATTTCTCAGACAGGCTTCCTGGCGTTTCACCGGATTGGTTTTTACTGGCTATCTCGCAGCAATGCTCGCTTGGGCCATTATTGACATTCGACACGAGCATTACCAGATCGGTGGGTATGACTATCCTAACGGACCTTTGGTGGACGGCCACAGATACTACTGGCACGGTTACTACACCTGGTATTTTATCCCGTACAGGTGGATTGAAAACGGAATCCTGGATTAACCAGCAGCAAAGCCGTTTGGTGAGGAAACTTAGAATTTCAAAACAAAAAGGCGCGGATCACTCCGCGCCTTTTTGCTTTCTAAATTCGTCTAACGTTGAATGCGCGCCGAGCCGCCCTGGGCGAACGCCTTCACCTGCTCCACCGTCGCCATCGTCGTGTCGCCGGGGAACGTGGTGAGCAATGCGCCATGCGCCCAGCCGAGATTGACCGCGGCCTGCGGCGATTCGCCGTTGAGCAGGCCGTAGAAGAATCCCGCTGCGTAACCGTCGCCGCCGCCGACGCGGTCCACGACATCCAGTTCGCACGTCGGCGACTGATAGGTCTTGCCGTCCACCCACGCCACCGCGCCCCAACTATGCCGGTTCGTGGAATGCACTTCCCGCATCGTCGTCGCCACGGCTTTGATGTGCGGATGTTTCTTGGTGACGTTGCCCATCATGCTGAAGAACGCGCTCGGATCGAGTTTGCTCTTGGCATGGACTTCCGGCCCGGGAATGCCGAGGCCCATCTGCAAATCCTCCTCGTTGCCGACGAGCACGTCCACGTTCTTCACAATCTTATCCAGCACAGCCACCGCGCGGTCATGGCCGCCGACGATGTTCCAAAGCTTCGCGCGATAATTCAAATCGAACGAAGTGATCGCGCCCGCCTTCTTCGCCGCCTTCATCGCCTCGATGATGACCTCCGCGGTGGTCGGGGATAGGGCCGCGAAGATGCCGCCGCTGTGAAACCACCTTACCCCCTGGCCAAAAATTTCCTTCCATTTGAAATCCCCCGGCTTGAGTTGCGCCGCCGCCTCGTTGCAACGGTTGTAGAAAACCACCGGCGCACGCAAGCCTTGGCCGCGATCAGAATAAACGCTGGCCATGTTCGGACCATGCACGCCGTCGTGCTTGAAATTTTTGTAGAACGGCTTCACGCCCATCGCGCGGACGCGCTCGGCGATCAGGTCGCCAATGGGATAATCCACCATCGCGCTGGCTACGCCGGTGTTTAGGCGGAAGCAGTCGGCGAGGTTGGCGGAGACGTTGAATTCGCCGCCGCTGACGTGGATGTCGCAGCGCGACGCTTTGCGGAACGGGATGATGCCCGGATCGAGGCGGTGAACCAGCGCGCCGAGCGAAAGGAAATCGAGCGCGCCATCTTTGCGAATATTCAAACCAGTTTTCATGTATTTATTCAATTTTTGTTTCGGTCAAAAGCAATGTCTGCGATGCGAGCCAGCATGATTTGCAAAAACGCCGGCATTTGTCGCTAAAAAAAGCGGTGAGTATCGGGCAGCGCAAACCCGCTTTTCGGCACTCCCGTCTGGCGGGCGGGACGGGAGCGCGGCTGGGTTGGGCCAGATTCCGCAGATTGACCGTGGGCGCGGCGGACGCTAGTTTTGGTTGATGACAGATGCAAACACAGTTTCTCCGGCCGGCTTGGGCAGCCTCAAACTCCGAACGGCCATGCCAGCAGCCCGGTTTGAGCCGCTCGCCCGCGAGATTTTCGCGCTCAAGAAACAGCTCAACGCCGTCATCCTCGCCCATAACTATCAGGTGCCGGAAATCCAGGACGTGTCGGATTACGTCGGCGATTCGCTCGGGTTGGCCCAACAAGCGGCGGCCACCAACGCGGATGTTATCGTCTTCTGCGGCGTGCATTTCATGGCGGAGACGGCGAAGATTTTAAGCCCGGATAAAATCGTCGTGCTACCCGACAAGGACGCCGGCTGTTCGCTCGAAGAAAGCTGCCCCTCCGAAAAGCTGGCCGCGTTGCAGGCGACCAACCCCAACTTCTGGACCATCGCCTATATCAATTGCAGCGCGGCGGTGAAGGCGCTTTGTGATGTCATTGTCACCAGCGGTAACGCCGAGCGAATTGTGAACGCCGCGCCCAAGGACCGGGACATCCTGTTCGTGCCGGACGAAAATCTCGGCGCGTGGGTCATGGAACAGACCGGTCGCCCGATGACGCTATGGAAAGGGAATTGTTACGCGCACGTCGAGTTCCGCCGCGACAATCTGCTGCGCGTGAAAAAACAGTTTCCTGAAGCGAAGGTCGTGGTGCATCCCGAGAGCCTGCGCGAAGTGCGCGACCTGGCCGACGCGATTTGCTCGACGGAAAAGATGATCAGCTACTGCAAAACCAGTCCAGCCAGGCAATTCATCATCGTGACCGAATCGGGCATCATTCATCGGATGCAGAAGGAATGTCCGGGCAAGGAATTCATCTGCGCGCCGAGCTTCGACGTGATGCAGATGCCCGCGGACCACTGCCGTTGCAGCGAGTGCAAATTCATGAAGATGAACACGCTCGAAAAAGTCCGCGACTGCATGAGGAACCTCGCCCCCCGCATCGAACTGCCAGAGACAATCCTCAAGCGCGCCCGCCTGCCGATTGAGCGGATGCTGGAAATCTCTGCCCGCCCCAATTGATTCGGTGCGTTGCCCAATCCCGGCGCCGTTGGTCCAAGCTGCTTCCGCAATGGTGGCGGGCAGTTTTATCTTGATCGCCCGATACCGGGCCTCTAATTTTTCTTTGAATGGTTTTTAGTTCGCCGATTTTTCTGTTCCTCTTTCTGCCCGTCGTCCTGACGGGCTATTTTTTCATGCCGGGGCTGCGGCTGAAAAATTGCTGGCTGCTGGGTTTCAGCCTCCTGTTCTATGCCTGGGGCGAGCCGATTTTCATTTTTCTCGCCCTGATTTCAACGCTGATGAACTACTACCTCGGCCGGTGGGTGGACCGGACAGAGGATCCAGCCCGCCGCAAGCACGCCGTGGCCCTGGCGGTGACGCTCAACATCGGACTGCTGGCGTTTTTCAAATACGCCAACTTCGCCGCCGACAACCTCAATGCCCTGCTGGCCCGGTTGAACATCCATCCGCCGGCCATGCCGCGCATCCTGCTGCCGATCGGCATTTCCTTTTTCACCTTCCACGCGCTGTCGTACGTGATGGACATCTACCGCCGCAAGTGGCCCTCGGCCAAAAGCCCGGCGGACGTGGCGTTGTACATCTTCTTCTTTCCCCAGCTAATCGCCGGGCCGATCCTGCGCTGGAACGGCATTGCGCCACAGCTCACGCAGCGGGGCGTGACCGCTGAGAACTTTGCCGAAGGCATTCGCCGCTTCGTCGGCGGCCTGGCCAAAAAAATGATCGTGGCCAATGTCGTTGCGGTTTCCGCCGACCAGATATTCGGGCTGCCCCCCAATGAGCTGTCCCCGGCTCTGGCGTGGTTGGGCGCACTGTGCTACGCGGTGCAGATTTACTTTGATTTCTCGGGCTACTCGGACATGGCGGTGGGGCTGGGAAAAATGTTCGGCTTTGTGTTCCTGGAGAATTTTAATTTCCCCTACATCGCGCAATCGGTTCAGGACTTCTGGCGGCGCTGGCACATATCCTTGTCCACCTGGTTCCGCGACTATCTCTACATTCCACTGGGCGGCAACCGCTGTTCGGAGCCGCGCAATTATTTCAACCTGGTGATTGTTTTTTTTCTGTGCGGCCTGTGGCATGGGGCCAGTTGGACGTTTGTGATCTGGGGGTTGTATCACGGAATTTTTCTGGTGCTGGAACGCACGCGTTTCGGCGGGCTGATGGAGCGGCTGCCCCGCCCGTTCCGCCACCTGTATGCCTTGGTGGTGGTGCTGGTCGGCTGGGTGCTGTTCCGCGCGGAAACGTTCCCGCAGGCGGTCACTTTTCTCACGACCATGTCTGGCCTGGGACAGAAGGCCGTCGACGCCCAACCGCTGGCCCGGTATCTGAGCCATCAAGTTGCCTGGGCCATTGGTCTGGGAATATTTTTCTCAACTCCCGTCTGGGGTGCCTTGAAAAACCAACTCGCAAAAACCAGCGCAGCCTGGCCGGAGCGGGTCCGGGTGGGCGGGCTTGCCTTCGGGCTGGTGCTGGAAACCGTCCTACTCGTCGCCCTGCTGCTCATTTCGGCGGCCTGGCTGGCGGGTGGCACCTACAATCCGTTCATCTACTACCGGTTCTAGGACCATGAGCAGAAAAACTCTTCCCGAACAATTCAAGTACAACACGGCAGTCTCGCTGATCGTTTGCTTGTTTGTTTTGCTCTGGCTGCCGACGTTGGATTTATTTTTTCACCTGGACCGGTCCCCCATGCCGAATGAAAACCGGGCGCTGGCCAGCTTCCCCGTGCTCAAGGCGAACATCGCGAGCATCCATGATTTCCCCGCCGGTTTGGAGGCCTACTTCCGTGATCATTTCGGCTTCCGCAACCGGCTCATCCGCTGGGAACGACGTTGGAAACACGACCTGTTCAGGGAATCCGCCTCGGCGGATGTCATCACCGGCCAGGACGGCTGGCTCTATTTCTCCGGCGAATACATGATGGAGAATTTTCAAGGCCTCAGAAAATTCAGCCCGGAGGTTTTGCAAGGCTGGCAGGCGCTGCTGGAAAAGCGGCGCGACTGGCTGGCCGCCCGCGGCATAAAATATCTGTTCGTCATTCCGCCGGACAAACAGTCCGTCTATCCGGAATTTCTCCCCGACTGGCTGGCGAATCGCGGCGCCCCCAACAAACTCGATCAATTTGTGGCCCACATGAAAGCGCACTCCACCGTCGAGGTGCTCGACTTGCGCCCGGTGTTGTTGGAAGGGAAAAAATCGGCGGCCACGTATCTCCAGACGGACACGCATTGGAACGCCTACGGCGGTTTCCTCACATATCAAGCCCTGGTGCGCGCACTGGCAAGGCAGTTGCCCGATCTGCACGAACCGTTGCCGTTGTCCGCGTTTGAGCAACATCCCATCGCCCATGAGACGGGCGACCTGGGCAAAATGCTCGGGCAGGTCAGCCACTTGGTCGAGTCGAACGGAGTGGCGATTGTGCCGCGTGCGCCGCTGGGCAAGCCCGCGTTCAAATTGGCTCCCGAGCGTTTTCCCAAAAAATGGCGGCCCAAAACCGAACCGGCGCTGACGGAGTATGACGCGCCCACTCCCAAGGCCATGCTCTTCCGGGACTCGTTTGCCGGCAGCTGGACCTGGTATCTCGGGTACCATTTCCATGAAGTGCTGTATATCTGGCAATATGAATGGGACGCGAATTTGATCGAGCGCGAAAAACCCACCGTGGTGATTGATGAAATGCTGGAGCGCTTCCTCAACAACGAGGAATTCCTGACGCTGATGCAAAAAGCGGCCCTGCCCTGAGGCGGTGCACCGGTCGGCACGCCCCCGCGAGCTTACTCATCTCCCTGTTCAGAGGCATCTAACTTGCGGCCCTCGAACGCACGCTGAGCGGCCTTGGTCTGGCGCTTGTTTTCAATATGATTGCGCCGGTGGGCCGCCTGGTTCAGAAATTTCAACTCCCGTTTTAGCTTGAGGTAATTCTCATGCCGCTCCCTCGTCAACCCGCCGTTGATCACGGCCTCCTGCACCGCGCAACGATGCTCGGTGGTGTGGCTGCAACTTCGAAAATGACATTTCGACGCAAGCGCTTCCACGTCCGCAAACGCCTCCTGGCCGGTCTCGCCTGAGAGCCACATCTGGAATTCACGCATGCCCGGAGTGTCAATCACCAGCCCGCCGTTCGGCAGCACGATCAGCTCGCGCCACGACGTTGTGTGCCGGCCTTTCGCATCGCTCTCGCGCACCTCCGTCGTGGGCAAGATCTCGTCGCCGTAAATGTGGTTGATCAGGGAGGATTTTCCCACGCCGGAAGCGCCAATGAACACCACCGTCTGACCAGGCCGCACCAGTTGCGTCAGGCTGTCCATCGCTCGACCGGTTCGGGCGCTGACGGCAATGACCGGCGCCTGGTCGGCGATGCTTTCCACCGTCGCGAGCTTCGCCAGGATGTCGTCGCACAAATCCGCCTTGTTCAAAACCACCACGGGCTTGACCCCGCCCTCCACCACCATTGCGAGGTGCCGCTGGATCAAACCGGGATTGAAGGAACGATCCAGCGCCTGCACCACAAAGGCGATGTCCACATTGGTGACCAGCACCTGCTCTTCCGTTTCGCGACCGACCACTTTGCGCGAGAGCTTCGTCCGACGCGGCAGCACCTGATGAATAACGGCCTTGTCCTCGTTGGGCACCAGCGAAAACGCCACCCAGTCACCGACCTTGGGCAGGTCCGCGGTGGATCGCGACCGATGGAGGAGTCGGCCGGGAATTTTGCCGATCACCGGTTCCTCGGCGTTGAACAGCACGTAATGATGCTTGTCCTCCACCGCAACCCGCGCGGGTAGCCACCCCTTTTGCCGGCACGCGGCGAAGCTCTTTTCGAGCGCCTCATTCCAACACAACGTTTCCAGGGTGATCTTCTGTTTCGCCATCGGTAAGATTATTGCCGCATTTGTGACCGGTTGCGCAAATGGTTTCCGCCCTTGACCGCTGCGGATCAATCAACCGCCGCCGACAAATTTTTGAGCGCGCCGGGTCATTTCCTCCGGCGGCACGTCCTCAATGTGCGTGGCGAACGACCAGCTGTGACCCGATGGATCGTGCAGCCGACAGGAGCGGTCGCCGTAGAACTGGTCTTTCACCGGCTGGACCAGCGTCGCGCCCGCGGCCTCGGCGCGGGCGGCAAAGGCGTCCACGTCCGGCACATAAATCAGGATACTGACTGTCGTGCCGCCCAAGGTGGTCGGACTCTTGCCGTGCTCCGGAAATTCATCGGACAGCATGATGATGGCGTCAGCGATCTTGATTTCCGCGTGGCCGACTTTACCGTCAGGCATCGGGATGCGGTAAAGCTCGGTCGCACCAAAGGCGTGCTTGTAAAACTCGATGGCCTGCGCGGCGTGCTGGCAAATCAGATACGGGGTCGAATGTTCATACCCGGCCGGGATGGGAAGGGCTTTTTTTGTCATGCGCCGAGGTTGGAATTGAAATCCAAAGGTGTCAACCCACCAACCGGACGGGTTGAGCCGCCATAAATCATTTTATGTTTAAATGTCCCCGCGCTAAAGTCCTGCCATGACATCGCACACTAATTCCAATCGGCGGCATTTTCTCAAGACTTCCACTGCTTTTGCCGTCGGCGCGCCGCTTATCCTCCGCTCCAATCTCTGGGCCGCCACCGTTCAACCCAGCGAACGCCTCACGCTCGGCTTTATCGGCCTGGGCCATCAGGCGCGCGGGCTGTTGACGGACTTTATCAACCGCCCCACGACGCAAGTGGTCGCCGTCTGCGAGGTGGACACCACGCGCCGCGAGGCGGCCAGGACATACGTGGACAATTTTTACGCGAAGCAAAACATCACCGGGACTTTCAAAGGCTGCACCGCCTACGATGACTTCCGCGAACTGCTCGCCCGGCGGGACATTGACGCGGTGGTCATCGCCACGCCGGATCACTGGCACGCAATCATCGCCATCGCGGCGGCGCGGGCGGGCAAGGATATTTATTGCGAAAAGCCGCTCTGCCAGTCCATTCACGAAGCCCGGACGATGGTAACTGCGGTGCGAAAAAACAAACGCGTCTTTCAAACCGGCTCCATGCAGCGCTCGATGCGCGAGTTTCGCACCGCCGTGGAACTCGTCCGCAATGGCGTGATCGGAAAGATCTCCCGCATTGAAGTCGCCGTCTGGGGGCCGCCGGTCCTTTGCGATCTCCCGGCAGAGCCCGATGAACCCGGCCTGAACTGGAACCGCTGGCTCGGCCCGGCACCCGTGCGACCCTACAACACGATTCTTAGTCCACGCGGCGTTCACGCGCATTTCCCGCGCTGGCGCAAATACCGTGAATACGGCGGCGGCGGCGTGACCGACTGGGGCGCGCACCATTTCGACATCGCGCAATGGGCCATGGATATGGACGACAGCGGGCCGGTGGAGATTTTTCCCGCCGCGCAAGCGGATGCGATCAGCGGTGTGCGTTATCTTTATGCCAACGGCACCGAGGTGATTCATCGCGCCGGAAATGTTCCCAACTTTCACGATGGCACCGCCAAGGTCGATCCCGAACGCAAAGAAAACGGCGTCGCCTTTTACGGCTCGGCGGGAAAACTTTTTGTGGATCGCAAGGAGTTCGAGTTGTGGATTGGCTCGGAACAGAAAGCCGATTCACCCGCAT
Organism: Verrucomicrobiota bacterium; assembly: GCA_031423695.1. GTDB lineage: Bacteria > Verrucomicrobiota > Verrucomicrobiia > Limisphaerales > CAIQOK01 > CAIQOK01. The sequence continues at coordinate 14,502 of JANPGB010000580.1, forward strand.
CGCTCGACGCTGTCACCGCCGAGTATCTGAGCGGCAAAAATACCAAGCACGTCCAGGACTGCCACGATCATCACGGCGACTGGCTCGATTGCATCCGCAGCCGGAAAAAGCCGATCGCCGACGTTGAGATCGGCGCGCGCACCGTGAGCGCCTGTCATTTGGTCAACCTGGCCTACTCTCACGGCCAGCATCTGAAGTGGAATCCGCGCCGGGAACAATTCGCCGACGGCACGGGTAACGCGAAATGGTTGGATGTGAGCTACCGCGATCCATGGAAGCTGGCTTGAATTCTTAGGCGCCGAGCACTGTTCTGTAAGCGGGACTCAAGGATTCCGCAGACGATAGAATTGTTTCCCGGGAACGGTGTTGGTCGTCACCGTGTATTGGCCGCCGACGATCGCGGGGGCGCCGGGCACGGTCGTCCAACCTGGCGGGGGCGTGAGTTGAGCGGCGGATTCCAGAGTATAACCGGTCTCGTTGGTTGACCACGAGAGCACGACGTTGCTCGCCGACCTCGCGATGCTCAACACCGGTGCATTTATTTCATACGCACCGATGTCGCTGCCGTCGCCGCCGGTCGCATTGGCCAGTGCGGGAAAATCGTAGGGCCGGAGCCTGCCGCGTTGATCGGTGGTGAGACCAGAGCTGTTGCCCTTGTCAATCGCCGGACTGCCCGACAGCGGTTTGTGAGTGAACGTTGATCCGCCGTTGTCCGCCAGGGAACCCAGGAGCGGATTGAGGGGCGAAGCAATGCTGCCCACCTGATCCTGGCTGGCAGTGCTGAAACCGCTGCTGTCATTGGTCCGGCCAATCAGATTGTAACCGAGCGAAGTGAAGCTGCCGATGCAATCAGGACCGGTGATAGCAATGGCGTTGGTGTTGGCGGCGATGATGCTGTTGCGGACATTGACGGTTCCGCTGTTATTCTGAACCCCTCCACCACCGATGCTGCCGAAGATAGTGTTGCTGCAGACCGTGGTGCTGTTCAGCGTCAGCGTGCCCGTGGGATGGTTATAGATTCCCCCGCCATGACCCGCGCTGTTTCCGGAGAGGGTGCTGTTCGTGACCGCAAGGAGGCCGTAGTTGCTGATGCCACCACCCGCGTCCCCAGAATTGCCCGTGAGGGTGCAACTGTTCAGGTTCAACGTGCCGCCATTGAAAATACCGGTGGAGCGAAAACCCGACACGTTGCATGCCGTCAGCGCCAGGCTCGAACCGCCATCAATGGTCATGCCCGTGTAGGAGTTAAATCCCAGCACCACGTTGCCGATGCTAAGGCCGGAAATGGCGGCAACGGCTCCGCCGCTGATGTGAAAGGAGGAACTGGTATTACTCACCGTGATGGCCAGCGTCTTCGCGCCCGGCCCGATGATCGTGACGTCGTGGCTGATGGTCAGTTGACCGAGTTGCAGCGTGATTTGTCCGATGACCCCGGGCGCGAAGGTGATCGAATTACTGTTCGCGTTGGCGTTGGCCGCGTTGATGGCTTCGCGCAGCGTGCAATCATAGACGCCGGCAATGCCGTCATCGTGATCATCCGCCGTGGTGACGACGAAGTTAGGGCCGGGCTGCGGCGCGGGCACAAACGTGGCGGTGATTGTCTTATCGCTGAACATTATGGGATACACGGTGGCGTCCGGGCTCGTGAAATCCCCCGACCAGCCGCTGAAGCTCCAGTCCAACCAAGGGGATGCACCCAACGTCACGATCGAGCCATAGAAGTAGGGTCCCGGAAATGGAGAGGTGAGCACATTGCCGCTGCCAACGATGCTAACGGTGACATTGTAGTAACCATTATCGTAGCGAAGATTGTCAAACGCCCCATATGTACGAACAGAGTTAGCCCGGTACTGGCAGGAGAACCGAACTCGCGCAATGTTGCCCGAGGGCGAAGTGAATCCCAGCGTCTCAGTCGCTCCAACCTCGTTACAACATCCCTGCGGCAACGCACCGGCATAATAAACGGTCGTCAGCAAATTTCCGCTGGAGTCGAATGCCTGAAAAAATGGCCTGTTCGTTGTCGGATCCAAGTGGTCAGCCACCTGGCTGACCGGACGGACATCAATGCTGACCGTCCGCATGGGCGTCGTGAAGCTCGCATCAATTGCACCAAAAAACGCATCGAAAAAAGGAAAGGTGTTCCCGCCATTTGTAATACTAACCAAGTTTGTCGGCGACGGGGCAAAACCCAGGCCGGTTTTCGCAAAGACGTTGCCGCCAATCGGGTTCGTGAATGTGACGCCTGAATAATAGGCATTCACTTTCGTACCGTTCGCCACGTCATCGAAGTTGATGACGTTTCGGGAAACCGAGACGTTTGCGAAGACCACCGTATTGTCGCCGGCGGTCAGATTGTACAGCTGGATTGAGGGCGTGCCGTTGAACGTGCCCGGCGTGGTGAACGTGTAGATGTAATGGCTGAACGCGGCGGTGTTGCCGTTCACATCGCCAGACGTCACGTACACCTGGCTGTAGTCGCCAATCTGAACCCGGAAAATGGCGGTGTTGCCCGAGCGGGTGGCGGCATCAAACTCCAGTTTGTACGTCCGGTTGGCGGCCAGCGACAGGTTCTGGCTCAATTCACCCACCCCGCCCTGAAGGAAGGCGTAAGTGTTGCCGCCGGCATTGGCCGGCCCGAACGGATCGGGCGAGGCGAAGCCCACCGCCGCGCCGTTCACACCCACGCCGCCACCGTACACGTTGTTCCAACTCGTAATGCTCGCCGGGTTGGGGCTGCCGGTGTATCCCGGCCACGTCCCGAACGACGCGGCGTTCGCCTTAAAATCTCCGTTGCTGACCAAGTTGACCTGTGCGCAGGCGTCACCGACCACGCCCCCGAGCACTGCCAGGCCAACGAACATGGCCAGAGAGCTGGTGTTGTTTATTGTTTTCATAAAATGCCGAAGGGCTGGAGTACAGGGGATATGTGGTTTGAGTTTCTTGCAAACGTACAGGTTTAGGTTGAGTCAACCACAGCAACCGCCTCATTCTGCTGCGAGCTGATCCTGCTTACCGCAGTTGCGACCCACTTGCAAGGTACATCGCGAAAAATAATCCTTCTGCGCTCCGATGCGCGAGGTGGACCAGGGAGATCGGTGCTCCGGTCATAGATGTTTCGCGATCAAATACGCCCGGAACTTCCCGTAGTCCGCGCCCATGGAATCGTAATCCTCCTGGAGCAGATTGGTGGCGGTCATGGCCGCTGGCACGTCGGGGGCAAAGCCAATCGTCTTTTCAATCTCCTCCGGGAACTTCGCCGGATTGGCAGTTTCCAGGATCACCGCTGGCAGACCGTTGAGCGGCTCGGTTAGCAGCCAGTCTTCAAAACCGCGCCACGCGACCGCGCCGTGCGCCTCGAGCAGCAGTTGGTATTTGTTCCAGACTTCGCGAATCGTTTCGCGGGTGCGTTCATCGGAGATGGAACTGGAGAACAAATCGCGCCGCATCGCGGCCAGATCCGGCTGCTGATGAATCTTGCCGGTCTCATCCATGCGTCCACCATAGACCGTCACCAGCCGCGCCAGATTGCTCGGATGGCCGACATTCATGGCGTTCGAGACCGAGTTGCGCGACGGCACGATTTTCTCGTAGCGGCCGCTCGCGAGAAATTTGGGGAACGCATCGTTGTCGTTCACCGAGGCCACAATTTTTTTCACCGCCAGCCCCATCTGCTTGGCCACGATGCCGCCCATCATGTCGCCGAAATTTCCGCTCGGCACCGAGAAGACGATCGGCTCGCCGGGTTTGGCCAGTCGCGACGCGGCATAAAAATAATAAACGCTCTGGGGCAGCAGCCGTCCGATGTTGATCGAGTTCGCAGACGATAGCGGAATATGTTTGAGGGCGGGATCTGCAAAGGCTTGCTTCACCATGGCCTGACAGTCGTCGAACTTGCCATCAATCGCCACGGTGCGGACGTTCTCGCGCAGGGTCGTCATCAGCTTGCGCTGGCTGAGACTGATTTCGCCAACCGGAAACAGGACGATGACGCGGATGCCGGGAACATTGTGGAATGCATGAGCCACCGCCGCGCCGGTGTCGCCACTGGTCGCGGTGAGAATCGTGAGTTGCTTTCCGTCTTCTTGCAAGAACCGCCCCATGAGCCGTGCCATCATGCGCGCGGCAAAATCCTTGAACGATGCAGTCGGCCCCTGGTCGAGCCGCATCACATGGACGCGGTCGTAAACTTTTTCCAGCGGGATGTCGAAGTTGTAGGCGTCACGGCAAATGCCCGCCAGCACATCAGCGGGAATGATGCCTTCGGTGTATTTCGACAGCACCCGAAAGGCGATCTCGTGATATGGCAGTTGGGCGAACGCAGCGATTTCGTCCGGGGTGAGCGCGGGAAACTTATCCGGGAAATAAAGTCCGCGATCCGGTGCCTGGCCGCGCAGAAACGCCTCGCGCAAGTTCACTGCGGGAGACTGGCCGTTGGTGCTGCGAAAAAGGAGCGCGCCCATTACTCAAAACTTTCCACGCGGATCATCACCGGCTTGGCTTTTACCACGGACAGCTTCGCAATCTTGGCGAGCGCCTTCCGCATCGCGGAGTTGGGCGCGTCGTGGATCATGAAAATCAGCGGCACGCTTTCGCCGGCGTGGCCTTCGGGTTGGATGACCGACGAGATGCCGATCTTGGCAGCCGCGAAGATGGCCGATATTTTCGCCAGCACGCCGGGTTTGTCCACCACGCTGAACCGGACGTAATAGCGCGAGGTGATTTCATCCATCGGCACCACGCGGCCGTTCTTGGCGTGGGCGACAAACGGCGCGACGCGTGACTTCGTGCCCGTCTTCAAATCCAGCGCGGCATCGGCCACGTCGCTCAACACGGCACTCGCCGTCGCATCCTTGCCCGCGCCGCGACCGTAAAACAAAGTGTCGCCCACGACATCGCCGCGCACGAAGCACGCATTGAAAACCCCGTTGACGCCCGCCAGCACATGCGAGTTGGGAATGAGCGTCGGATAAACCGAGACTTGCACGTCACCGTTGTTTCCCGCTTTCCGCTTTCCGCCTTCCGTTTTTTTTACGATGCCCAGCAGCTTGATCGTGTAGCCGAGCTGTTGCGCGAACTGCATGTCAATTTTTGAAATCTCCCGGATGCCTTCGGTGTGAATCTGGTGATGATCCACCCAGAAACCGTGCGCGAGTGAGGCGAGAATTCCCGTCTTGTGCTGCGCGTCAATGCCGTCAATGTCGAGGTCAGGCGGCGTTTCGGCGTAGCCCTGCTTCTGCGCGTCGGCCAGCACGTCGGCAAACTCCGCGCCTTCCAGCTTCATGCGCGTGAGGATGTAATTGCAGGTGCCGTTGACGATGCCGTAGATGGCGGAGAACTGGTTGGCCACGAAACCTTCGCGCAACGCTTTGATGATCAGGATGCCGCCGCAAACGCTGGCTTCGTAATAAAGATTCGCGCCGCCCTTGGCCGCCGCCGCAAACAATTCCTTGCCATGCGCGGAAATCAAAGCCTTGTTCGCCGTGACGACCGTTTTGCCCTGCGCGAGCGCGGCCAGCACCATGACCTTGGCGATGCCCATGCCGCCGACGAGTTCGATGACGACCTGGATTTGCGGGTCGTTGACCACTTCCTGCCAGTCCAGCGTCATCAGCGTGCGCGGAATGGGATAGGGCCGCGGTTCGTCAAACGCCTTCACGGCGATCTTGCGGAAATTGATTTTCACGCCCAGACGCGCGGCCATGAGGCCGCCGTTCTTCTGCCACGCGTGAAAGACGCCGCTGCCGACCGTCCCGCCGCCGATCATTCCAAGGTGTACTTGCTGCATAAGGCCGGAAAGCTTGCCGTGATTCCTGGTCGGGGACAAATTAATTTTCCGCACCGCTAAACAACAATTCAAGACCTCACCCATTTGTTTGCCGCGCTGACCGCCCTCCGGTATTAATCAAATCGCCGATGAAACCGACACCTGAAGTCAGCCAATCCTTGTTGAACAGCGGCCTTGAAGCTGCCGTGCGTGCCTGCGCGGCGGGCCAGCCGTCCGGGCAGGCCGTGGCCGCCGCCGTGCAGCACATCCGCGCCCGCCACGCCTTGTCCCTGCGAGATGAAGCGCGCGTGCGCGACTGGCTCGAACGCGAACTGCCCCAGGCGATTCGTCACGCCAGCGCCACTCCTCAGCCGGAGGAAAAGCCGGCCGACAACGCGGCCAAACTGCTTTACCGCATGACCGGCCCGAGCCGCTTCACGCCGGTGGGGAAGCCGCCCTTTATTTTTCCACCGCTCTGGCTCTATCGGCTGATTGACGGCCAGACCGCCCGCAAACTTTCCCCCGACTGCATCCAGCGCAGCAAAATCATTGTCGCCACCGCGTCGCTCGCCTGCCTGCTGGCAGGACTTTTTCCGCCTTGGATTCAGACGGTGGATCTGAATACGACGCATACGCAGACCGATGCAGGTTATGCCTTCATCCTGTCGCCGCCGCCGCCCCGGGAATACTCCTATTCGATCGGGGTCCGGCTGGACCAGTCGCGATTGCAGCTCGAAGCGGCCTGCCTGCTGGCCGCGAGCATCGCCGCGTGGTGCCTATTTGGCGGCGAGAAGAAGCATGGCCAGAAGCCGTGATTGTGGGGAAGCCCGCTGTGCTGTTCGAATGTGTGTCTGATGCGAGTCTGGGATCGCTTTCCTAGCAGCCCAAAGTAAGACGGCGCG
>JANPGB010000581.1:0-14654 GCA_031423695.1 Verrucomicrobiota bacterium
CAAGGAACGCAAGTTCGGCCGCGGCTGCATTGACCAGTGGCGGTTGGAGCAGAAAAACTGGCTCAAGAAACTGGCGCAAAGCCTCCTGCCGTTCGAGGAAATGCTGTTGCACCGGCCCTTCCTGCTGGGCGCACAGCCGCGTTTCGTGGATTTTGATTTGTTCGGGATGCTTGAGAATTTCCTCTACTCGGGCCACTACAAACTCCCCCGGGCGTGCGGCCAAATCAAACGCTGGCACCGGCGCATGACCCAGTTAAAGCCGAAACATGCCAAGTGAATCCTCCAGCAGCGGACTTTGCCTTTCCGTCCGCGTAACCTTTTCCATTCCGGCTGAATTCGTAACCGCCCGTTTTTATCACTGATGAAAAATTACATCCTCGACACCAACGTCCTTCTCCACGATCCCGATTCGCTGCTGAACTTTGAAGAAAACTCCGTCCTGCTGCCCATTGAAGTTATCGAGGAGATTGACCGCTTCAAGCGCGAATCCTCCGAGCTGGGCCAGAACGCCCGCGCCGTTTCGCGGATGCTCGACGGCTATCGCGGCACGGGCAGCCTGAGCGAGGGCGTCAAACTGCCCAACGGTGGCACGTTGAAAATTGTTTTCCAGAAGCACGGCCAGACCGCCGGCGAAGCCATGTTCAACGGCAACACCGTGGACAACCGAATTCTTTCGCTCGCCGCCGGCATCCAGAAAGCCCAGCCCAAAAATGCCGCCATCCTCGTCAGCAAGGACATCAATCTGCGCATCAAGGCCAACGCGCTCGGGTTGCAGGCCGAGGATTACGAGACCGACCGTGTCCACATCAAGGACCTCTACACCGGCATGATCGAAATGGCGGTCAGCGCCGCGCAACTGGCGACGTTCCGCACCAACGGCGAACTGGAACTGAACGGCGGCAAGAAATATTTCGCGAACGAATACGTCGCGTTGGTGGACGAATCAAATCCCAAACGCACCGCCCTGACCAAGGTGGACGCTACGGCGAAAAAGCTGGTGCCCGTCCTGGACTGCCGCGAAGGCGTCTGGGGCATCAAGCCGCGCAACCGCGAGCAGCACTTCGCCTTCGACGCGTTGCTCGACGACCGCATCAAGCTCGTCACGCTCATGGGCAAGGCCGGCACGGGAAAAACCCTGATGGCCATGGCCGCCGGATTGAAGCGCACCGTGCTGGATCGCGAATTCCGCCGGCTTGTCGTCGCACGCCCGACGATTTCAATGGGCAAGGAACTAGGCTTTCTCCCCGGCTCACTCGACGAAAAACTCGCGCCGTGGATGCAGCCGATTCACGACGCGCTGGAAATGTTGAGCGACCTGAACATGGGCCACGAACATCGCCGCAGCGGCGACCTGATGCGCTCCGGCAGCATTGTGGTGGAGGCCTTGAGCTATATTCGCGGCCGCAGCATTGCGAACCAGTTCATGATCATTGACGAGGCGCAGAATCTTACGCCGCTCGAAGTGAAGACCATCGTCACCCGCGTTGGCACCGGAACGAAGATCATTTTCACCGGCGATCCCTACCAGATTGACAATCCTTACGTGGACGGTTCCTCGAACGGGTTCAACTACATCGTCAGCAAATTCAAAGGCGAACCGCTCGCGGCCCACATCGAACTGCAAAAGGGCGAACGCTCGGAACTCGCGGAGCTGGCTGCGAATATTTTGTAAACGGCGGTCGGAGGAGTGAGTCGCGGGATTTTGAGGGTTTGGGGTTCTGCCTGCAGGCGATTCGCGCACCCCGCCGCCTGACGGCGGAACTCCAAACCAAGTTGTTCAATTCCCGTTCGTTGCCACTGCGGAGCCTGGCCGGGCAAGTTTTTTTGGCGTGGGCAGCCTGGGAGGAAGCGGGACGGGAGACGGGCTTGGCGGCATCATCGGCGCGAACCGGACGAGCGTGCGCCAGGATTCTCGTTCTTCCGGGGACATAAGCTTCCAGCGCTCCGCATTTTTCAAGAACGCCTGCCGATCCGCGAGGCTCATGCCTGCAAACTTTTCAAATGAGCGGAGACATTGGGCCCGCTGAGCCGGCGGCAGGCCGGCATAGGTTTGGAGCGTCTTCTCCATCTGTTGCTGTTCGGCGGCGGACAGCGAGCCGAGCGCTTTTTGTTTCTCGGGGGGCGTCATCTCAAAAAAGGCGGTGAACGCCGCCAGGGTTTTGTCGCGCTGATCCACGGAGAGTTCGCGCCAGTGGTCCAGCCCTGCCTCCAGCTTTGTCCGCCGCTCCGGCGACATCTGCGCGAGGATTTTTTGTTTCTGCTCCGTGGTGGCGGATTCGAGCTGGGTGAAATAGCGCGCCGTCATTTCATGGTTCAGCAGTTCCTCCTGCATTGGCGGGGGCAGCAGGTCCCAGCGGCCGAGGCGTTCCTCGACGAGTTGGCGCATTTCCGCCGGGATCATGGCCAGGCGCGGGGTGCGGTTGGTGGGCGGCAGGCTCATCAACGGCTGGAGATACCATTGCAGCTCGGTGGTGCGCAGGCGCACCTCGCGCTCGTCCGGCTTGAGCGATTCGTATTCGCGCAGTTTGGACAGCAGTTTCTTTTGCACCTCTGGCGGGCGGTTGCTCAGCGATTGCCGGCGTTCGCCCGGCGTCATCGCCAGCAGGTTGCGGAACATGTCCACGGGGGATTTTTGCGCCACGAGGGGCGGCGGCATGGGCAGGATCCGGCTGGCATCGGGATGCGCCAGCGGAGCATTCGTGGCGGCCAGCGCCAGCCAGGGCAGCGCCAGCCCGGCTAGCATCGCGGAAAAAAGTGGCCGGAAAAAAATCATTGGAGCAACGCCAGCAATTCCAGGTCGGGCGGACGCGCCGGGCTCAGCTGCTGGATGGCGTCAAAGTCCTTCAGAATGTCCGGGCCGGGTAGGGCGGCGACGGCGGATACAGTCTTGAGGCTGCGGGCGAACCGCTGCTGTTTCTGATAACTGGCTTCGCGAAACGCCATCAGACTCATCGCCACAAACACGGTGGCCAGGGCGGCCTTGGGCAAAAACGACTGCCACCTCCAGGACCGCTGGCTCTGCGGCTGGCGGCTGGCGGCGGCTTTTTCCAGTTCGACCGCCTGAAGCACACGGGCGGTGAAGTTGGAGGGCACCGGCGCATCCGGCAGCCGATCCAAGGCGCGGCTCAACGCGGAGTCAGCCTCCCACTCGGCCCGGGCTTCCGGGTGGGCGGCGAGCCACGCGCGCAATTCAGCCTCCTCGGCGGGGGAGAGCTTTCGCCGCCAGCTGGCTTCACTGAGTTTGTTGAACGGGTTGTTCATGTGTCCTTTCATCAAAAACCGGTGGGCGGGAAAAGTTTCATTTGTTTTCAGCGTCCCAGCCCCCGGTTTTCAGGTAGGGCTTGAGCTTGGCCTTCAAGGTTTCGCGGCCGCGATGGATCAGGGATTTCGTCGCGGAAAGGGAACAGCCCAGCACCTCGGAAATCGCTTCGTAGCTCAACTCTTTCTGGCGGCAGAGCAGGATGGCGGTGCGCTGGTTTTCGGGCAGTTCCGCCAGTGCGGCTTCAATTTTTTGAGCCAGCTCGTTTTGCAACAGGCTTTCCGGCGGCGAGAAATTCTTTTTATCCTCGAACTGGCGCAACGGCTCGTCTTCGTCATCGGCGCGGGTGGCGTCGAGAGATTCCGCCGGGTGGCGCGAGCGGCGGCGGATTTCGTTGAGGCACAGGTTCCGCGCAATCGTGAAAAGCCAGGTGGAAAACTTGGCGGAGATTTCGTAACGGTGCGCGGATTTGTAAACCTGCACGAAAACGTTTTGCGCCAGGTCCTCGGCTTCGGTGGCGTCGCGGAGGATGCGATAGACCACGTTCATGACGGGTTGCTGGTATTTTTCAACCAGTTCGGTGAACGCGGCGGTGTCGCCCTGCTTGACGCGGAGCATCAGGGCGGCATCGGGATCGGCAGCTTCGGGCATGGGTTTGGAATCCGACAACCGGGGCACTCTAGGCAAACACCGTGCCGGCGACAAGGTTTCCCGGTCTGCCGGGCGGGGCGGCGTGGGCAGTCGGAAATTGTTTCTGGATTGCCCTTGCGCAGGAATCTGCCGGTGCGGCGGGGTTGCATTGTCCATGTCGCTTCCCCAAGCGAGTGTCTCGCTGCGCTGGCCCCAAAGCCCCATGGCAACGGATCCGCGGAAATTTATTTTAATCCGACACCTTCGCCAAATTTTCACCAAGTAGAGAGTGGAAAGAACAATGAACACGAACTCATCAACAAAACAGAACCAGACAGTATGAAAAAGGCCGTCACTCTCAGTTCCACCAGAATTTCCGCCGCGAACTTCTCAGAAGCCGCGTCGCTCCCACCGGGCGCATCCGCCGCCGCCCGGGGAGCGATGTTGGCAGCCCCGATTTTTCGTGTGCACGTTCAGTAAAAAGCGCGCTAGTAGTTGTTAGTTGATGTGCAAGCCCGGGCTGCAGCCCGGGCCCTTTTTTGTGCTCGAAGCAAAGGGGAGCCCTCGAGAGCCGATGCCGCCTTGGCGCCGGGCCGGGGTTTCCAGCCGGAGCCGGGAGAGAAATTTTCCAATTTGTTCCGCCACCTTCACCGGGTTTTCCCCAAGGAAAGAGTAGGCAGAAATGATGAATGTGATGGTTGCGTTTAGAAAAGCCGGAACAAAACTTATGAAAAAGCCACATATCCCTATTGTTGGGCGTCGCACCTTGGCGTTGCTGGGCCGGTCTGCGCCCTTGAAAATGTCAACCTTGCTCGGGCGGTTGCGGGCGGCGAGTCGCCGTGGTTTTGGCCACGCTTTGTCCCTGGCGCGAATTGGGAAGAAGCGCCGTTCAATGCGGTTCGAATGGAAACGTGAACCCCGGTGCCTCCCGCCTCGTTCCCGTCCGGGTTGGCTGGTCATTGCCGTAAAGTGGCTCGCCCACTCCGACCGCCGCCACCCGGTCAAAATTCACATCGTCAATCGGAAATGAAAACGCGCCGCACCGATCTGGATCCCCTCGGCGCGGTGGGTGCGCGGCGCAATGGCCGCTGTCGGTTGAACGCAACTCCGGCCCGGCTTGTTTTCCCGCCTGCTTGGGCGGGGGCGGGTGTGGCTTGGAATTCAATTCCGTGTGTTGGGCCATGCCCGCTGCCGGGCCGGAGTTGCGCTCGCTGAACCGGGTCAGGCGGAAGCCAGCGCTCGATCCAGCAACGCCTGTTCGTGCGGTCCGTAGGCCAGCTTCAGGGCCTCGGCGTGGCCGGCGGGCGTCATTTTCTTCCAGGACTTCTGCAGGGCGGTGATGACTTTTTCATCCTCCGTTTTTCTCGCTAGATCAGCCAGTTGGTGTTCCAGAAAGACAAGGCAAAGCGCATCCTCCAGCACGCAGCTTTCCGGGTCGCGTGGAAAATCCTTCTTCAGGTTCAGGCTTTGCACGCGCTCCACCACCTCCGGGGCATAACCAACCGCCTGGAGAATTTCCCCGGACTTCTGCGCGTGAAACTTTTTCAGCTCGGCCCGCCATTGGAGATAGCCGGGACGGGTCATCGGATAGGACTCGCGCGGACTCATCCAACGGCAGAGATGCTGGCAGCGCGCCGCCAGGCGCAGCGGCTCGGAGGCCGCTGGGCAGAGCTTCAGCACCCACGCCGTCAGGCGCTCGGCGTAAACCAGCTCGCGCGGACGGGCGAGGCCCTCCACCGTTTCTACATTCGGATCGTGCGCGTTTTCCTCGTCAAACCGGCGGAGGGCTGCGTTAAACTTGTCCGGCGGCGAAACATTTCTGACCACCTCGATTCTCCCGCCGGATTGCAACGCGGCCGCGAAATCAAAAACATCGCGCTGCAGGCAAAACGCGACGTCGGCCGTCAATTCGGGCTGGCTCAGCAAGCGTCGGCCATTGCGGGACGCTCCCGCCGCCTTGGGCAGATCCGCTTGCGCCAGCTGGAAAAGCTGCCGGGCCATCAGCGCCGAATCGGCGACCGCCCCGCCGCGATAGCTGCCCCATACCAGGTCGCACAGCGCGCCCGCCCCCAGCACATCTTCCAGCGACGCCTGATCGAGCGTGCCGCTGCAGACGAGCAGCAGGGTTTCCGGCGGGCTTTGCAAAATCAAATCCGCCGTGGCGCGCAGGTTGAGGAATGAGCCGAGCAGCACCGTCCTCGCCGTTGCGCAGGCGCGCAACGCGCGCGTGCCATTGGTGGTGGTGATGGCGATGGTTCGGCCTGCGACCCTCGCGCGCGTGAATTCGCGCGGCGAGTTGCCGAGATCGAAATCAATGCCGCCGGTGAGCGCGGCGCGGATGCGCAGCCCTTCGCGTTCGCCGGCCAGCAGGAGGTCCGGATTGGCACGGCGCGCGGCCACGGCCTCCGCTATTTCCGCCGCCGGAAGGATCGCCGCCGCGCCGCTGGCCAGCGCGGTAACCATCGAACTCGTCGCGCGGAAAACATCGAACACCACGCAGACCGCCGCGCTGAGGTCGCGCTGCCGGAGCGCGTTGAAATCGGCGGGGGTGAAGAGGACTTCGAGTGTTTTCATTTGTTGCCGCGCGCCAAAATACTTTTCGTCCGCATGTAATGAAAGAGATATTGCTGCGCGTAGCCGGCGTTCGGCCCGAAGTGAGTCTCGGCAAAGTGGCGGAGGCGCTTGGCAGAGGCGCGGCGCTTGGGGAAATAGAGCTGCTGCAGCGCCTTCACCACCCAGACATCCACGGGGAAGGCGGATTGAAAGCCGTAGCCGAACAGCAGCACGCAGTCGGCGATCTTGCGCCCCACGCCGGGCAAAGCCATCAGTTCGGCGCGCGCGGTTTCCACCAGCAACTGCCGTAGCAGCTCCAGTTCAAGGCCGTCCTCCGCGATCCGCTGCGCGGTCCCCAGCAGATAGGGCGCGCGAAAACCCATCTTGCAGGCGCGCAATTCGCCCTCGGTGGCCCGGGCCAGCCGGGCGGGGGGCGGGAAGGAAAATGCGGGCGGACATTCCGGCGCGGCCGGGATCGGTTCGCCGAAACGCTCGCAGAGCAACCCGACAATCTGTCGGATCTGCACGATCTGTTTCGTCGAGGAGAGGATGAAAGAGGCGAGGCACTCCCACGGCTCCTGCCGCAGCAAGCGCAGGCCGCGGGACGAATTCACCGCCGCGGTCATGGGTGCATCGGTGGGAAAGGTCGCGGTGACTGCGTTCACGTCCAGTTCGGTTTGGAGGTAATCCCTCAGCCAGCCCCAGTCGCGTTCCGGTGCGGCGGTTTGGGCGGTGATGGAAGAGGCATCCGCGCGCAGCCGCACCCAGCGGCCGGCGATGACGCCGTCCCAGTTGCCGTTGAAATAATTCCAGCGGAAGGCCTGGCCGGAAGTCAATGTGGTGGCGAGGTCGTAGTCGCGAACCGGCAAAGTGATTTGGCTGGCGGGCGCTTGAATCATGCGGTGCGCAGTGGCGTTTCGGCGAGGCGCCGCCAGCGTTCGTTAAAAGAGTTTGCGGCGCTCTGCCGAGACGCCGCTACAGGATTTACTTGAGCGTGCGACATTCAAAAAGCTGCACGGTGCGGAAAACCTGCCCGCGATAGATGGCGTGGCGCAGGCCGAGATCCTTCACCGAGACGAACTCGTTCGTCAGCGAGGGCGGCGCGAAAAACCCCAGGGGCTCATAGCTCGCCAGATTGGTTTCGCCGTGAAGCCATTTGCCAACCCAGCCGTCCGCCAGAGGCGGCAGGGGCATTTCCCGTGCGAAAATGGCGCTCTGTCCCCGGCGGCTCGCGCGATAGCCGGGCCAGAAATAAAACTGGTTCTCCGGTTTGTCGCTGGTCAGGTAGTAAACGAGCGGACCGGCGAGGATGTTGGTTTTTGCCTCCGGCAGGTAAAAGGAGATTTCTCCGGTGATGCCATAGTGGCCGCCGATGATGAACACGGGCTTGCCTTCCCGCTGCTGCAACTGTTGCCGCGCCTCGTCGGTGAGGCGCGCCATTTCCGCGTTACCGCGCACCCGGGTCAACGGATCAATCTTCGGCGGCAATGGATGTCCGGCGATTTTTCCGACCAGGCCGGTGTCATGGAGCAGCACTGCGAACGTCAGGCCGAAGACAATGCCGACGCCCTGCATGATCCGGAGGGGACGCGAGGTGCGCAGGAATTTTTCCCAGTAGAGGATGCACAGACAGAACAACGGAATGACGGCGGGCGCGATCCAGTTCGGCAGCACCCGCGCGCGGAAGGTGAACAGCAGATAACACAGGACCAGCGGCGCACCCATGCTGAACAGAAACACCAGCCGCGCATCTTTCCGACCATCCCGCCAGAAAGCGACGGCGGCCCAGAGCATTGGAAAGAAAAAGAACGGGTTCAGCAGCAGGGCTTCGGAGGCGATGAAGTCCCCCAAGTAACGCAATGTCGGCTGCCAGGCCTGGCCCGCCCCGCCGCGCTCAGCCACGTGCGTGACGGTGATCCAGCCGTGCTGGTGATTCCAGATCAGCACCGGCAGGGTGCAGAGGACGTTGATCAGCAGGGCGAGATACGGCCCGGGCCGGCGCAGGTGCGGCCGCGCCGGTTTCCAGAGCGCGAAGAAGACCACCCAGCAGAGCAGTTGAAACAGTTCGGTGTACTTGCTCA
Organism: Verrucomicrobiota bacterium; assembly: GCA_031423695.1. Taxonomy (GTDB): domain Bacteria; phylum Verrucomicrobiota; class Verrucomicrobiia; order Limisphaerales; family CAIQOK01; genus CAIQOK01. Next base: position 8,524 of record JANPGB010000581.1, read on the forward strand.
GAAATCCAAGTCCCATCCACAGCCCCGTCCAACACCAGTAGGAAGTTTTTCCTTCCGGCTGCAGGGCGCGCCACCCCGCGAGCATGGCCGCCGTCCAGAACAAGACCGAGGGCGGATCAATGGTCATCAGGATGGAGCCGACCGCGAGCAGTGGCGTGGCCTGGAGGATCAGCAGCAGCAGAAAGCCCAGGCGCGCGCTCGCTTCGCGGGCGAAAAAGCGCAGCAAGAGAAATCCCAGCACGGCGCCGATGACCGGGGCAAAAAACCGCACGCCAAATTCGGTGTCGCCCCACAGGTGCGTCCCGGCGTATTGCAGGTAGGCGATCATCGGCGGCTTGCTGTAGTACGAGAGTGCCGGATGCTTGGACCAGACCCATTGATAGGCTTCGTCTCCGCTGAGTTCAATCGCGCCGCTGCCGAGATAAGCCAGATGCCAGAGCAGGGACACGGCGATCATCAGATAGCCCAGGCGCAGCCAGTGGGAGTCGTTGGAACTGGGCGATTGGAGTTTGGGATTTGAGGCGGCCGATTCCGGGCGGACGAGCGACGGCAGTTTTTCCCACCAGAGCGGAAACCATTTGCGGCCGGCCCACAGCCAGAGCGCATTGAGTGCCCAGATTCCGGCGGCGGCGTAACCCGCACCAAGGATGGCCCCGGCCAGCACGTCGCTGGGATAATGCACGCCGTTGTAAACGCGCGAGAAGGCGACCAGGCACGCCAGCGGCAGCACGAACCGCCAGCTGCGCCGGTAATAGATCAGCAAAATCATCGTGCCGGCAAACCAGTTGGCCGCATGTGCGGATGGCATGCTGTTGTGGTGCCGCAAGCCGCCGGGTTCGTCCTCCGCGCCGGTCATGGCTCGGATGTTGGTCGAGGTTTCGGTCGTGGTTTTGATCCCCCAAAAGCGGACGTCGTCCAGCGCGACGAACGGGCGCGGCCGGGCGATGGCGTGTTTGAGGGTGTTGACGACGAGCCCGTCGCCGGCGGGAATGATCAGCGCCGCCATCAGCACGCACAGCCTCCCGCGCCGCCCGCCCTTCCAGAGCAGCAGCAGCCCCGCGATCACGAGGACAGGAAAAAAGAACTTGTTCTGGCTCGCGAACGGCATGAGCCGGTCGAACAACGGATTGCTCAACGTGTCGTTGATGAAGCGGAACAGCGCGCTGTCCAGTGATTGAAGCCAATGCACCGGCGAAGTCTAGCGACGAACGCTGAAATGAAAACTCATTTGCGGATGCGGGGTGAGGAAATGGGGACTGGAAAGTCCCGAGCACTCGCAGGCTGAAAAGCCTGCGCTACACGTAACGCGGACATTCTTGTCTGCGGGTCCCGGCGACTTTCCAGTCGCCGGTCGTATTTGAGGTAAGCGTCGCGGCTTGGTTTTAATCTTCCAGCGTGTAAGCTGATGCCGAATTATGGATATCAAATCGCAGATGCAGCCCGAGTTGGAGGCGCAGTTTCAGGCGTGGGAACAGCCCGCCTACCGCGTGGCCCAGCTGCTGGAATGGCTTTATGTCCGCCGCGTGACCACCTGGGATGCGATGACCAATCTGCCCAAGGCGCTGCGCGAAAAACTCCGCGCCACCTATTCGCTTCAGCCCCTGGAACTGGTGCGCAAGCAGGGCGCGCGCGACACCACGCAGAAGTTTCTCTGGAAACTTGCCGACGGCCAGTTCATCGAGAGCGTGCTCATCCCCGCCAACCCGGCGCTGTACGGCGAGGCGAGCGACCGGCACACGCTTTGCCTCTCCACGCAGGTCGGCTGCGCGTATGGCTGCAAGTTTTGCGCGAGCGGGCTGGACGGCTGGAAACGCAACCTTACCCCAAACGAAATCGTCGAACAGGTGCTCGCGATTGAGCGCTGGAACAATTCCTCCTCGTCCTCGTCCTCGTTCTCCTCTTCGAATTCTGAGAACGCGATTACGAGGACGACGACGAGGACGATTGATCGTCTCATTGACAACCTTGTCATCATGGGCATGGGCGAGCCGCTGGCAAACTACGAAAATCTGCTGCGGGCGTTGAAGATTTTGAACGCCCCGTGGGGCGGCGGGATTGGCGCGCGGAAAATCACCGTCTCCACCAGCGGGCTTGCGCCGCAAATCCGCAAGCTCGCCGACGAGCCGGTGCAGTTCCGCCTCGCGATTTCTTTGCACGGCGCGACGGACGAGACGCGCGACAAAATCATGCCCGTGAACCGCAAGTTTCCGCTCAAGGAACTGACCGCCGCCTGCGAATACTACCAGGACAAGAAGGGCCGCATGATCACGTTTGAATATATCTTGATCGCGGGCGTGAACGACGGGCTGGACCAGACCAAGCCGCTGGCGCAACTCGCGAAGTGTTTGAACGCGAAGGTGAATCTGATTCCCTACAACCAGGTGGAAGGCCTGACGTGGGAGCGTCCGAACGAAGCGACGCAGGAAAGTTTTCTGGCCGCGCTCGAAAAGCAGGGCGCCATCGCCACGCTCCGCCGGGAAAAGGGCCACGACATTGACGCGGCGTGCGGCCAGTTGCGGTTGAAGACGGAGCGTGAGTTGGCGAAGGCCGACTGAAACCCGCAGGCAGGTGTCGTCGTCGTTCTGCTCGTCCCGCCCCGGCGACTTCCCCACTCATTTCCAGGTTTTTTCAACTGATCAGCAGCAGCCGCGGCGGCTGGCCGGGCCGGGTGGCGGGCGCGCGATGGATGCACGGGGGAACCGGACAGCCGGGCCAGTCCACGGCGATGCGCCACAGGTTGCCCAGGCCAAATGAAAATGGCCGCGCGCCCGGCATGGGCGCGTAGTGGAGATCGTAGCAATTTTCAGTTAAGTGTTCGCGAAACTCGTCGTCGTCCTGACCGCCGTGGAGTTTGAGGAGTTCGGCGCGAGTGGCGGGCACGTCCACGCGGCGCTGCGCCTCGTCGTTGCGCAGACCCTCGCTCGCCGGCCCGTGGTAAGTGCAAAGCCAGGTGTCGGTCTGCACCGTGGCGCTGTCCGCGTGGAAGGAAAAGACGTCGGTGGGCACGGGCCCCGCAGCTTCATCGCGGGGGTAGCCGTGGATGCAGTTGAGCACCGGGTCAAGGCCGTGCTCCCGGAGCCGCCGCTGGTCCTCAAGCATCATGGCGATGGCGACCCGACCCGCGGCGCTCACGGGCAGGGCCCGCAGCCGCGCGTCGTCGAGGGTGGTGATCCCATCGCCGCCGCCGAGCTTTTCCACCACTTCGCCGAAGCTGTCCGGCAGGGTGCGCTGCCAGCAGATGGCATTGACGCCACAGGCGAAAGGTGTGTTGGCCAGTTCATAAAAACTGTTCACCAGCTTGAGGCGGGGATAGCTGGGCGGCAGGCTGAAACTAGTCATGCCCGAGCTTCCTCATTTCCGTCGCCTGTGTCTCCAACATTTGTTTCGTCGTGCGAGCCGCCGCTACGACCGCCAGGTTTTGCAACGGGCTTGTTCGTTTGGTTGTTTGGCCGGACGGCAGCGCTGCCCAAAAACAATCAGGCCATCAAAAGTGCGCCCACAATTTTTCCTGTAGGCGAGGCGTGCGGCTCGCGTCATGCTAAAGTCAGCATGATGAACGATGAAACAAAGCAGCCTGGCAGCCGGTTTGCGGAACTCCACCGCACACTCCTCGACGCCGGGTGGCGCTTCCACAACTCCTACGCCCGCCTGCCGAAGGTGTTTTACACCCGCGTGAACCCCACCCCGGTCGCCGCACCGCGCCTCATTCTCTTCAACCATTCGCTCGCCCAGTCGCTCGGACTGGATCCCGCCGCTTTCACCGGCCCGGACGCCGCCGCCGGTTTCACGGGCAACCAGATTTTCCCCGGCGCTGAGCCCATCGCCCAAGCCTATGCCGGACACCAGTTCGGCAACCTTACCCGCCTCGGCGACGGCCGCGCCATCCTGCTCGGCGAACAGCTTACGCCTGCCGGCGAGCGCTTTGACATTCAGTTGAAGGGTTCCGGTCCCACCGCCTATTCGCGCCGGGGCGACGGCCGCGCTGCCCTCGGTCCCATGCTGCGCGAATACCTGATCAGCGAAGCCATGCACGCCCTCGGCATCCCGACCACCCGCAGCCTCGCGGTGGCCGGCACCGGCGAACGGGTCTATCGCGAGCAAACCCAGCCCGGCGCGATCCTCACCCGCGTTGCCGCCAGCCACATTCGCGTTGGCACCTTCGAATACTTCGCCGCGCTGGGTGAGGCGGATGCTCTGCGCCGCCTGACGGAATACACGTTGCGCCGCCACTTCCCGGAGCGTGCGGAGTCCGACCAGCCGGCGCTCGCGCTGCTGGAGGAAGTGATGGAACGCCAGGCCTTGCTCATCGCCCACTGGATGCGGGTCGGCTTCGTGCATGGCGTCATGAACACCGACAACATGGCGCTCTCCGGCGAGACCATTGACTACGGCCCCTGCGCCTTTGTGGACACCTACGACCCGGCGACGGTGTTCAGTTCCATTGATTATCACGGTCGCTACGCCTTTGGACAACAGCCCGGAATTGCCGCGTGGAATCTGGCCCGCCTCGCCGAGGCCCTGCTGCCGCTCCTGCACGCGGAACCGGAAACCGCCGTGGCCCGCGCCAACACGGCGCTCGAATCCTTCGCTGAACGCCATCACTGGCACTGGCTCGCCGCGCTGCGCGGGAAGCTTGGCCTGTTCACCGCCGAACCCGGGGACTTCGCGCTTGCCGAAGAACTGCTCCGCTGGATGCACGAGACGCACGCCGACTACACCCACACCTTCCGCAACCTGCGACCCGATGCCACGGCGGGATCCACGCCGCCCGCCGCCGCCGCGTTCACCGCCTGGCACCGGCGCTGGACCGAACGACTCGCCCGACAACCCCAGCCCGCGACCGAAGTTGCTCGGCTGATGAACACCCACAACCCGGCCGTGATTCCACGAAATCACCTCGTGGAAGAAGCCTTGGCCGCCGCCACCATTGGAAACGATCTCGCCCCGTTCGAACGCCTTCAAACCGCGCTGGCCACTCCCTACGCCGCCGCCGATCAACCTGGCGAATTGCTAAACCCGCCGCCGCCCGGCACCCCGGCCTGCCGTACGTTTTGCGGCACGTGAGCGGGCCAGTCTTAATGGCAATGGCCAGCCAAAGGGAGGGCATTGCATGAGAGTGCAGGCATTCAGGCGCCTTTCCTTTTGATGGTTGAGCTGACAGTCTTCGTGAAATGAACCCCCTGGGAAACGCCAACGTTTCAGCTGCGCCTACTTCGCGAGCATGGTATGGCGCGACGATTGCCGATTTCCTCCGAACTGATTTAGAGACTGTTCTTGGGCGACTTGCGACCAATGGCGAGTTCGCCCTACTTCCGACCCAACGCGATGCGTGGCTTGTTCAACTCAGAGTTCTTGCGGCATCTCTCAAGGGTTTAACCGGCAGTCTATTCTTGGAGTTCAACATTCCCCGCATGGGACGCCGCATTGATGCAGTCGTCCTTGTTGGCCCCGTGGTCTTCGTCGTGGAGTTCAAAGTCGGCGAATCTGTTTTCGAGCGTGCCGCGATGGATCAAGTTTGGGATTACGCGCTCGACCTTAAGAATTTTCACGAAGCGAGCCACAGCGCTTCCATCGTCCCTATCCTTGTGGCGACCGAATCCGCGCCGGCAACGGCGCCGAAAAGTCTTCGATCCGATGACGACAGAGTCTATCGCCCGGTAGCTGTAGGAGTTGACGGTTTTCGCGCCGCGATGGATGAGGCTCTACAGATAATTACTGGCGCGGTCGTTGATGATCACAAATGGTCGCGGGCTCCCTATCATCCAACGCCAACCATCATCGAAGCCGCACGCTCTCTTTACGCCCAGCACTCGGTCGAGGCTATCGCACGCTTTGACGCTGGTGCGCAAAACCTCCGTGTAACCTCACTTCGCATTGACGATCTTGTGGATGAGGCGATGAAAAATAGTCGCAAGATCATCTGCTTCGTCACGGGCGTTCCGGGTGCCGGCAAGACTCTCGTCGGACTGAATGTCGCCACTCGGCACCGACGAGAATTGGAGCAGCCCACGCATGCGGTTTTCCTATCTGGCAACGGCCCGCTTGTCGCCGTGCTGCGCGAAGCATTGACCCGCGATGAAGTAGTGCGACGCAAAGCTCAAGGCGAGAAGGTGCGCAAAGGCAAGGTTGGT
>JANPGB010000582.1:0-37296 GCA_031423695.1 Verrucomicrobiota bacterium
CTCGACCAGTTCCACTTGTAGATCGAGGTGCCGTCGAGGGTTTCGCGGAGCACGTCGGCGTCCCACCACGCGCAAAAATTCATCTGGCCCGGCCGCGAACTGGTGATTTGCACGCCGGTCGCGCTCATCAGGCCGCCGCGCGAACCCCACATTTCATAGCCGCGATAACGTGGATCAATGTCATACGCCACGCCACGCCCCACATCCGCGCCCTGGCCGTCCACGCCGAAAATGAGCGCGCCAGTCTTTGCGTCGCGATATTCCAATCCGTTCGGACCATAAGAACCGGGGTCTTCATGAACCATCCAGATTTCCTTGCCGGGCCGCCACGGGTCCATGTCAGAAAAATGTTCGGCGTCGCCGTGGCCGAGGCCGGTGGAATAAAGCCCCTGGCCGTTGTCGTCAATGGACGCCGCGCCGTAGAGGATTTCATCCTTGCCGTCGCCGTCGGCGTCGCCGATGGACAAACTATGCGCGCCCTGGCCTTTGTAGTTGAGGTTGGAAGGATCGCTGTTGAAAGACCAGCGCTTGGTGAGCGTGCCGTTGCGCCAGTCCCACGCGGTGACGTAGGCGCGCGTGTAATAACCGCGACAGAAAATGCCGCTGGGACGCTTGCCGTCGAGGAAGGCGATGCCCGCGAGGAAGCGATCCAGCCGGTTGCCGTAGCCATCACCCCAGATGGTGTTGATGCGGGTGGACGTGGGATTGTCGTCGTTGTTGTCGGGGTCGCGTTTGGGATACCAGGTGGAGCTGGCCATTTCTTCGCCGGTGAGTCCGTTGAACACGGTGATGAATTCCGGGCCGGCGAGGACATAGCCGTTCACGCCGTTCGGGCCGGTGGTGCGGTAATCGTCGGTGTCGTTGAACGTAGGATGCGGGCCGTTGGCGGTCTGCCATTTCGCGACGCTGCCGAGATAGGTTCCCAAACCATCTTTCGCGCCGGGCGCGGTGCGGCACATGACCTCGGCTTTGCCGTCGCCGTCGTAATCGTAAACCATGAAGTCCATGTAGTGCGCGCCGGAGCGGATGTTCGGGCCGAGGTCAATGCGCCACAGCCGGGTGCCGTTTAATTTGTAGCAATCCAGATACGTGTCGCCGGTGAAGCCGCTCTGGGAATTATCCTTCGAGTTGGTGGGATCCCATTTGACGATGATTTCGTATTCACCGTCGCCGTCCACGTCGCCGACGCTGCAATCATTGGCGTTGTAAGTGTAGGGGCCGCCGGCGTCGGTGCCGTCGGCGGAGGCGGGTTCGGTGCCGCCGGGCGGCGGCGAGAGCGGGATGTTGAGATACTGCTGCGTGGGCGCGTTGGCGATCAGCGTGTAGGCAACGCTCACGGCTTGCGTGACGCTACTGACGACGGGCTCGACGAAATAGGAGTTGGCGATGGCGAGGTTCGCGGGCGTGTCCACGTAATCCGTGGTGTTGGTGAGCAGCGCGCCGTTCAACTTGTTGGTGACGCCGGACGTGACGCGGTAGAGGTTGAAGCCGGTGTTGTCCGGGTCGGTGCCGAGCAAACGCCAGCCGACATAAACCTGGGTGGCGCTCGTGCGCACGACGACCACGCCGCGCCCGAGGTTTTCCAACTGGCGCTGGGCATGGCTGGTGACGGCGGGCAGCATTGACACCGTCAGCAGCAGCAAGCTTGGGATTTTAAAGCGGGGTTTCATGGTGGAACGGCGGTTGACTTTTGGGTGGCGGCAGGTTGATTCGTGGCGGCCACCGGGCGCGGAGTGATTTCCATGGCCGAATTTTCGGCGACAAGGAGCTTCTGTTCGAGCACCTGATTGTGCGCCAGGTCGAGCACGACGACGTTCACGCCGTAAGGGTCCTGCCGCGGAAGGTGGGCGAGCAATGTTGCCGCGAGCTTCACGGTCACATTTGTGGCGGGATATGTGAGGTTGAAGCCGACGTGGTCCTCCGCGCCGAGGATGACCTTTGCCTCGGTGGCGGTGAGTGAATTGGAGCCACAGGTCAGCGTGAACAACCCGGGGGCCAGCGAGCCCAACATGGGCAGGGCTTCTTCGCGCTCGGCGGGGATGGAAAAATCCAGCAGCGCCACGCCCTGGTGATCGGCGGCGAGCAGGATGGTCTTGCGCATCATCACCGCGCGAAGTTCGATGCGGTTGGTTTGCAAATAGACCGTGGCCGAGATTTCGAGCGGGTCGTGCGCGAAGGCGGGGCGGGCGAAAAGGAAAAAGCTGAAAAGGCCAGCGCGAACAACGTTTCGGTTTCTGCGTTTTGCGGATTTTAGCATTTCAGTTTTTCCTCATGGAATCCGCACGCGATACCAACGCTGATCCGCCGCCGCACCCGGGTCGGTCAACGTTTTCTGCGCGCCATCGCCGGCGACCGCCCGGACAAAGCCCCAGTTCGGATCGCCCAGAAAGTTTTTATAAAATAAAATGCTGGGTTTGCCGCGCGTCGTGGGAGTCCCGACCCGGAAGGCGCCGCCCGAGTGCTCGGCCTGCGAGAGTTGCGGCGCGGCGGGAAACACGCCTTGCAAGGCCACGCTGTGATAACCGCCCGCCGCCACGGCGGCCACGCCGGTGAAGGTGGGATCCACCACGAGCTGCCCATAAAGATTGTCGCCCCACGCGGTCATCAACCCGCTGCCGCCCAGTGCCAGGCTGTGCGCGTAGCCGCCGCCCACGGCCACAATGTTCGTCAACCCGCCGGGAACGCTGAGCTGGCCAAGGGAGTTGTCGCCCCATCCGGTGACGGTGCCGTCGGCGTTTACCGCGAGGCTGTGAAAACCACCGGCGGCAATGGCCGCGACTTGATTCAACCCAAACGGCACGGTGGCCTGACCGGCATAATCTCCGAACGGCCCGAGGTTGTCGCCCCACGCAATGACTATTCCGTCCGCTCGCAGCGCGAGACTGTGATGCGCGCCCGCTGCGATGGCGACGAGGTTTGTGGCGTCCCCGGGGAAATCCAACTGTCCCCAAGTGTCATCGCCCCACGCGACGACGCTGCCGTCACCGCGCAGCGCCAGACTGTGGCTTTCGCCGCCCGCGAGCGCGACGACGTTGGTCGCCTCCGATGGAACAGAAATTTGTCCAGCATCATTTCCGCCCCACGCGGCCACGGTGCCATCAGGGCGCGCGGCGATGCTGTGGGAGCCGCCCGCCGCAATGGCCACGACGTTGGTGAGGTCGGGCGGCACGTTGCATTGCCCGTTGCTGTTGTTGCCCCACGCGATGACGGCGCCGTTGGCGAGCAGCGCGAGATTGTGATAACCGCCCGCCGCGATGGCCACGGTGTTGCTGAGGCCGGCCACCAGGGTTGCTTGAGCAAAATCATTTTGACCCCACGCCCCCACCGGAATCGTGCGTGCCACCGCGACCGTGCCGCCGGTGTAAAGCGCCGCCGTGTTCCACCCAAGTCCGGCGGAGAGCGCGGGGAGAGTGAGGCTGTTGTAAGAACCGGTCTGGCTGGCGGTGTCAAAAATTTTGAAACTGTCCCCGGTGGCGAGGGCATTTCCGCTGGTGTTCGTTACGATTAAATTCCCGGCGAAGGTGAGCAGACCGGTGGTTTTCAAAAGGTCGTTGGTCGTCGGCGATTTTCCAATCTCCAGCAACGTGGTGCTGCCCGCGTAAAGCGTGACGGTGTTGCTGACGGTGAGCGTGCCGATAGATGCGCCGGGCGCGAGGGTTGCCCCGGAGCGAATGTTCACGGGGCCGGCGAGGCTGCCGTTGCCGCCGAGCGTGCCGCCCCACGCGGTGAGCGTGGTGCTGCCGAGCCGGCCGTGGACGAGCAAAGTGCCGTTGCTCACGGTCGTTGCGCCGGTGTAGGAGTTCGTGCCGGCGAGGGTGCTGGTGCCGCCGCCATTTTTCACGAGTGAGCCCGTGCCGCTCAACGCCCCGGAGTAAATCGTGGACCCGCCGTTGTTCCCGAGAACCAATTGATTCGCGCCGAGGCTGAGGCCGCCCGCGCCGCTTAATCCGCCGAGAACGATGGTCGTGATGCCGCTCCAGGTGAGGTTCGCACTGGTGCCCGTGCCCGCAACGTTGACGACCGCGTTGGAGAGCGCGTAGGGGTTGGAGAGCGCGATGGCGTTGGTCCGGACGGTGACCGTGCCGCTGTAAGTGTTGAGCGGGTTACTGAAATAAACCAGCGCGCCGGGGGACGAGGCGCCGCCGCCGTAATTCACGGTCAATGCACCGCTGCCGGTCAGTTTGGATTCGATCAAGATGTCCTTGTTCAACCAGCGCCCCAGGAGCGTGCCGCCGCCGGCGGCGACAGTGAAAGTCGAGTTGGTGAAATGCTGGTCGCCATCCACGCCGAAGAGCGTGCCGCCATCGAGCGTGATCGTGTTGGTGATAAAGTGCTGCACCTGCGTGTTGCCGGAATCCCCGCCGAGCCGCAACTGCCCGCCGCCAGCGATCAAAACCGGGCCAGTGCCAAGCGCGAGATCTTTCTGATTTTTGCCGCTGTCGGTGCCGAGTGCGACGATGCCGTTGCTGATGACGGTGCCGCCGGTGAAGGTGTTGTTGACGGTGTTCGCGAAGGTGAGCGTGCCCGCGCCGGATTTCATGAACGCATTGGTGCCGGCGATCCAGCCACTGCCGCCGAAAGTGAAGTTCTTCGTCGCGCTGACGATGAGCGCCGAAGGTTGCAGGGCGCCGCTCAAGATGACGGGCACGTTGTTGGAGCCGGCGTCGGTGAAGTTCGCCTCGTTGCCGGCGTTGAATCCGACGATGTTGTTGCTCGGGTCAAACCAATTGGCCGCGCCCGCCGTGTCCCAGACGTTGCCGGCGCCGTCGCCTTTCCAGACGAGGGTCGAGTTGGTGGGCGGAGGATTGGAGATGACCGCGCCGCTGACGGCCAGCAGGCCGCTGCTGTAAATCGCGTTGGTGTCCCAGGACAAATTCGTGGCGAGCGTGGGCAAATTCAGCACGGCAAAGGTTCCGCCGTGCACGGCTGCGCTGAAAATCTGGAAACTGTCGCCGTTCGTCAGCACGCCGGAGAGATTCGTGACTTGCAGCGTCCCGCCGAAAAGCAAGGTGCCGCCGGCGTTCACCAAGTCTTTCGCGCCGCTGCCTTTGTTAATCTCGATGAACGTTGTGCTGCCGCCCACGAGCGTCAGGTTGTTGTTGAAGGTGAGTGTGCCGAGGCCGTTGCTGCCGGGCGCAAGTTTTCCATTCACCGTCGTCGCGCCGCCGATAACGCCCTTGCCACCGAGCGTGCCGGACGCACCGACGGACACGGCGCCGCCGGCCGAATGATTGTCGCCGTTCACGAAGAGCGTGCCGGCGCTCACCGTCGTGGTGCCGGTGTAGGAGTTGGTTCCCGTGATCGTCCACGAGCCGGTGCCGACCTTTGTGATGGAGTTGCCCGCAATGGTTCCCGCGAAAGTCGCGTCAGTGTTTTTTGAGCCAACCGTCCAGGCCGCGCCGCTCAGATAGGACAGCGGGCCGCCGGACAGGGCGCCGAAAGCAACCGCACTGCCGCCAATGTGGTATGCGCTGATATGGTCGGCGAGGTTCACGCTGGCGCTGGCGTAGCCGGAAGTATTGCCGATGCGGAAATCGCCGCCGCCGCTGTCGGTGCCGAGATTCAACTGGCCGGTAAACGCAGACCAGTTGCCGTCCAATTCGGTGCGGACGTAATAGACGTTGAAGTTCAGCGTGCCGCCGCCGGTGAGCGAGCCATAAAGATTCACACGGTCGTCGGCGTAAATCGTCGCAGTGGCATTCGTCGGCACGAGGAGATTCCAATAGCAGCTGTCGTAACTGCCGCTGTCGCTGAACATCGTGAGGGTGGCGTTGGAAATCGTGACGGTGGTGTTGCCGTTGCCGCCGGGGCCGGCGCCGAGGCCATATTGATTGGCCGTGCCGCCGCCGAGGGAAAGGTTTCCACCGTAAAGATAAGTCGGCCCGGTGAAGGTGTTGTTGGCGCTCACCGCCAGAGTTCCCGCGCCCATCTTTTGCAGCGCGCCGCCGCCGCCAATGACACCGGCGACGGTCAACTGGTCGGTGCTGTTGGGCACGTCAATCGTGTTCGTCCCGGCGCCGAGGGTCATGCCGCGGTCGGTATAGGACTCGCTCGTGACGCGCAGCGTGGGGCTGCCGGACAACACCAGGTTCGTCGAGCCAGCGGGCGGATTGCCGAGCGGGCTGGGAAAACCAACGGCGTCGAGTTCGGACACCACGAGCGTGCCGCCGGACAAAATTGTTTTGCCGGTGAACGCGTTGTTCAGCGCGGAAATGACGAGCGTGCCGGAATTGGTTTTCGTCAAGCCCCCCGCGCCGATGATGCCGCCGCTGCCGGTGAGCGTGTAATTGGTGGTGCTGTCCACGACGAGATTGGAGCAGACAAGGTCGCCGGCCAAAGTCACCGTGAGATTCGATGCGCCGGTGTTGTCGAAACGCACAGTGTCATTGGGCGCAAACTGGTCTTTCGCTGCGCCATTGAACCAGTTGCTCGACGTGAGCAAGTCCCACGTGTTGCCGCCGCTGCCGCCAGTCCAGGTGAGCGTCGCGGGCGCGCGATAGCTTTTGATGACGAGCGCGATTTGTCCGGGCGGATTCGTGAGCGCGAAGGGGATGCCGGTGAGGCCGGACACGGTGAAATTGTTCAAGCCACCGCTGAACGTGCCGGAATAAATGATGAGCGGATAGACGCCGCCGGGCGGCAGCGTCGCGTCGAGCTTGCGGATGACGAGGGTGTTGGTGCCGGTGGCGGCGAGGTTGCCGGCGATGACGAGCAGGTCGTTCGTTTTGGTCGTGCCACTTGCGTCCTCGGACAAATCGAAATCATTCAAAGTGCGCCCGTTCATCGTCACGTTGTTGGCGATGGTCAGCGTGCCGGGTGAATTCGTCCCTTGTCCCGGGGAAACGCCGGCACCCTCGTGGAGCGAAACCGCCGAACCGACGACGCCAGTGCCGCCGAGCCGGCCGTCCAGCCACACGCCGCCGCGCACGGTGATGGGCGAGTTCGGCAGCGCGCCGTTCACGATGAACGAGCCTTCGCTGATGATCGTCTTGCCGGTGAAATTATTGGTGCCATTGAGGGTCACCTTGCCCGCGCCGCCCTTGGTTAGTTTGGTCGCGCCATCCAGCGAACCGATTTTGCTGTCGAAGGTGAAGTTTTTTGGCGCGTGAATCCGGACGTCGCCGGGCATGAGCGAGCCGACAAGCGTAATGGCGGCCTGGTTCGATCCGGTGAGGTCGAACAGAACGGTGTCGCCGGCATTGAATGGCGCGGGATTGGTGTTGGCGTTGCCGACATAAAACCAGTTCGTGCGCCAGTTCGCCGTCGTGGCCGCGTCCCAGACATTCGTGCCGTCGCCACGCCAGACGAGCTTGGCGTCGGAAACCAGCGGGGTGGGTGGCGGCGGCATGTCGTTCGCCAGAAAATAATCCACATAGCTGGCCTGGTAATAACCCTTGCAGGTGGCCTGGTCGCGATAAGCGGGATTCTGCATCAGGCAGTAAAGCCGGTTCGTCGCCGGGATTTTAGTCGTGTAAACGCGCAGCTCGGAATAATCGTTGGCGACGAGGACGGCTTCTTCGCGCCAGTCACCGAGGATGTCGCCCCAGAAGGCGGCGCGTCCACCGTAAGCCTGATGCACGCCTTCGTTGTAGATGGAATAGAGGCGGCTGGTTCCACCACTCGCGGGGTTGAACTTGTTGATGACCGGGTTTAACGCGCCGTTGCCCGCGCCGTCCTCAAGTTCGCGGCTCAAGTCGGCATCCCACCAGATGGCTTCGGGCGGCCAGATGTTGTTGGAAAAAATCTGGTCGCCCTTGCAGTCGAAAATGCCCGGTTGCGTGGAATAAAATTCCAGCCCGCGATGGCTCGGATCCAGATCCAGCACGGTGCCGCGACCGACATCGGTGATGACGGGCGAATACCATTTTTTGATGATCGAGCCGCTGCCCATGTCAATCAGGGCCGTGGCCAGCAGCGTCGGGTTCAATTGCTGGATGGAAAACATCTCCAGCCCCGGACGGTCGGGGTCGATGTCCGTGATGTGAAAGCGGTCGCCGTGGACAAGTTCCGTGTCGAAAAACGTCTGGCCGTTGACGCCGTTCCGGACGGAGCCGACGTCGATGAGGTCGTCAATGCCGTCGTGATTCACATCCATGATGCGGATTTGGTGTCCCCAGGAGAGATTGGAGTTGGGGGGTGGTGTGAAGAACCAGCGGCGCGTCAACTGTCCGTCGCGATAATCATAGGTCATGGCCTGGCGCTGGAACCCGCCGGAGCTGTTGCGGTTTTCATTATGAATCAGCAGGCTCGGACGCACCCCGTCGCAATACATGACGCCGAAATGGCCGCTCATCGGCCCGTCGGCAGGCCACGAGTTGGTAATGATCGCCCGGGTCATTTCATGTCCGGTCAACCCGTTGACGATGGAAAGGTATTGCGTCGTGTCATCGGGTCCGGTGGCCACGGCACCGTCACCGAAAGTGACGCCGCGGGCGGTCCGCACACAAACCTCCGCTTTGCCGTCGCCGTCCAGATCATAAACCGAGACGTTGTCGCCATGACCGATGCTGATGGCCGACGCGCCGGGTTCGATGTTGTATTGGTTCGTGCTGTTGTAACCCAGGTCCATCTGCCAGAGAAAGGTGCCGTCACGTTTGTAGGCCTGGAGAAACTCATTCGTGGCCACCGTCGTGGAAATGCGGTCCACGAGATAATCATACTCGCCGTCGCCGTCGAAATCGCCGACCCAGCAAAATTTCACGTCGAACGGCGCACCAGGACCGGTGATGGTGCGCAGCGGCCACGAGAGGTATTGTCGGACGGGCGAATTGCCCGCGAGACCGTAGGCCGCGCCAGGCAAGCCTTCCACGCCGTTTGTGACTGGCGTGACGTACCACGCGTTGGAGACGGCGAGATTTGCCGTGGTGTCGAGATAGTCCGTGGTGTTGGTGAGCGGCAGGGAGTTCAATTTCACACCCGCGCCGCCGCTGGTCGAGCGGTAAAGGTTGAAACCGACCTCCGTTGGCTCCGTCGCGAGCAAGCGCCAGCCGATGTATGCCTGCGAAGTGGCAGAATGCAGCGCGACCACGCCGCGTCCCAGCTTCTCCATCTGGCGTTGCGCGTGGGCGTTGATGGCGGTGAGGCAGAGGATGCCGAGCGCGGCGGCGAGGTAGCTTCGGAGAGGTTTGTTCGCCATGAGTGGAAACGTCATAAAGTTGGGCGAGTCGCGAGTCAGAACAACAGTCGTTGCACGAGCCAGAAACTGCCCAGGGCGAGGATGAGGGTTGAAATGGCCGGGATGCCGTAGCGCTCGAAAGACTTCGCCTGGAGCAGCCGGAAGAGCAAGGGAAGAAAGAGCGCGGCCACCAGCAGTTGTCCGGCCTCCACGCCGAGGTTGAAGGCGAAGAGCGGCTTCGCCAAAGCCAGGCCCTTGCTGCCGAGACCGGCTTCACGCAGCGCACTGGCGAAGCCGAAGCCGTGGATCAACCCGAACCCGGCGGCGAGCCAGTGGCGATCGGAGGTCGCCGCCGGGCGGAAAAGATTCCCAACCGCCACTACGATGATGGAAACCGCGATCAGCGGTTCGGTGATGCGGCTGGGAATGACGACCACGCCCGTTGCCGCCAGCGCCAACGTAATGGAGTGCGCCATTGTGAAGCAGGTGATGACCACGAGCATTGGTCCGACTTTGCGGACACCGATCAGCAGCGCGCCGAGAAACAGGAGATGATCAAATCCGGAAAGGATATGGGTGACGCCGAGCTTGAAAAATTCGCCGAAGGAAGGGCTGGAGGCCAGTGTTTGCAGTGGCGCGGATTTTACCGGGGCGGCAACCGGGGCCGTCGTGGCAGTTGTGGGTGCAGGCTGGCTGACGCCTCCGATCGGTGCGGACACACTTTCTGGAAGGGTGATTTCCAAAGTGTCATCACCCGATGCGAGCAACCTTGCCGCGAGGGTCGCACCGGATTCGTCCGCCACGGCGAGTGAGCCTTTGCCCGCTTGGTGCAATTCATTCAGGTAAGCCGCCCGAAGCCTTAGCGTGCCGCCGGCTGGCCGTGGGTAGATGAGTTCGAAATCAAATTCCAGCCCGTCAGATCGCACGGTTGCTTTGGTGGGGGCCAGGGCCGTGTTGCCGGACTTGATTTCAAAAAGCCGCGCGGCGTTGCCGGCCGGATACGGGTAGGCGATTTGCATCAGGCCCGAACGGGTGACCTCGGGCGGACCATCGTTCAGGAAAGTTTTCGCCGCCTCCGGGCCCATCGCGATGCCAACTTCGAGGTGGTCGGCAAATACCCACACCCGGGTGCTGTGATCGAACGCGCCATGCGCGCCAGCCACCGCAGGCAGCCAGCCGCCCAGCGCGAGCAGTTGCAAAGCGCGGCGCACGATTGAAAAAAAACGGACGGGCATAATTCCACTCAACGGAGACCTGCCGGGACGAGGGAGGCAGGCAAGGCGCGAACCGTGCTCTGACAGCTGGCAGCCAGCGTGGGTGGCGGAGTTGAAATAAGGTGCGAAATCATTTGGGTGCGAATACGTGACAAGATAGGTGGCGGTGGGTGTCCGGGTAATCGCCAATTCTGGTGACGAGCAAGAGGGCTGGGGGGATATTTGACCGCAACAGCAGGAGTGCGGACAGCCTTGTCCGCAGTTTCCGTTTGCACAGGTTGGAACTCGCGGACTCGGCGGTCCGCGCTCCCGGGGAATGATTTTCGAGTTTCCTTGCGCGAGCGGCGGGCTTTGCCAAAATTCGCGGAATGATTTTGGGCGTGGGCATAGACTTGGTGGAAGTGGCGCGGATTGAATCGTCCGTCCAGCAGTCGGGTGAGAAGTTTCTCCAGCGCATTTTGCTGCCGGCTGAGATCGCCTACTGTCTTGCCTACAAAACTCCGGGGCCGCATCTGGCCGCGCGCTTCGCGGCGAAGGAGGCGGTGGCCAAGGCGTTCGGCACCGGCATCGGCGGCGCGCTCGGCTGGCTGGACATGGAAGTGGTGCGTCAGGAATCCGGCGAGCCGCTGCTGGTGCTGCATGGCAAGGGGAAGAAATTATTCCAGGAACGAGGCGCGAAGAACCTGCTCCTTAGTTTGAGCCACACGGAAAATCACGCGACGGCAGTGGCAGTTTTGGAAGGGTAGGGACGTGGCGATGCGGTGTCCGGGCGGCGCAGCGCACCGCCCCTGCCATCTTTTCACGCCCCCACCACCGTCAGCGGTCCGTCGAAACTCGTCAGGCTGACGACTTCCGTTTTTGCCACATGCGGCCCATGCGCCACGCCGCGCGGGGCAAAGAAAAAGGCCCCGCTCGAATAGGTGATGCCGGATTCCTCCCATTCGCCGGACAGAATATAAACCGATTCGCTCGCCTGCGGATGAATGTGCGCGGGCACGGTCACGCCAGCGTGAAATTTTCGCAGCACCGTGACGCCGCCGGTTTGTTCGTTTTTGTGAAGCATCATCAGCTCGACTCCGGGATATGGGCCGGGTTGCCAGGTTTTATCTTTGGTCAGGGCGATGTCAGGGAACATAATTTGAGCAAATACGGTTATTGGTTGACTGCGTTAAACGTGGCGACCAGCGGGCGATGATCCGAGCCGACGCCCCAGTTCGGAATCGTGGGAAGGTAGGTGTCTTCCTTCACCCATTCGCGCGCCATGCCGGGACTGAGAAGAATATAATCAATGCGGCTGTAACTGTCTTCGACGCCGTAATAATACGTCCAGGTGACATTCATCGGATCAAATCGCGCCACCGGATTCGGTGCGTTGTCGCCGTTGCGCTCGGCGGGGCGGGTGTCCACGAGTTTGAATTTGCCGCCGCCGATGACGGCCTTGGTGGAGGGAGAATTCTTGGTGTTATTGAAATCGCCGACGACGATGAGATTGGCGTCCGGGCGGGCGTTGAGAATCGCGTCCACCTTTTCACGGAGAAGTTTGGCCTCCGCCAGACGCAATTCCGCCTCGTCGCCTTCGGGCACGGGCCGTTTGGACTTCAAATGCGCGCCCAGCAGCGTGAAGGTGTAGTTCGCGTTCACCTGGATGTCCACTTCGGAAAAACCGCGGCTGACGCGGAAGCGGCGGCCGCTCAACAGAAAATTGTCGTTCGTGTGCGGCCGGCGTGCGGCAAACGGAAACTTGCTGAGCACCGCGACGTGAATGTTTGTGTCGAAACCGCTGACGTGTTCCCAGTACGGCAGGTCAAGGCGGGCGGCCTTGAGCGAATCGCGCAGCTCCAACAGCGCGTTGGTGCCGCCCATTTCCTCGAACGCAATCACATCGGGTTTAATCGCGAGAATGCTTTCGCGGATTTTGGCTTTGGCCTCGGACGATTTCGGGTGGCGGCGCGATTCGGTGGGCTGGTCGAGATAATTCTCCACGTTGTAGGCGGCGACGCGAAAGGTTTCAGCATAGAGGGGCGGGCGACCGACAAAGAACGTGCCCAGAAGGATTGGGAGGCAGAAATCTAATTTCATCTGTTGCTAATAAGCCAGCGGGCCGGGCCTGTCAAAATGCAATTCTTCGGGAGATATTTTTTGCAAAAGAAATGCCGGCTGTTACTATGTCAGCGTGCCGAAAAGTTCAAAATCAAATGGCGTTCACAGATTGACCCGTTCGTCGCGCAGCAAACCTGCGCCCATGCACGACAAGCAGAGCGAGCGCGATCACCGCGAGTTGCGCATTGACAAGGTGGGCGTGCGCGGGCTGCGGTTCCCCATCCAGATCCGCGACAAGGCGCACAGCGTCCAGAACACCATTGCGACCATCGGGATGTTCGTGGATCTGCCCAAGGAATTCAAAGGCACGCACATGAGCCGCTTCGTCGAGGTGCTCAACGCGCACGGCGACATCATCCATGTGGAGAACATCACCGACATTTTGCAGGCGATGCGGCAGAAGCTCCACGCCGCCACGGCGCACCTGGAAATGGAGTTTCCGTTTTTCATGTCCAAGAAATCGCCGGTGTCGCGCCTGGAAAGCCTGATGGATTACGTCGCGCGCTTCGACGCCACGGCGTGCGGTACGGAGATGGATTTCGTGCTGACCGTGAAGGTGCATGTGACGACGCTGTGTCCCTGTTCCAAGGCCATCTCGCGGCATGGGGCGCATAATCAGCGCGGGCTGGTCACGGTGGCGTTGCGCTCCAGCAGCATTGTCTGGATCGAGGATGTGATTGCGATGGTGGAGGCGTCGGCCAGTTCAGAGCTGTACGCGTTGTTGAAACGGCAGGATGAGAAGGCGGTGACCGAACGTGCCTACGAAAATCCGGTGTTCGTGGAAGACCTGGTGCGCAACGTGGCGCTGCGCCTCAACGCGCATAGGCTGGTGACCTGGTACAAGGTGGAGGCCGAGAATTTTGAGAGCATCTACAACCACAACGCTTACGCGTGCATTGAAAAAGGCTGACCCGGATTGGCGTCGTCGGGCCCTGTCGAAAAAAAATGAAGTTTTTTGTGGAGTATTCGGTTCGCTTTGATACATTCCCGCACCTTTCAAAGAAGGACAAAGGTTCTTTGGGAAGCCGGAATTGAAGAAATTTTAGAAAACGCATTGTGACATCAAAGAAAAAGAACACAAAATCGCCCGCCGGAAAACCTCCGACGATGGCCACGGCGGCCTCCATTTTGGGCAAGCCGGCCGCCGGTTCTAAAAGGAATGGGGCGGTCAAAATCAAGGCCGAATGGCAGGTTTTTTACAACCGCCTGCTGGAGTTGCGCGAGCAATTGCTCCGCCAGATGAACGGCCTGGCCAAGGAATCCGCCCAAGAGATGGCCGGCTACAGCCTCCACATGGCCGATTCCGGCACGGATAATTTTGACCGGGATTTTGCGCTGAGCCTTCTGTCCTCCGATCAGGATGCCGTTTACGAGATTGAAGAGGCGCTGAAGCGCATTGAACGGAACACCTACGGCATTTGCGAACTGACCGGCAAGCCCATTCCGAAGGCCCGCCTGGAGGCCATTCCCTGGACGCGTTTCACGGTGGCGGCCCAGGCGCAGTTGGAACGCGACGGCGCCCTGCGCTCGCGCCGTTTGGGAGCGCTCGGATCGGTGGACTCCGTCGGGGTCGCCGAAACCGACACGGAAGAGGACGAGCCGGAAGAAAAATCGAAAGAAAAAGAATAATTTATGTCACGGGAAATCATCACCATCGAATGCACCGAAGCGCGCAAAGAGGGCAAATCTCCTTCGCGCTACACCACCACGCGCAACAAAAAGTTGAAGACGGAGAAACTGGAAATCAGGAAGTTCAATTCCGCGCTCCGCCGCCACACCCTGCACCGCGAAATCAAATAACCTATGCCTCGCAAAACTCATAACGACAAACCCGACAAACGCGGCGGCCCCGGCGGGCGCAAATCCATGTCGGATAACCGCACGCCCCGACCCAAGCCGAAGATTGATTTTACGGTGGACGCGCTCGATTACAAGAACGTCACCCTGTTGAAAACCTTCGTGACTGATCAGGGCCGCATCCTGCCGCGCAAGTACACCGGACTCCCGGCGCACTATCAACGCCGCTTGAACACGGCGATCAAACGTTCCCGTCAGATGCTGCTGATGAAATAATCAGCCGCACCTGCGTTTCTTTATCACCCGCAACTCAAGTTGCGGGTTTTTTTATGGTTTGGGCGGGTGGGTGCCTTGGATTTCACCGGGCAGCGGCCCGGCGTGATCCGAAGCTTCGGCCTGACCGATGAGCACCGCCACCGCCAGACCGGCCACCAGGGCGAAAGACAACTTGAACCGGTCGTGGGAATGAAACTGAAGCTCCGGCAGGAGATCGCTGCAGGCGATGCACAAAAATGTGCCGGCGCAGAAGGCCAGGGCGCAGCCGAGAAATACCGAGTTTGAATCCGCAAACTGGCTGGCCCCGAGATAAAAAAAGACCGCGCCAAGCGGTGTCGCCAGGGCGAAAAGAACATTGAGCAATTGGCGCGAAAAACTGGAACTCCCGCCGGCGGTCATTAGGGTGGAAACCGCCATCGCATCAAACGGTTTGTGGAGAATCACCGCCAGGGCCACGCCGAAGCCCGCCAGTCCGGCATGGCCTTGGACACCCGCTTCGACCGCCGCCGCCAGGGCTAGGCCATCCAATAAGGAGTGAAGCGTCAACCCTAGGGCAGTGCCCACCCAGGAGAGCTGCCGGGCTGATTTCTCCGCCAGGGTTTTTGAATGATCATGATGATGGTCCGCAGGTTTATCATGAGCACGACCATGACCACAGCAATCTTCAGGATCACCTTCGGGCAGGTCATGGTGATGAAAATGAAAGAAGCGTTGCAGGAAAAACATGGCCAGAAAGCCGCCCAACACCCACATCACGGTGCGCTTCAGAGAGTGCAATTGCTCCGCCGCGTCGGGCAAAAAATGAAGCAAGGCGATGCCAAGCATCAGGCCCGCCACCAAGCTGATGGCCATTTGCAACCGGGTGTGGGTGAGGCGGACCAACAGCGGCAGCCATCCGCCCGCCAGCGACGCGAGCAAAACCAGCAGGCAGTAAAAGGCCAGCAACCAAGCGGAAGAAATCATCGGCTAGTGATATTTAATCCGGAGGCTGGAAGCCAGCCGGAAAACGAGGCCAGCCGGGAGGCTGGGGGACTTTATTGGAGGGGAAGTCTCCTCCTTTACCGCCGGGCAAGGCAAGGTGCACGCGGCATTCAGAAAGACGCAGAAAAAAACGCCACGGGTTGCGTGGCGTTGGCGGTTTAAATTGTCCAGATTCGGATCATATCATCTCCTCGGTGAGCCAGTCCCCCAAGTGGAGATATTCTTTTATTTTCCGGCGCTCGTAGCGATGTTTCATCGCTTTTTTCGGCTGGTGGTCGGCTTTTTTGAAGGAATGTTTCGGGTTTTTCACCGCATCATTCATGGTTTCCAATGTTTTGGTCATAGCTCGAATGCCTTTCTCGAGACACATGAAGCGCGAAGGGTGCCAACCCTTGGCTGGAGGTTTTTGCGGCTTGGAATAGAATCCAGAGCTTCATGCGTTCTGAGGATAAGACCAGTCGCCCACAAAGTCATTCAAAAAAAATTATTCCTCATCCTCCAGGCTGAAAGCACCCGAAGACCATTCGTTTTCCGCGCGTTCTGCAACCATTCGCAGCCCCGCCTTTTCATAGACCGCCTGCACCTGGGCAAATTCTTTTAGCAATATACCCGCCAGCACCAGCACCCCGCCGGGTTGCAGGGTGGTCACGATCCTGGCCTGTTCAGAAATGAGCAGGTTGGAAATTAAATTTGCGCAGACCAGGGAATATTTTTTTCCACCGCGCCGGGGAAGCTTCGTCACGTCGGCCTGGTGGATGAGAATTTTATCGGAGACGCGATTCCTGCGTGCGTTGGCACAGGCAACCCCCACGGCTTCCGGGTCAAAATCAAAAGCCTCGACGGGTGCATATCCAAGTTTTGCGGCGGCAATGGCGAGAATTCCCGAGCCGGTGCCGATGTCCAAGAAGGAAGGTTTTGAGGCCGGTCCGCGCAGGCGTGGCCCCAACTTGGAACCCGCAACTCGAAACCCGGAACGGTGCCGGGCCAGTTGTTGGAGGCAGAAACCCGTCGTGGGATGCTGGCCGGTGCCGAAACTCAGGCCTGGATCGAGAATGATGACCGCCTGATTCTGCTTCGCGCGCCGCTGGCTCCAGCTCGGTTTGATGAGCAGGGTGTTGCCGATCGCAATAGGTTTGAAATGCCGCTTCCAGGATTCGGCCCAGTTTTCACGCCGGACTTGTTGGAGGGAGATTTTGCCAGCCCCGATCCGCAGCCCGCATTTTTTTATGCGGAGCAAACCGGCTTTCAAAACTTCACGAGTCTTGGGCCAGGCCGGTTTTTTCTGGAAATAGACAGTGAGGGTGGAGACACCCGATTCGAGATCAAGGTAGGCGGCCGCTGACTGGTGGCAGCAAGTGGCCAGCAGTTCCACCACCGCGTCGTCCGCCTCCGGCAAAGTGCGGATGGAGATTTTCCAAAGCATTTTTGATTTCATAATCCGACCTCCCGCCAAGGAGTGAAGTTGAGCAATTGCACTTCGGTCTTGTGCGGAAACAGGCTGACCTTGGTGACGCTGGCGTAGTCGATCTCAAACGCGGCCATTTTCGCCAGCGGCAGTTCCAACAGGATGGCCAGGAGCATCCGGATGACCCCGCCATGGCAGAAGATGGCAATGTTCTGCTGCGGGCTTTGCCGGAGGATGGTTTGCAGGCAGGGTTCGATGCGGGCACGGTAAGTCCGGGTATTCTCGGCATTAGGAATGGCCCCTTGCTCCAGTTGATCCAGCCAGGTAAAGGCGCTGATGCCGAACTTTTCCTGAACGTGCTCCCAGCTCAAGCCGGTCCAGTCCCCGAAGTCCACCTCGTGCAAATCCTGCAGGACGACCGGCTTGGGCGTGCCGTTGGTGGCGAAGGGCGCGAGAGTCTGTTGCACGCGCTTCATCGGGCTGGAATAAATCGCATCCAGCGGCTGGCGCTTCAGCCACTTCGCCAGCGCGCCAGCCTGTTCGTGGCCGAGCGGGGACAAGTTCATGTCGATGGTGCCGCCGAAAACGCGCTGATATTTCGCCTCCACTTCGGCATGGCGAATGAGCAGCAGGGTGGTGTGAGTTTGCATGGGTTGAAAACGGGAGCCCCGTAGGATCAGGCCAGCGCCGCCGTTTGCGCCGCGAGCAACTGGCGAATGCCTGCCTTGCCGGAGGCGAGCAGTCCGGCGAGCTGCGCCTCGCTGAAGGTCGCTTCCTCGCCGGTGCCTTGCAGTTCGATGAATTCACCTTTGGAGTTCATCACCAGATTGAAGTCCACCGCCGCGGCGACGTCTTCCGTGTAACAAAGGTCCAGCAACGTCTGGCCGGCCACCACGCCGATGCTTACCGCCGCGACGCCGTGAAGAATCGGACTCCCGGCTAGTTTCTCCTCAGCCATCAATTTTTTAACCGCCAGCGCCAGCGCCACGTACGCCCCGGTGATGGCGGCGGTGCGCGTGCCGCCGTCGGCCTGCAAGACATCGCAGTCCACGCAGATTGTGCGCGGGCCAATTTTTTCCAGATCAATCGCCGCGCGCATGGCCCGGCCGATGAGCCGCTGGATTTCCGAGGAGCGCCCGTCGATCCGGCCCTTGGTGATGTCGCGCGGTTTACGTTGCAGCGTGGAGTAGGGGAGCATGGAATACTCCGCCGTGATCCAGCCGCCGGGGACGTTTTGTTCCTTCATCCAGCGCGGGACGTTTTCCTCGATCATCACGGCACAGATGACCCGGGTGTTGCCCCATTCGATGAGCGTGGAGCCGGTGGCGTGCGGCGCGATGCCGTTTTGAAAGCGCAGCGGTCGCAGCTGGTTCGGTTCGCGGCCATCGGCGCGCAGGGCAGGAACAGCAGGTTTGGAGTCATCCATAATCCGCTTGATGGTAATCGCCGCTGGTGCGCTGGCAAAGCGGAAACATTCGGGCCGCCGGACTTGCGCTTTGACGCCCAGCCATCGGGATGGGGTGTTTACCCCATGGTGTGAGCGCCGTGCTTTTCTTACAGTGGCTCCAATGCGTGCCGTGGATCGACACGTTCGGAAACAATTAATCAGACTCCGCCGCGGGCATTTTTCGAGTCGAGGGTCGGCTCGCCGGCGGCGTGGTCTTGCTAAAACAAAAACAAAAAAAGCGCTGAATCAAACCCAGGAACAATATGAAATTAAACACCACAAAAATAGTCGCCACTGCTGCCACGGTTGGGCTGGCAGGGCTTTTCACCCAGGGGGTCCAGGCGGCCTCCGTCACGAATATCGTCACAATCACCGCGAAGGCGTGGGTGCAAAATGACAACCCGGTTGACAACGGCACGAACCGGGTGACCCCGCCCCCCATCATCAAATCGGTCACCACCAAGACCGTCCTGAATCAACTGGCGCTGGATAAGTTCGCCAGTGGTGCTTGGGTGTCCCCCACCTTTCCCGCCGGAGCCAAGCTGGTCGTCTTCAAGGACTCGGCCGACCCGGTGTTTCAAGTCCTAGGAAAATCCAACAATTTTCTGGTCGACGTGTCGGACATCCTCAGTCTGAACACTGGCAATCGCAGCGTTTTCTCCGGGAAAGAAAGCGATGCGACCGGGCTGGCAAACCCCTCTACCACCGACCGTGGTTTGGCCACCCTGAGTTTTGATGACACCCGCATTGCCGGGGGCGGCAACATCAGCTTCTTCCTATCCGGAATATTTGTCTCCGTCACGACCGACACCAAGCCAAACTCCCTGACGGGTCTCTACAAGGAAATCCAGACTCACAAGGCGAGCACCGCCATTGGTGACGGGACCTACCAGGGCTCTGACATGGTGATTTCCGGCAGCATCAACGCCAGCGGCAAGGCGACCCTTCAGGTTGTCCCCTGATCCCATCGGCTACCCTGTGGCCTGGTTTGAGTTGCAGCGACGGTTCTCAAACCAGGCGCATTTAAGTCCATCAAAAACTCAATGCCTCACCCGTGAGACCTCGATTTGTCCTGGCGGTTACGATGGGGGCATCCGCCTTGATCGCCTTGATGTGGATGCTCGCGCGTGGAGCTCATCCGGGATCTGGGCCGCGGGCGATCACGGGTGACTGGACTCCAACAGCCACCTCCGCCCCAGCAGTCAGCACGGCGCAAACCTCGCTTCACCCCGTGTTGGA
This sequence comes from Verrucomicrobiota bacterium, assembly GCA_031423695.1. Taxonomy (GTDB): domain Bacteria; phylum Verrucomicrobiota; class Verrucomicrobiia; order Limisphaerales; family CAIQOK01; genus CAIQOK01. The sequence goes on from JANPGB010000582.1 coordinate 19,575, forward strand.
CCAGCCCGTAATCCCGCCCGCAAACCCTGTAGCTCCGGCGAATCATGCCGAATTTGTCGGCGCACGGCTGGCGGAACTCATGGCGTTGGCAATGAATGACGACGCCAATTCTGTTGAGGAGATCATCTCCGAGCTGTCAAACCCCGATCCTCAAATCCGACGTGGCGCCGTGGAGGCGGTGGTTCAGTTCGGGGACCGCTCCGTCATTCCCCGTCTGCAGGCAATCGCCGAGCAGACCGACAATGAGGCGGATCGTGCCGACATTCTTGAAGCCGCGGAGTTCCTGAACCTGCCCAGGTTGACCGACGATCCTCCCCCCCGGACACGAACCGGAAAATCGTCGGGCCCGGTGCATACCAACCGGCCCGGCAACAATCCATTTCGACGGGAACCGGCCCAGCCGGTGCCGCCCGCCTGACAATCCCTGCTTGGAAACTCCCGTTCCCGCGCGAGGTCTGCGTTTCTGCACCCGTATTTATACATCCGTTCCGCGCTTGACCGCAGGTGGAAAACTACTTATACCCCTTCCATCCAGTTCAACTTCAACCCACAAAACTATGACTCTGACAAAGCGAGACTTGGTGACGCGCATCAGTAATGAAACCGGACTTGTGCAACAGCAGGTTCTGGATGTCATACAAAAGACCCTCGACCACATCTCGGAAGCGCTGGCCAAGGGTGACAAGGTGGAACTGCGGAACTTCGGCGTCTTCGAGGTCAAGATTCGAAAAGCGCGCGTCGGGCGCAATCCCAACGCCCCGGCGACCGATGTGCCGATTCCTGCGCGCTCAGTGGTGAAATTCAAATCCGGCAAGGAAATGCGCGCGGAAGTCCTCAAACTCGGCGCCAAGCCGGATGCTTGATCGGAACCCGCGTTCGCCAGGCCGGAACTTCGTGAACAATTGTCGCCATCGTGTGATCTCCTGGCTGCTCATCCTCCTCGGCCTCATGGTCCTCGCGATCGGATTCAAAAAGGTTTTGGTCGCGGCGGCCAGCAAGAATTGGCCGACCGTTCCCGGCGTGGTGGTGGAATCCGGCGTCGCCGCCAATCCGCCTGCCGCCGGTGCTCCCCGGCAGGTTGAACAAGCCACCACGAGTTACGGCGCGCACATCCGGTATGAGTTCTCCGTGGATGGAAAAAAATTTCAGGGCGAACGGATCGGGCCGGCGGATTACTCGGCCAGCTACAAATCCCGCGTGGACGAGGTCGCCGCCCGGTACCCGAAGGATGGCGAAGTGACGGTTTATTATCAGCCCAGCAATCCCGCCGAGTGTTTGCTGGAACCCGGCGTGGCGTTTCAAACCTGGCTGCTGCCCGCGATCGGCGTCGTCTTGCTTGCGGTTGGAGCCTTTTGGCTGCGTTCGCAACGGTGACGCGGATTTAGGATGCTTGAGGTGTCATGAAACGATCCCAACTCCACTTGATCCTTACAGTATCAGCACTTGGGTTAAGCATCATCTCGTTCTTGGTAGTCGTTGACGGTGCTGCTGACGAGCCATACCTTGTGTTTCGCGCTTGGGACGCGATAGTTCAGATTGGTTTCGCGATGATACTCATGCTGCTTTGGTTTCAGTTGGCCGCCGGAATGATCGCTGGAGTGGTTCGTCGGCAGGTTTCTGCATGGTGGTTGCTTTTGTTGGCTTGGGTGCCCGTCTGCGAGTCTTACCTGTTTGATAACACGAACGGTTATATTCAGGACATCATGCGATATACGGCAACGTCACATTAGCGGTCGATCAAATTGCTGCAGGCAACGCGGGAGGGCGTCGCCGGTTCCGCGATCGCAGGCTGCATCATCAGCTCCACGTGCCTGAGTTTGGGTTGTCACGCGTTGACACTCACTTCCCGCCATTGTTTTTTTCTGGCCGCACCACCGCCACGACCAGCGCCTCGGGGCGAAGATATTTTTGCGCGACGGCTTGCACCTGCTCCCGCGTGACCGCCGCGTAGAGCGCGTCTTCGCGGTCAATGTTTGCAAAACCGAGGCCGTACATTTCATCCAGCGCCGTGGTCATCGCGAGACCACCGAGATCCTGCCGCGAGATTTTTTTCTGGCCGATGATTTTGGCCTGCGCGCGCTTGAGTTCGGCGTCGGTCAAACCTTCCGTGCGCAGCAGCTCGGCTTCGCGGAGGAGTTCCGTTTCGACCAGTTCAACCTGCTCCGGCTTCGTGCCGCAGTAGAACGAAAAGTAGCCGGGTTCAAGTCCGGGGAAATGCTGCGCGCCGACGTAGTAGGCCAGGCCCAGCTTCTCGCGCACGCGCAGGAACAGGCGCGAGCCGAGGTCGCTGCAACATTCCTGCAGCAGATCCAGCGCGTAACGATCCGGGTCGTGCAGTGTGGTGCCGCGAAATCCGATCACGATGACGGCCTGCTTCTTGTCGCGCAGTTCCGTCACGCGACTGGATGTTCGATGTTCGATGTTCGATGTTCGACGTTCGATGTTTGCCGCCGCTCCACCCTTCCAATTCGCAAACGCCTGCTCGACCGCCGCCTTCACGCTGGCCGCCTTCACGTCGCCGAAAATCGCCAGCACGCAGTTGTTCGGCACGGCCAGCTTGTGATGCAGCGCCTTGAGATCAGCGGCCTGGATTTTAAGGACACTGGCTTCGGTGCCGCTGACCTCGAGGCCGTAGCTGGTGTCGCCGAACAGCGCGTGGCGCATGGCGTTACCGGCGCTCTTCAGCAAATGATCCTTCTGTGCGGCGATGCCGGCGAGCTGCACTTCGCGTTCGCGTTCGAGTGCCTCCGCGGGAAAGGTCGGGTTCAACAACACGTCGGCGAGCAGTGCCAGGCCGATGGAAAAATCCTCGCTCAACACTTCCGCGTTCACTCCAAAACTATTGTTCCCGCCATAGCTGTCAATGTGGCCGCCCACGGACTCGGCGGCGAGCGCGATCTCCTCCGCGCTGCGCGTGGTCGTGCCTTTGAGCAGCAGCCGGCCGGTGAGTTGCGTGATGCCGTTGTTGTCCGCGTTTTCCGCAAGCACGCCGCCTTGAAACACCGCGCGAAATTCCACGAACGGCAGGCGGTGGCTTTCCTTCACGAGCAGCCGCAGGCCGTTGGGCAATTCAAATTTCTGGATCGCGTGGTCGGTGTTTTCCTCCGTGAGGTCGGAAATTTTGGGCGTGGTTCCCGTCGGCAGCAGGGCATAGAGCGTGCGGTTTTCCGGCGTGAGATAGGTGCGGGCCACGCGCTGCAAATCCGCCGGCGTGACGCGCTTGACGGCTTCGAGATAGCGCGCGGAGAAATTCAGGTCGTTCGCCGCGAGCCAGCTTCCGCCGAGATCCTGCGCCTGACCGGTCATGGTTTTGCGCGCGGACAACTGGCCGGAAATAAACTGCTTCTCCGCTTTGAGGAGTTCGGTGGTCGAGACGGGCGACGCCTTCATCCTCTCAATTTCCGCGAGCAAGGCGTCGCGCGCGGCGGTGAATTTGTCCGCGTCCACCATTGCGCTCATCCCAAACAGACCGGTGCCGCCGGGGCTGTACGTCCAGGCGTCCGCGTGATGCACAACGCCCTGTTTCTCGCGTACCTCCTGATAGAGCCGCGAGCTGCGGCCGCTGCCGAGCAGCACTGCCAGCACGTCAAGCGCAGGCACGTCGGCATGGCGCGCGTCTGGGATGTGCCAGCTAAAATGCAAATGCCCGAGTTCGATGGCGGCTTCCTCGATGATTTCTCGCGCCGCCGTCTGCTTTGGTTCCTCCGGCAGGACCGTAGGCGGCATCGCCTTTGCCTTGGTTTTTTCGTACGCCGTTTTGATCTGCGTGATCACGTCTTCAGGCTTCACGTCGCCAGCGACGACGTAGAACAGGTTGTTGGGCGCGTATTTCTCCTGATAGTAATTGCGGATGTCGTCGGGCTTGAGTTCGTTGAAAATGTCCGGGTAGCCGATGATGGTGAAACGGTACGGGCTTTTCGTGTATGCGGTTTCAAACAGGCGGCGGCTGGCGCGACGGCCCGGATCATCGTGGCCCATGTCCATCTCGCGGCGGATCACGTCCATCTCCTTCGCGAGTTCATCCGGCGGCAGCGACGCGTGCTGCATGATGTCGCAAAGAATATCAATCGCCGTCCGCGCGCCGGTGTTCGGCACGTCAATATGATAGACCGTGCGGTCGAAACTCGTGTAGGCGTTCATGTAACCGCCGGCCTCCTGCACCTCCTGATCAATGCGGCTGCCAGGCCGCGTGGTCGTGCCTTTGAACAGCATATGTTCCAGGACGTGCGACAAGCCCGCGCCGAGCCATTTGCCCTCGTGAACGCTGCCCGCCATGCACCACGCCTGCGCGGAGACGACCGGCGCGCTGTGATCCTCGCGCACGATGAGGGTCAGGCCGTTGTCCAGCGTGGTGAGCGTGACGCCGGGCGGGATGGAGGGAATCGCTTTGGCCGATGAATGCGTTGTCATTTCAATAAAATCGAAGCGCCAAGGTATTCGGAAATGCGCTTTGGGCAATTCAATTTGAAGCCTCGAAACTCGCGCGCCGGGCGGCTGAACGGCGTATGCAGGAACTCTGGCATTTACTCGTTTCCGCTTCCTGTGGTATCACGCACGGCAATTGATCAACAATTTTGGCTGACGCTTTATGAAATTTCGCCTGACTGTCATCGGAACCTTTGCGGTCTTGCTCGCGGCCGCCAGACTCACCGCCGCGGATGCGCCGGAAGCGCCGCCGGCCAAGCACGCTTTCGCCATCGGCACGAACGATTTTCTCCTCGACGGCCAGCGGTTCCAAATCCGTTGCGGCGAGATTCACGCGCCGCGCGTGCCGCGTGAATACTGGCGGCATCGGCTGCAACTTGCGAAGGCGATGGGCTTGAACACCGTCTGCGCCTATCTGTTCTGGAACATGCACGAGCCGCATCCCGGCGAATTCAACTGGAGCGGTCAGGCGGACGCCGCCGAGTTTTGCCGCATCGCGCAGGAGGAGGGATTATGGGTCATCCTGCGCCCCGGCCCGTATGCGTGCGCGGAGTGGGAGATGGGCGGTTTCCCGTGGTGGCTGCTCAAGACCGGGGACATCCAATTGCGCTCCCGCGATCCGCGCTATCTTGACGCCGCGAAAAAATATCTGAAGGAAGTGGGCCGCGTGCTGGGGCCATTGCAGATCACCAAGGGCGGCCCGATCCTCATGGTGCAGGTGGAAAACGAATACGGCTCTTATGGCAAGGACGCCGAATACATGGGCGCGCTGCGGCAGGCGATGATTGACTCGGGTTTCGACGTGACGCTGTTCGCATGCAACCCGAGGTCTGATCTCAAGAACGGGTATCGTGCCGATTTGTTTCCCGTCGTGAACTTCGGTTCCGATCCGGTGAATAGCTTCAAGGCGCTCCGCGAAATTCTCCCGCAGGGCCCGTTGATGTGCGGTGAGTTTTACCCCGGCTGGTTTGACACTTGGGGCGCGCCGCATCATCTCGGCAAGATGAACACCTACCTCGCCGACCTCGAATACATGCTGGGCGCCGGCGGTTCATTCAGCATCTACATGGCGCACGGCGGCTCCTCCTTTGGGTTGTGGTCGGGTGCCGACCGGCCTTTCAAACCGGACACGTCCAGCTACGATTACGACGCGCCCATCAGCGAAGCGGGTTGGACCAACGACAAGTTTTCCAAGACCCGCGAGCTATTCGCCAGGCATCTGCTGCCGGGCGAAACCATTCCGGAACCGCCCGCGAACAATCCCGTCATTTCGATTGCACCCATTGAAGCGACGGAGTGCGCGCCGGTGTTCGCCAATCTGGGCAACGGCTTTCGGCCCGATGATTCCGCGACGCTCACTATGGAGCAGTTCGATCAAGGCTATGGCTGCATGTTGTATCGCACTACGCTGCCCGCCGGGCCGGCGGTGACCCTATCCGCCGCGTCAGTGCATGATTTTGGTTTCGTCTACCTTGACGGCGAACGTCTGGGCGTGATGGATCGTCGCAGCGGAAGTTTCAAAGTCCCTTTGCCGGAACGTAAAAAGGAAATGCGTCTGGACATCCTCGTCGAAGCCGTGGGCCGCGTGAATTTTGGCGCGGAGGTCCACGACCACAAAGGCCTCCTTACGCCGGTCAAATTTTCTGGTGCGGAACTGGACGACTGGCAGGTGTTCAAACTTCCGCTGGATGATGAGAAGCTGCTGGCTGGCCTGCATTACAGCGCGGCAACGAAGTCCAACGGCCCCGCGTTCTGGCGCGTGAAGTTCGCCCTGGAAAAACCCGGCGACACCTTTCTCGACCTGCGCGCGTGGGGCAAAGGTGTCGTGTGGGTGAACGGCCATTGCCTGGGCCGCTATTGGAACATCGGCCCGACGCAGACGGCTTACGTGCCCGGCCCATGGCTTAAGGCCGGCGAAAACGAATTTGTCATTCTCGATCTGCTCGGCCCGGAAAAGCCGGTCATCGCCGGTCTGGAAAAACCCATTCTCGATCAGCTTCGACCGGAACTGGATTTCGCCAAGGCGCGGCGGCCAAAAGCGGCTTTGAATCTGACCTCGGCCACCCCGGTGCAGGCCGGAACTTTTGCACCGGGCGGAGCGATGCAGGAAATCAAAATCACGCCGTCCGCCAAGGGACATTACTTCTGTCTCGAATCGTTGACCGCGCTGGACGGCAAACCATTCGCCGCCGTGGCCGAGCTGGATTTGCTGGACGGCTTCGGCAAACCGCTCAGTCATGAAGGCTGGACGATTGGCTATGTGGACAGCGAAGAGCGCGACAAGGAAGACGGCACGGCGGAGAATGCGATTGATGGCCAGACCGCCAACTTCTGGCACACGCAATGGGGCAATGCGCAACCGAATCATCCGCACCGGCTCGTCCTCAATCTCGGCCAGACGCGAACCGTCTCCGGCTTTCGCTACACCCCGCGACAAGGCGACGGTGCAGTCGGCGGACGCATCAAAGAATACCGCATCTACGTCGGCGACGGGCTGATTCAGAAGTGAGCAAGGCCATTGCTCAGCAGGCGGGGAAAGCGGTTTTTAGACTGGGATTACTGGGTTCGCCCTGCCTCCGGCACGCGGATAAACCGGCGCAACGTGATTAATCCCACCGGCGCGACCGTGGCCGTCAGCGCGACAAACAGCCACATGGTTTCCGAATGCCGTTCGCCCACTGCCGGACAATATGTCGCCAGCAGCACGCCGGAAAAAGTTCCGATCAGCAGTTTCGCCAGCAGGAACGGAATGTAGGAGAGCGCGGCGTAGGAGGCTTCCTGGCCCTTGGGCGCAATGGCCGAGGCGTATTCATAGACGCGCGGCGAGTAGAACGCTTCGCCAACGGAAAGCACGATCACGTACAGCGTGATCATGACATAATAAGGATGCACCGTTCCGGTGAGGCCGAGATAATGGTGGCCGATCCAGTTGCCGAACGCGCCGTCCGCCAGAACCTGAAACCACGCCGTCGGCAGGGCCATGATGAAGACGGACGCGGCGGAAAGTATTCCGCCCAACGTGACCATGTCGTAGGCCGGAAACCTCTGCGTGAGCGCGCCAACGACCGGCACGAGAAAAATGACGATGAGGCTGTTGATGGCCCAGAGCCGTCCCACCGGCGCGCCGTCACCCAGGACGCGGATGCCGAATTCCGGGAAGACGTAATACATCTGCATGAAAATCAGTTTCAGAAACGCGATCAGCATAAGGAAGATGAGCAGACGATAAAACCCGTCCTGCTTCAAGAGTCCCGCGAACAGCCGGACTGTGTCCCGCGCGCTGTCGCGGAGGGTGGTGAAAAAAGAACGCCACAAACTCATGCCCGCCGCGCGGGGCCGCTCGGGTGTGAAGATCACCCCGTCATCCGTGGCTTCCGCGCCCCGGCGCACGAACCACAACAGCGGCAGCAGCAGCAGTTCAATGCCCCAACTCACCAGGAACAGCGTGCGGTAGGTCGTGATCGTCGTGCCCGCCAACGGCAACGTGAGATGGCCTTGTTCGCCCAGCCCCTGGCGCACCCAGTCAAAAAGAAACGCGGCGGCAAAGGAGCCGACATTCATCATCATGTAGGAAAAAGAGAAGGAGATGGAGCGTTGTTTCGTGGTGGAATAGCGGCGGATGGCAGCGACCAGCACCGGCGTGCCCAGCGCTTCGCCCACCGCCAGCGGGAACAGTCCAAACGCCAGTGCCACCCATTTCACGGAGGCGCACACCATGACGCCGCGCGCCACCAGACAGACCCAGACGCCGAGAAAGAACGCCTTGCGCAGTCCGATGGCGTCGGTCAGCGAGCCGACCAGCAGGGTGACCACCGTCATCGTCAACGACCACGCCGCCACGATGCCGAGCGCCTGCTGGTCGCTGTAACCAAACTCGGTCGAGAGCCAGCGTTTGAGAGTGAGGTTGGTGACGGCGTAAGCGGCGAAATTGAGAAACTTGGCGACGAGCGCGATCCACAACTCGCGTTGCGCGCCCTGGAGGACGGTGAACTTGGCCAGAAAGCCCTGGGATTGCCGCCGGATTTCAGCCATGACAATTTCGTTGCCGCATCGCCACAAAAACGTATCATCCGTTTCTCCAGGAGGGAAGCGGCATTAAATCAACAAGGCTTTCCTATCTGGCTGGGCTGCGCTTCTTTCCGCGTCAGGGCAATGGTTCTTCGGTCGGCGGAGGAATCGAATGCGGCATCCGGAGGCTTTGAGCTACTTGAAATGCACGGCCACGCCGGTGGCCCACAGGTGGGCGTTCTGGTCAATGCCGCTGTTGAGGATGATGACGGCGTCGGCGCCCAGGGCGGCGGATTTGTTCCGCAGGGCATTGTGCATCTTGGCGCGGTTTGTTTGAATTTGGCGGCGGAAACTGCTCCGAGTTCAAAAAAACGAACCGTTCGGTCTGGTCATAATTTACAACCATCTTTGCTAGGAATCCATGACCGAGATTCCATAAAGTTTACGGTTCAACGTAAATAGCCTTTCCCGACAAATAGATTCCGCTTGAAGTGACCCCAAACGCCGAACCGCCTCCAACCGCCGAACCATAAGACCCGCCTGAAGAGGCGAATGCTGAACCCGAAGCAAATCCAGCACTGGTGCTTTCTCTACCCGGATCAACATTGCCAATCAGGATGCCGTTTGCCCCCTTCTTGGCGGCGTGTGCCTTCAATTTTTGAACAGATGCGTCCATTGACATCTGGCCCTTGCCCGACGAATGGGAATTCACAATGCCGACGAATGCAAATTTACTAGGCTGAACTTGGTAGAGAATCACATCCTCCGGCTTCAATGGCGGGCGCTTCTTGCCGGTGGCGATATGTGTTCCTCTGGCACATCCGAAGAGAAGCGTAGCCAGCGCGGTGATGGTAAGTACGTTTTTAATTCTATTCATACAATAGGGGTGGAGAGTTTTTGCCCAAGGTTCACAGCCGTGAGCCTATTTTGAGTTGAAAAACTGTCAAGCCGGGAATTCGATGCGACGGCAATTTGCCGTAGAGGCGGCTCGGCAGGGCGCCGCATTTTTGGACAGTTGCCTCAGGCGGCTTTCTGCCGAAAGCCGCTACGCCAAGTTTGCCGGAGCTTGGCCGGAATCAGGGCTTGAACAGGCGGTAGTACCGGTTGCCGGCGGGCGGGTTGACGATGATTTGATTCTCGGTTCCCGCCACGTTCACGGCGTTGGTTGTATTGACCCAGCCCGCGGAGAAGGTCAGGTTGGTGTTCTGCTGCAACGTCCATCCGGTGGAAGGCGCAGGCCAGGCGACGACGGCGGTGTTGGTGGTCGTCTGGAAAATCCGCAGCGTGGGCGCGCCCGCCGTCTGCACCGCGAACAAACTCCAGAAGCCGCCCGTCACTGAGTAATTGCCGCCCGTCATTGGCCCGCTCGCATCCGGCTGGCCGATGGTGCCGCTGACCGAATACACGCCGCCGGTGCTCGTGCCGCCGCCGCCGTCAATAGTGTACCAGTCAATGGAGTAACTCTGGGCCCGGAGTTCAATGGACGCACCGACCAGCAAAGCCAGCGAGAGGAGGGTTTGTTGCATGTTTGTTTTCACAGGTGTTCCTTTCAATTTGTTTTTTGGTGACGGATGATTTTTTCCAGCGCATCCAGCCGCCGTTTCAACTCCGCGTTTTCAGTGCGCTGCTGTTTCAATTGACCTTCAAGTTTCTCGTTCAACCCCTGGATCGCCGCCAGCGCGACGCCGTCGGCTTCCTGGGTGGTGATGGATTTGTCGTCGGTGCCCGGATAGAAGGCGGCCTTGAAATCCTGCGCCATCGGGCCGATGTGCGGAGTGATGTCCGAAGTCTCCCACTTGTAATGCCACTGCGTGATCGGCATCGCCGCGAGCTTCTCCAAGATCTGCGCGCTGTCCACTGCGGCAAAATCCTTTTTTACATTGCGATCCGAGACGACCGCCCAAGCCGTGCCGCCCGCCGCCAGCGACACACCCGCCGTCTGGCCCTCATTGCTGTAGAAGGTCGTGCCCCCAGGAGTCTTGATGAAGACGCGGGCCGTGCCGCCGTGGGCGCGCATCCAAACGTCGCCCGAACCACCCCCACCGTTGGCCACGCCAATCTTGAAGCGGAAACTGTCGGTGCCCACGCGGAAATCGCCTTCGGTGCTGGTCACATCCCAGTTGTTCCCACCCTCGATGCGCTCGGTGCCGTTGACGTGCAGCGTGCTGAGCGGGGTGATGCCGAGGCCGAGGTTGCCGCCGGTGATCGTTTGAGTTCCCGTGAACGCATTGCCGCCCGCGCGCAGCGCCACGTTGGATGAGAGCCGCGCGTCGGAGATCGTGCCGGTCAGGCTGGCGGCAGGCACTGACGTCAGTGAAGCACTGGGCACGGAACCGGTGAGATTTCCAGCGGGAACCGACGTCAACGAGGCGCTGGGAACGGAGCCCGACAGGCTGGCGGCATTGAGGCCGGTCAAACCCGCGCCGCTGCCGGTGAAGCCGGTGGCCGTGACGGTGCCGCTGACATCCAGGGCGGTGGCCGGGTTGTTCTTGTTGATGCCCACGCCGCCGCCGGCACGAATCAGGAACTGGTTGTTCGCCGTGGAGACGAAGTCTGCAAACGTGGAATCCGCCCACACGAAAGCACCGGTGTGATTGGCCTTGGCTTGGGTTCCGGCGGCGAAGGCGAGATTGGCGGCGCTGTTTCCAAATCCGCCGGGGATGGTCGCATAAGGGGCGTTGGCTTGAACCGTGTTCTGGTAGCCCCCGCCGATGGTCGCGTTATAGGAATTGGACTGGATAACATTGTAGAGACCGCCACCGATGACCGAGCCGCCAGAGAAGTTCTGAATCGTATTTGCGCCGCCGCCGCCGATAGCAGAATAGTAGTCGTTGGTTTGGATGGTGTTTTGATAGCCCCCGCCGATGACCGCGTAGAACGCGTCGGACTGGATCGTGTTGACACCGCCGCCGCCTATGAACGAGCTGTGGGCGTTGGTTTGAATCGTGTTGTAGCCGCCGCCGCCGATCATCGAGTCGTAAGCGTTGGGCTGAATCGCGTTGTAGCCGCCGCCGACAATCGCCGAGTGAGCCGCGGACTGAATCGTGTTGTTATGACCGCCGCCAATCGTTGCCGTATCCGCATTGGTCTGAATCGTGTTGGCGACACCACCGCCGATGGTCGCGTAAGGAGAGTTGGGCTGAATCGTATTTTGATAGCCACCGCCGATGGTCGCATAATCCGCATTGGTCACCAGGTTTGCTCGTCCGCCCGCGATGGTGGACCAGCCGCCACTGGCCGCGTTGCCACCACCGCCGCCGATGGTGGAGGAGAAAGCCAGCGCACTGTTGAACGCGCCGCCGGAGACGGTTCCTTCCGTCGCGCCGACCGTGTTCACGATCCCGCCGCCAATGGTGCCGCGGTCTGCATTCGTGAGGATGATATTGGAACCACCGCCGCTGATGGTCGCGTAGGTGGAGTTGGATTGAATTGTGTTTTGATATCCCCCGCCGATGGCCGCGTCATCCGCGCCAGTCAACGAATTAAAGACGCCGCCGGCAATGCTTCCGTACGCGCCGCTCACGGTGTTGGCATAGCCACCGCTGATCGTTGAGTTGGCGCCGGTGGCCGTGTTCGCCCGGCCACCGGCCACGGTGGTCTCGGCATTGTTGGCCGAGTTTTGCCGACCGCCGCTAACGGTGCCAAAGTTACCGGCGACGGTGTTTCCGTGATTATTGGTTCCATCGAAACCGCCCCCCCAGACCGTCGCACCGTAGGCACCACTTGTGACCCTATTTCCCACCGAGCCGCCAATCACGTTGACCTCGTTCGTCGAGCCGGGCACGGGTTCCAAACGCAGCGCCCGCGCGCCATTGACGCGGAACTCCAGCGGCAGATTATCGGTTGTGCCGAGGAACGCGCCGTTAGTCGGATTCGCGCCGGAATTGCCATTGGTTTTCCAGAAAGCCGCGCTGCTCAAGCCGCCGAGCGTGCTGGCGTTCACACTCGTCAACCCCGCGCCGTTGCCGGTGAAGACGCCGGCGAACAGCGCCCCGTTGAAAACATTGCCCGGGTTGTTCATCGTCACCGGCCCCGTGTAGAGACCCGAGAGCGAGGCGGCGGGAATCACGCCCGTCACCGTGCCCGCCGTGATCGCATACGGCGCGGCGGTGATCTGCTGGGACGGCGTTAATGGTGTGAAGCTGACCGCGCCATTGGTTTTCACCGCGAGATTCAGCCAGCGGTTCGCGCCGGTGAACACATTCGCACCGAAGTCGAGCGTGACGGTGAACAGCCCATTGCTCACGACAACGGCGTTGGTCGTGAGCGTGCCGCCAATCTGAAAGCCGCCGGCGGCGGCATCGAGGACCGCGAATTGCATGTCATACAAGCCGCTGGTGGTCGCGCCGTTGTTGTTGAGCCGGCCTTGATACGTAAACGCCGTGCCTTGGGCAAGGACCGAGAGTGGATGACTGATCGTTGACAGCAGCAGCAGGAGTGCGGCGCGTTGGATGTATGTGAGTGTGGTTTTCATGGGTGTTTGTTTTCTTCTGGTTTGATTATCGAGAGTGGATGATTTTTTCCAGCGCGTCGAGGCGTTGTTGCAACGCCGCGTTCTCTGCACGTTGTTCTTCCAATTTCTGGTTCAACCCCTGAATCGCAGCCAGCGCCACGCCGTCGGCGTCCACGGTAGCGATGCCGGTGGAGCCGGAACCGACCTGGAACGCAGCGTAAAAATCCTGCGCCATCGGGCCGATGTGCATTGCGCCGGGCATTTCCTTGAAGCTCCACCGGGTCACGGGCAGCGCGATCACTTTTTCCAAAATGTCGCGCGCGGACACGGTCGTGAAGTTTTCCTTCACGTTGCGGTCGCTCGTGGTGACGAAGACGGTTGCCGAGACGCCGCCGGCGACGTGTAATTTGTTCGTCGGGCTGCTGGTTCCGATGCCGACAAAACCGTTTGTCCCGATGAACAAGCGGGTGCTGCCCAGCGTGCGGTCGATGATTTGGAACGAAGCATCCGTGCTGGCGCTGCCGGCAACCGCGCTGCTTTGAAGGGTCCAAAGATGTCCGTTCGCGTCAGTGCTTTTGATGCCGATTTCCGTGTCGCCCGCGTGCTGGACTTCCAATTCGCGGGAAGGATTGCCCGTGCCGACACCCACGCCGCCAATGGCGCGAATGAGAAACTGGTTGGAACTGGTGGACGCGAAGTCAGCGTTCTGCGAATCCGCCCATACGAACGCGCCCTGATGATTCGCCTTGGCGCGGCGGCCGGCGGCTAGGGCGTAATTGGTGGCGGCGTTGAGTTCTCCGCCGGGAATCATCGCGAACGCGGAGTTGTTCGTAATCGTATTATTGTTGCCGCCGCCAATCACGCCGTTCAGTGAATTGGTGCCGATGACGTTGCCGGTGCCGCCACTGATCACGCTGCCAGAGGAATCGTTGCCAATTCGATTCTGACTTCCGCCTGCTATCGTGACATAGTCCGCATTGGTGCCAGTCGTGTTATGGTCGCCGCCGGAGATCGTGTCGAAATCGCCACCGACTTTGATCACATTCTGAATTCCTCCACCCACAAAATTACAACCGCCGAACGCGGCCAGGCCGGATCCCGGAGTTCCTCCGATCAGATTCTGGATGCCTCCTCCAATGACAGAATACCCGGTGGCGAACGGATCAACGCTCAGAAAAATCCGATTGCCGCTACCGCCGCCGATGGTTGCGCCGGACACTCCTGTCGCCAGTGAATTGCCGGCATCGCCGCCGATCACGTTCGGCCCTGATGCGTTCGGCTCCAGCCGGAATCCGCGCTGACCATTGACCTTGAACTCCAGCGGCAGATTGTCCGTGGTGCCAAGGAACGCACCGTTGGTCGGGTTCGCGCCCGCGTTGCCGTTTGTCTTCCAAAAGTTCGCGCTGCTCAAGCCGCCGAGGGTCGTGGCGCTCACGTTCGTCAATCCCGCGCCATCGCCGCTGGCCGTGCCCGTGAAGGCGCCGGCGAATCCACCGACAAAATTGTTGCCCGCGTTGTTGAACGTCACCGCGTTGCCGTACGCGCCGGCCAATCCATTCGTAGTCAGGCTCAACGCGCGCAACGCGTACGGCGTGGCGGTCACGGGCTGGCGTGGAGTCAGCGTGGTGAACGGTCCGATCGCCGTGCGCACGTCGGTCTGAAGAAAACGCGGCTGGCCATTGAAGGGATTGATTCCAAAGTCCAGCGTCACCGTGAATAGGCCGTTGTTGTCCACCGTGGCAATGAGACTCGCCGGATTGTTCGTCGCGACAGAGTTGCCGCCGCTGACCGAGTCCCAGAGGGTGAATTGGAATTCCGCCGAACCTGAAAATGCCGCGCTGTTGGTGACCAGCCGGCCCTGGTAGGTGAACCCCGTGCCCTGGGTATGGCCGGAAAAGCAGAGGGCAGAAAGCAGAGGGCAAACGGCGATGAATTTGAGTTTGGTTTTCATTTTGGTGCTCCTTTCAATTTGGTTTTTGGCTGCGAATGATTTTTTCCAGCGCTTCGAGACGTTGTTTCAATTCCGCGTTCTCGGCCCGTTGCTGTTTCAACTGCTCTTCCAGTTTCTGGTTCAGCCCCTGGATGGCCGCCAGCGCGACGCCGTCGGCGTCCACCATGCTGATGTGTTTGTCGTCCAGGCCCACCTTGAAGGCGGAAAAGAAATCCTGCGCCATTGGGCCGATGTGCTTCAGGGTTTCGCCGTCGGTGATGTAATTCCATTCGGTGATGGGCAAGGCCGAGACTTTTTCCAGCACATCGCGCGGGTTCACGGACGAGAAATGCTCCTTCACATTCCGGTCGCTGGAACCGGTCACGGTGCCGCTGGCGAGGATGTTGCCGATGACGTGGAGCTTTTGCTGCGGCGCATTGGTGCCGATGCCGAAGTTGCCGTTGGTGAGAACCATGACGCGACCACCGATAACAAATGGCGCGTCCACGGCGAAATTTCCAGACGAAGACTGGCTGAAACCATCTACACTGTCCGTACGAATCTGGCCATTGATCGTTTGATTCCCGTTGAAGGTATTCCCGCCTGCGCGCAAGGCCACGTTCGCGGAGAGCCGCGCGTCAGCGACCGTGCCGGCCAGGTTTCCTGCCGGAACTGAGGTCAGTGCGGCAGGCGGAACAGAACCCGTGAGATTTCCCGCAGGAACAGAAGTCAATGTCCCAGTCGGCACTGCACCCGTTAGATTTCCCGCATTGAGCGAGGTCAAGCCGCTACCACTGCCGGTGAAACTATTCACGGCGTTGTTGAAGGTATTCTGGCCGGCGAAAATCTGATTGGCGTTCAACAAGGGGACATTGGAGGAGAGCCGCGCGTCGGCCAGCGCACCGCTGGAAATGTTGGCCGCCGAGAGGGTGGTCAATCCCGCGCCATTGCCGGTGAAGCTGTTGGCGGCGTTGCCAAAAGTGTTTGCGCCAGAAAAGCTCTGGCTCCGGTTGAGAAGCGCCACGTTGGTCGACAGCCGCGCGTCCGGCAGCGTGCCGATAGTGATGTTGGCCAGGTTCAAGCCGGTCAAAGCCGCGCCATCGCCGGCGAAACTTCCCGTAAATGTCGGCAGGTTGAACAGCACCGAGAGCGTGCTGGCAAAAGAGTTTGCGCTGATCAAATCCATCCTGCCATTCCCGTCGACATCTGCCGCCGTGACCGAAACAGGATTGCCAACCACGCCCTGGGAGGAGCACAGCACAAAGCCGCC
The DNA here is from genome assembly GCA_031423695.1 of Verrucomicrobiota bacterium. Lineage (GTDB taxonomy): Bacteria > Verrucomicrobiota > Verrucomicrobiia > Limisphaerales > CAIQOK01 > CAIQOK01. Next base: position 35,661 of record JANPGB010000582.1, read on the forward strand.
GCTACCGTTGTTGGTCAGCACCGTGAGCGTGCTGGCGTTGTAGTTCGCGCTGATCAAATCTACCTTGCCATCCCCGCTGACATCCGCCGCCGTGACCGATTGAGGCCCATCGCCCACGCCAGGCGAAGAAGACAGCACAAAACCACCGCTGCCGTTGTTGGTCAACACCAAGAGCGAATTGTTACCATAGTTCGCGCTGATCAAATCCACCTTGGCATTTCCGTTGACATCCGCCGCTGCGACTGAATAATTTCCGATGCCCACGACCGGCGAGGAGGACAAGACAAAGCCACCGCTGCCATTGTTGGTCAGCACTGTGAGCGTGGTAGAATTTAAATTCGCGTTGACCAAATCCACCTTACCATCTCCATTGACATCCGCCGCCGTGACCGAAAGAGGATTGATGCCCACGCCCAGGGAGGAGGACAGCACAAAGCCGCCGTTGCCGTTGTTGGTCAACACCGTGAGCGTGTGGGCGCCATAGTTCGCGCTGATCAGATCCACTTTGCTATCACCGTTCACATCCGCCGCTGCGACTGAAGAAGGACCTATGTCCACGCCCGGCGAGGAGGACAGCACAAAACCGCCACTGCCGTTGTTGGTCAGCACCGAGAGCGTGTTGGCGTTGTAGTTCGCGCTGATCAAATCCACCTTGCCATCACCGTTGACATCCGCCGCCACGGCCGAAATAGGCCCGCTGCCCACGCCCGGCGAGGAGGCCAGCCCAAAGCCGCCGCTCCCGTTGTTCGTCAACACCGTCAGCGTGTTGGCAGTCAAGTTGGCGCTGATCAAATCCACCTTGCCATTTCCGTTAACATCCGCCGCCGCGACCGATTGAGGAGAGCTGCCCACGCCCGGCGAGGAAGAGAGCACGAAATTGCCATTACCATTGCCACTGAATGTGCCGGTCAGGTTCACGCCGGCCTGGCCGTTGGTTACCAGCGCCGTCGTCGGCAGATTAGCCAGCGACACCGCCCCGCTCAACTGGCCCGCCGCGACTGTGCCCGTGACGTTGCCCGCCGTGATGGCATAGGGCGTGGCGGTCAACTGCTGGCGCGGATTCAGCGGAACGAACGCCCCGCCACCGTTGGTGCGCAAGTTGATTTCCAGCCAGCGATCCGCGCCGGGAAATTGATTGCCAAAATCCAGCGTCACCGTGAACAGTCCGTTGCTCACAGGCACGGCGGCGTTGGTAATCGTGCCGCCAAGCTGCGTTGGGCCGCTCGCCGCGTTCCACAGGCTGAACGTGAGGTCGTAGCTTCCGTTCGCCGGGTTTGCGCCGACACTGAGCCGGCCTTGATAGGTGAAGGCCGTGCCCTGGGCGTGGGTTGGGAATGGATGGTGGAGAGTCAGCAGCAGCAGCAGCGCGCCGCGGGTGATGAGGGTGAATAGAGTTTTCATGGCTATGCTCCCTTGGGTTGGTTTTTGATGCTACATATTTTTCAACGCTTCCAATCGTTGCTCCAGTAATTGAGTCCTAGCATCCTGCAGGTTGAGCATTTCTTCAAGCTCCCGATTCAGCTTCGGGACGGCCGCCCGGAAAACACCGCCCTGGTCCAGGGTGGCGCTGTGCCGGTGGTTTCGGAGCCGTTTTCAAACGCGGCGTTAAAATGCCGCGCGACCGGGGTCGACCCGC
>JANPGB010000583.1:0-16118 GCA_031423695.1 Verrucomicrobiota bacterium
GCCGGTGGAGAACTCGCTGCACTTTTACCAGGCGTTGCGCGACGCGGGCGTCCCGGCCGAGATGCACGTCTATGCGCAGGGTGCGCACGGCAACAGCCTCGACCCGCAGTACGGCCCGACCGCCGAGTGGCCGAAGCGGCTTGAAGAATGGCTGCGCTTCAACGGCTGGCTGAACAAATCAAACTGAACAAAAATTATGGCGCTCCCACCCATCCTCATCTGTTTCGCCGTGAAGGAAGAAGCGGTAATGTTCCAAAAAATCCTGGTCAGCCGGCCGCGCGCCGTGGTGCTGCTCACCGGCATGGGCAAAAAGAACGCCGAGGATTTGATGCGCAAGGCCTTGCGCCAGGTGCGGCCGGCGCTCGTGCTGAGCTGCGGGTTTGCGGGCGGATTGAATCCGCAGCTGCCGGTTGAAACCATCGTGTTCGACGGGGCGGATCCCGAGATGGAGGCCACGCTGCTCAGTCTCGGCGGTTTCGGGGTGCAGTTTCATTGCGCAGACCGCGTGGCGGTGACGGCGGCGGAGAAATCCGCCTTGCGCCAGTCCACCGGCGCGGACGCGGTGGAGATGGAGTCGGCCAGCATCGGCGCCGTCTGCCTTGAGGCGGGCCTTCCCTTTGCCACGATACGCGTGATTCTGGACGCCGCCGAGGAAGACCTGCCGCTGGACTTCAACCGGCTGATGACGGCCGGTCAGGAGATGAGCTATCTCAAGCTGACCGGCGCGCTGGTGAAATCACCCGGCAAGATCAGCGAGTTGAAGAAGTTTCAGAAGCGCTGCCAGGCCGCCGCCCTCAAACTGGCAGCGACCCTGGTCAAGATCATTCCCGGGTAGCTTTCGTGGCTGCCGCCGTTGCCGGAACCGGCGGGTCTCTTTTCTTGGTGTGCTCGCTGTAGCTGATAAAGGCCGCGCCGATCAGGATGAACACCACGCCCGTCCACCGCACGGGGGAGACGCTTTCACCCAGGAACAACATCGCCGAGAAGGTCGTGAAGACGAAACTCAACGCGGTGAGGGGCCAGAGAAAACTGATGTCGCTCTTCGACATCAGCGTGAGCAGGCAGGCGAAGAACAGCGCCTGGAAAAAGATGCCGAGCAAAACCTGTGGACTGGTGGCCCCGGCCTTGAGCAGGCGCGCCACGGTGGCGACGGTGATGGTTTCCGGCTTGCTGATCTTGTCCATGCCCTTCTTCAAATACACGATGCCGGTGGACTCAAAGACGAGGCCGATCAACAGAATGGAAAGCAGTTTGATCATGATAATGTTGCGCTCAAAATTTCGGGGAGTTTGTCTGAATGGGCCGCGCTTGCAAAATCTTTTCAGCTACGTGGCGCACGGCCGCCATGGCTCGCCTGAAGCCGCAAACCGCTTTTTGCCTGAACTGCACCGGGTGCCGGGCAGGGCTTCGTCTGGACAGCGGATCCGTCCAAAGATCCTTCACGCCACGATGGTTTTTTTTGCGGAGTCTGGCGCAGGCGAGGAAAGTGGCGGTTGCAGCCGCTTCACCATACGCTCAAGACTGGCTATGCGCGTGGACAGCCGCTCGGCGACGACCCGCAGATGGGCCGGCACCAGCACGCATTCCTCGCAATGATGGCGCGTGGCGGCGCTGCCTTTGACGGGATATTGAAATTGTTTGCCACAGGCGCGGCAGGTGCGGGGACGTTGGCCGGAGGTGACTTTTTCCATGAACCGAACGGGTTAGCGAGATCGTTTTTCCAGATCGCGGACGGCGCTGGTGTCCCCGCCGTCCATCAACAACCGGCGATCGCGCGAACGAGTTTCGCCGATCGCCGTGACGCGGATGGCAGCCTCGTCAGTGACGGGACATTCGTGCTCGCAGATGCCGCAGCCGATGCACAACGCAGGATCCACGTAGGGCCGGCGCAGCGTGATCGGATTTCCGTCGCGCTTGGTGATGGTGACTTCGCGCGAGTAAATGGCCTTGGGCGACGTGGGGCAAACTTCTTCACAGACGACACACGGCGTTTCCATGCTCCACGGCAGGCAGCGACCGTGATCGTAGAAGGCGGTGCCGAGGCGGATCGGACCTTTTTCAGCGGACGCGCCGACGCCGGTTTTTTCCTCGATGGTGATGCGTTGAATGGCGCCGGTCGGGCAGACCTGGCTGCACATGGTGCAGTTCAGTTCGCAGTAACCAAGCTTCATGTTAAGGATTGGCGTCCACAAGCCTTCAATGCCGGACTCGAAGAGCGCGGGTTGCAATACATTGGTCGGACACGCGCGGATGCATTGGTCGCATTTGATGCAGCGATCCAGAAAATCTTTTTCCGCCACCGAGCCGGGCGGACGGATCACCTTCTTGTCGTAGTTCCGGTCGGCGTTGCCGGTGCCACGGCCTAACGCATAAAAGCTCGCGCCGATGATGGTTCCCAGAAAGGCGCGCCGCGCGGGCACGACCGGCGCGGCGATCTCGCGCTGCAACTGCGGCATGAACTTGAACGAGAGCGCGTCTTCGGGGCAATCCTCGATGCAATTGAAGCAGACGAAACATTCGCTCTTGCGGAGTTGCGTATGCGGATCGGAGGCCCCTTCGCAGTTTTTCAGGCAGAGGTCGCAGTCCACGCACTTGTCGGGATTGCGGTCAATCCGCCAGAGCGCCACCTTGGACATCGTTCCGAGAAATGCGCCGAGCGGACAGAGCACGCGGCAGAAGAAGCGCGGGATGACGGCGTTCATGCCGATGAGAAACACAAGCAGCCCGCCGATGACCCACGCCCCCGCATGAAAGTATTGCCGCACGTAGATGCTGCCGGGGTCAACCTGATTGACAGCTGGCAGAATCGCCGTCGTCACCGAACGATGAAACAGGCAGATCGGATCGAGCAAACCGATTTGCAGACTGCCGAAAAAGGCCGCGACGAGCATCGCGATGAGGATGATGTATTTCGTCTGGTAGATGCTCTTGTAGCGATTGGATTCAATGCGGACTTTGTCTTCCGCCCGGCCCTTGCCGAACAGCCAGCCGATGAAATGATGCGCGATGCCGTAGGGACACATCCAGTTGCAGAACACCCGCCCAAGCAGCAGCGTCGGGATGATCAGCACCAGACTCCAGAGCAGGCCTTTGTAAATGGAGTGCGTTGTGATCGCGGTGGCGACGGCGACAAGCGGATCCATTTCAAGGAACAACGACGCCGGGTAGCCCTTGAGATAGCGCAGGTCGGTGACGACGCAGAAAAACGTGAACAGGCTGAAGAAAAAAACCTGCGAGACGCGGCGCGCATTGCGGAGGGTTAGAAGATTTTTCTTCATGCCTGGACTTCCTTGTAAAAAATATCCTTCCAGTTCTTATTCCCGAGACCCCGGTCGTGCGCCTTGTGAATATAGGTGAGTTCGCTCAAATCACGTTCGAGCAAATGCGTATAACCGTAGCTGTCCACGGCGACCATGTCGGTGCCTGCGACCACCGTGCCCATGTGCTTCACGTCGGAGAGTCGCCCGCCGGTCGGGCTGTTGCTCATCAAGACATTCATGCCGTCGAGAATGACCAGCGAAGGTTTCATCATAAGAGCGAAGTCTGACACAATGCTGTGGATGTGCTGGTGAAATTGATTCCGCCGCCCCCCCAGCAAGCCGTACCAGTTTTTCATCGTCATCGAAGCGTGGCAGAGATTGTGATCCTTGCAGGGTGCGAGGCCGATGACTTTCGTTGCGCGCTTGAAAGGAAGGTTGAAAAAAGTCCAGTTGCGCAAAATTTCGCCGTCCAGTTGCAGAGGACCGAAGGAATTGGATTCCGGATAAAGCAGCGTCAGGTCCAGTTCATCCGCCACGGCGCGCAGACCGCTTTTGATGAAACAGCCGGTCGGGCTGTTGATCGGATTGTCCGCGATGATGATTTTTGAAGCACCCGCCTCGCGCACCAGCTTGGCCACAGCGCGCAAGGCATCGGGATGCGTCGTGGCCGCCAGCGCCGCCGGACGGTCGAAAGCCACGTTCGGCTTGATCATCACGACGTCGCCCTTCTGGATGAACCGTTCCATGCCGCCCAGCGCAGTCATGGCCGCACGAATCACTTTCTCGTGTTCGGCGCCATGGGCAATGGCCATCGAGGGCAGCACCTTGCTTGGCTCCAGCTTGTAGTTTTTCAGCGCCATCCCCGACTGGGCTTCGAAGCCGGGCACGAAATGGTTGGGCTGCCACAAGGCTTTGCCGACGGCGACCGAGCCGGCGATCAAGGCACCCGTCGCCCCGGCGCGGACCAAAAATTCGCGCCGGCTGACGCCGCTGGGTTCCGGTTCGTTATGATCTGGCGGTGTTTTCATAGGATAACCTTTCGCTTAATGGAGCTGGCCTTGCAAATATTTTTCGACGAACTGCCGCGCATTCCCGGTTTCCGACGCGTCAATCACGCCGCCGATTTCACCGTCGCGCTGATAGACGACCTTCCATTTGTCGAAGTTCTGGGCCTGGACAATTTTCGCCCCGTTCGCGTCGGGCAGCTCCGTGGCGGTGCCGCCGTATTTGCCGGAAAAGGTCAGAAAGGACTTCCACGCCGCCGCTGCCGTCTCCGGCGTGGTGGTTGTCAAAAAGAAAGTGAGCTTCTGCCCGCCGAAGTTGTAGGTCGCCTGAAAAACATTGTTGAGAAAAGATTGTCCCAGCGCGTTCTCGGGAACAAATGTGACGCTGTCCGCCACCATCCCCTCGGCGGGAAGCTTGCGGCGCGCGGCCAGACCGGCGTCATCCACCGGCAATGCCTTCGCGCGATTTTCGGCAATGGCCCGGGCCGTCGCCAGGGTCTTGGCGTCTTGATCCGAGCAAATGATCTGCACGTAAACACTTCCCTGCCGGAAGAAAAATCCCATCTCGCTGGCGTAGCCGTCCGGGGTGATTTCCAGCGGCTTGCCTTTCGGATCACGCTCCTGGGCGAACAAGCCGAAGGCGTTGATCGGCGAGTCAAACCGGTATTCATAAACATCCACGTAGCCGGCGGCGGTTCCCGCGATGCTGAATGAACGTGAACGCAATTGCTGGATGTTGAAACTCACATACGCGGGTGCGCGGCCGTCAATTTTTTCATACAGCGTTTCCGAACTGTAAAATTCCGTGTTGCCCATCGGCTTGATGCCGGGCAACGCGATCTCCATGGGTTCGCCCGTCGCGGGTTTGGCGGGGGCGGATCCGGTCGCGGCTTCGGCGTACTCGCCCGCTACGGAAGTTTCGGCGGCGGGCGCAGCAACTGGCTTGGGTGCGGATTCACTCGGCGTTCCTTCGGTGCCGCCGTTGTCGCGCCCCATGCGCAACGTCGCGGATTTTCCCTCGACGGCTTTCGAGGTTGATTTCAATGCGTCGGGACGAAGGCTGTAGATGTTGGGGTCAAATCGCCTCCCCTTGATCAGGATCGCCGCGCCAATTCCGGCTATCACCAAAAGGATCGCGAAGCTGGAGATGCGCTCGACGCGCGGCACGGTCGGGCGGACGAATTGATTGCGATTCCGTTTCGCTTCGACCTTGGGTGGTTTGGCATCGAGTACGGGCATGCGTCAGGCGAAGTACCGTTCGGCCCGTTGGATGATTTCAGGGTAATCGGTTTTGAACTGACACGCATCGCGCAAACCGGCGAGGTCCAACCCGGACGCGTCCCGTTGTTCACGGGGCAGCGCGTGATACAAATCCCGCGCCGAAAGATCGCCGTCCTGTTCGTAGTAGGTGACGTAACGGGAGATGTCTGAGAAAGCAAAACGACTGTCCGCACCGAGCTGATTGCAGGCGGGGCAGCCCGGACAAAACGTGCGGCGACTGGCGATGACGGCCTGCTCGAGAAGTTCCAACTGGGCGGTTTTCAGCGGAGCCTTGTAGCCGCGGACGGCGTTCACGCTGGATTGCATATTGTCCACGTTTTGCATGCGGTTGCACACGGCGCTGATACGCGAATCGCTCCAGACGGCTTGTAACAGCGCTTCGTGCGTGGTCAAACCAAGCTTGTCGAATTCCGGCAAGCGCTTCGGCACGTCAGCCGCATTGCGCAAAGTCTTCATCGCGACGAGTCCGATGCCAGCCACGTGACAAGCCTCAATCGCCTTGTCGAACGCATCGCCTTTGGTAAAGAAAGGCGTGTACTTTACCATGAGGACATCCACGAAGCCGCCCTGCGCAGCAGCATTGAGGTACTCCACGGCGCGATCATCGTGACAGGAAAAACCAACGCGACGGCATTTGCCGGAGCTTTTCAATTTCTCGGCAACCTTCTTGAACGCGTCGCTCTTGGGCCACGTCAGCGATTCCTCGCCATAGTCACGCGGGTTGATGCCGTGGATGAAAAAGGCATCCAAATAATCCGTGCCGCACTTTTGCAACCGCGCATCAATCACATCCAGCAACTGTTCCGGGCCTTTGTGCGGATGATCCTTCGAAACCAGGAAAAGCTCCTTCCGGCGTTCGGGATGCCGGGCGAGCCATTGCGCCACCTTCGGTTCGTCGTTGCCGCCGCCGTAGCTGCTGGCCGTGTCGAAATAGCGCACACCCATGGACCAGGCCAGGTCGAGGTATTCCGCGCTGTACGCGGGAATGTTCCCACCGAAACTGAGCATGCTGACGTGCGGCCCCTTTTGGCCCAACTGCCGCGTGGGCAGCGGCGGGACGACGGCGGCGGGAGCCTTGGCCGGCTCTTCGGCTTGGGCGGAGAACGATGGAGTCAAAGCCAGGCCCACCGGAGCGGCCATCGCGCCTCGGAGAAAAGTCCGGCGCGACAATGTGTCTGAGGCGGAGTTTTTTGAGTTCATGGAATCAGGCAAAGTATTGTTCCGCGCGGCGAATGATTTCCGGATAATCCGTCTTGAACTGGCAGGCGTCGCGCAATCCGGCCAGATCCATTTCAGAGGCATTGCGATGCGCGACCGGCAGCGCGTGATACAAATCGCGCGCGGCGAGGTTGCCATCCTGTTCGTAGTACGTCACGTAACGGGAAATATCGGAGAAGGCGAACTGACTGTCCGCGCCGTTCTCGTTGCAGCTGGGACATCCCGGACAAAACGTGCGGCGACTGGCGATGACGGTCTTTTGGAGCAATTCGAGCTGGCTGATTTTTAGCGGCGCTTTGTAACTGCGGGCGGCGGTGACGCTGGACTGAATTTGATCCACATTTTCCATCCGGTTACAAACCGCACTGATCCGGGGATCGCTCCAGACGGCGTGCAACAATGCCTGGTGCGTGGTCAGACCCAGCTTGTCGAATTCCGGCAACCGTTTCGGAGCGTCAACGGCGTTGCGCAGCGTCTTCATGGCGATGAGTCCGATGCCCGCCTTGTGACAGGCGTCGAGCCCTTGATCAAAGGCCCCGCCTTTTTCATAAAAGGGAGTGTATCTGACCATGAGGGCATCCAGGAAACCACCTTCCGCCGCAGCCGCGAGATATTGCGGGCAGTGATCGTCGTGACAGGAAAAACCAACCATTTTGACCTTGCCGGAGTTTTTTAATTTTTCGGCAACTTTCTTGAGCGCGTCACTCTTGGGCCAGTTCAGGGAATCCTCGCCGTATTCCCGAGGATTGATGCCATGGATAAAAAAGAGGTCGAGATAAGTCGTGTTGCAGCGCTCCAGCCGTTTATCAATCATTTCCAGCAACTGTTCCGGTCCCTTGCGCGGATGATCTTTGGAAACCAGAAACAGTTCCTTGCGGCGTTCGGGATATTTGGTCAGCCACTGACCCAGCTTCGGTTCGTCGTTGCCATTCCCGTATTGTCCCGCGGTGTCAAAATAGCGAACGCCCATGAACCAACCCAGATCCAGGTGCTGCGGGCTGTACGCCGGCATGTCGCCGCCCTGAATCACCATGCTCACGCGCGGCCCGTTCCGCCCCAATTGACGGGTGGGCACGGGTGGCGAAACCTTCTCGGCAGTTTTCGGGGCTTCTTCCGCGCGCGCGGCCAGCGTGGGTGTGAACGCCACGCCGACTGGCGCGGCCATGGCGGTCCGTAGAAAATTGCGGCGGGTCAAGGTGGACGTGTTTTTATTCATATCCAATTGGGGGTTGTTTGTTTTCAGGCAAAATAGCGTTCGGCGCGGCGGACAATTTCCGGATAATCGGTCTTGGAATGGCAACCGTCGCGCAACGCCGCAAGATCCGCTTGCGAAGCGTCACGAACTTCGGCGGGCAGCGCGTGGTAATATTCCCGGGCCTCAGTATTGCCATCCTGTTCGTAATAGGTGACGAACCGGGAGATGTCATGGAAGGCAAACCCGGTCTGTCGTGCGAATGCTTCGCAGGAAGGACAGCCGGTGCACATCGTGCGGCGGCCCGCCAAAATGGTTTCCTTGAGCAACTCCATGTGGGCGAACTTGAGCGGCTCCTTGTAACTGCGGGCGGCGTTGGTACTCACCTGCATCTGATCCACGTTCTCAATCATGTTGCAAACGGCCGAAATCCGGGGATCGCTCCACACGGAATGCAGGACGGCCTGGTGCGTTGTCAGTCCCAGCTTGTCCAATTCCGGCAGCCGCTTCGGCACGTCCTTGGTGTTGCGCATGGTCTTCATCGCCACCAACCCGATGCCCGCCTTGTGCGCCGCGCCAAGCGCTTGGTCAAAAGCGCCGCCCTTCTCGTAGAACGGATTGAACGCGAGCATGATGATATCCACAAACCCACCTTCCGCCGCCGCCTTCAAATAATCGGTCAACCGGCCATCGTGACAGGAGAACCCCACCTTCTTGACCTTACCCGAACTCTTCAATTGCTCGGCCACCTTTTTGAATTGATCGCTCTTGGGCCATTCCAGCGAACCCTCGCCGTATTCGCGCGGGCCGATGCCGTGGATGTAAAAAGCATCCAGATAGGTCGCTCCGCAGGCCGCCAGCCGCTTGTCCACCATCTCCAGCAACTGCTCCGGCCCTTTGCGCGGATGGTCCTTTGACACCAGGAAAATGTCTTTGCGCCGCTCCGGATATTTGGCGAGCCACTTGCCGATGATTGGTTCCGACTGACCGCCCTTGTAACAATCCGCCGTGTCGAAATAGCGGATGCCCATGGACCAGGCGATGTCCAGATAGTCCGGCGTCAACGCCGCCATCATGCCACCGAGGGAGACCATCGTGACCTTCGTGCCATCCTTGCCCAGCGGACGCATGGGCAACGCCTTGGCGGGCGTGGTTGCGGCGGCGGCACCTTCGGGGATCGCACCCGACACTGAAAAGTTCTGCGCCAGCGCGAGTCCGGCGGGTACAGTGAGGGCGGTTTTGAGGAAATTCCGCCGAGATGAATCGGTTTGGTGTGCTTTCATATCGTTCTTGAGTTTCAGGAACACTATTCCCGAAGACTCCGACCGCAAGCAAAAAGGTTCAAAAAATGCACCTCAAATGTACCTCAGATCGGCTTATGGACACCGGGCTGAAGCAGGTCATGCGCTTGGAAACCATGGCCAATGGCGGCGCGCCGCCGTTTGCCTGCGGGCGTGGCGAGAGGTGCTGCTGGGGTGGACTCCGGACAGCACGCCGGCAACCTTCAAACGGAGGTCGGCGGGGGCGCTCGAGGCGGCGGGTTGCAACACCGGACTTCCCATGTGCGGGTTTCGAAAGTTCCCAGCCATCGTTCCCTCGTGATGCCGGGCGAATCTATCGCTGGAAAATCGGGCGTTTGAAAAAATACCGAGTGTTGGCCCGGCCCCTGGGCATGGAGTTCGGTCGCGGGTTCAATCCACCAGCCGCCTCGTCAGATTCTCGTAGGCATCAATCCGCCGGTCGCGCAGGAACGGCCAGTGCGTACGCGTGGTGTCCACCTTTTTCAAGTCGAGCGAGACGATGAGGGTTTCCTGTTTGTCGGCGCTGGCTTTGGCGAGGATTTCGCCGGAGGTGCCGGCGACAAAACTCTGGCCCCAGAATTCCAGGCCGGCGCCACCCACGCCCTCGATGTTCTCGTGGCCGATGCGGTTCGGCACGCAGACATAGCAGCCGTTGGCGATGGCGTGGCTGCGCTGGATGGTTTCCCACGCGGAGTGCTGGAGCGCGCCGTATTTTTTTTTCTCTCCGGGATGCCAGCCGATGGCGGTGGGGTAGAAAAGAATTTCCGCGCCCTGCATCGCCGTGAGCCGCGCGGCTTCGGGATACCATTGGTCCCAGCAGATCAGCACACCGATCTTGGCGTATCGGGTCTGCCAGGCTTTGAAGCCGAGGTCGCCGGGGGTGAAGTAAAATTTTTCGTAGAACAACGGGTCGTCGGGAATGTGCATCTTGCGGTAGGTGCCGAGCAACGAACCGTCCGCGTCAATGATCACCGCCGTGTTGTGATAAACTCCCGACGCGCGTTTCTCAAAGAGCGAGGCGATGACGACGACCTTGTGCCGCTTCGCAAATTTCTGAAACACTTCAGTCGTGGGCCCCGGGATGGTTTCGGCCAGCTTGAAGCACTCGTGGTTCTCCGACTGGCAGAAGTATTGCGAGCGGAAGAGCTCCTGGGTGCAAATGATTTTCGCGCCCTGCTTCACGGCGCGTTCGGCGGCGGCGAGGGTGGTTTTGAGATTGGCCGCCGCGTCGGCCGAGCAGGCGGTCTGCAGCAAGCCGATCGTGACGATGCCGGAGGAGTCGGGGTGCTTCATGCGAAATCAGGGCTGCTTGCCGCGGACGCGGGCGGTCTGTTCGAGGATCTGGGTGCTGCCTTTGGCGTCCGCGTGGGCCGCGCTCGGGGCGGATTGGCCGAACAGTTCGCGCATGTATTTGCCGAGCGTCTCGTTGGTCGGGCCGTAGCCGGCGCCGTAGATGTAATGTTCCAGGGCGTAGAGCAGCTCGTCGGCGGTGGCGTAGCGCTGGTTGATGTCGCGGGCGAGCGTGCGCTGCAAAATCTCGTTGAGCTTGTGGTCAATCCGCGCCTCGAGCGTGCAAAAATCGGGGATCGGCAGATTGATGATGCGATGGCGCGACTGCTCTGCGGTGTCCGCCTTGAAAATATTTTTGCCGAGCAGCAGATGGCCGAGCACGACGCCGGCCGAAAAGATGTCCGAGCGCTTGTCGGTGATCTGGAAATCCGCCTGCTCGGGACTCATGAAATCCGCCTTGCCCGCGACCACTTCGCCTTCCTGATCCGACAACAGCCCGCGCGCCTTGGCGATGCCGAAGTCGGTCAGCTTCACGTCACCCTCGAAGGCGATCATGATATTTTTCAGGCTCACGTCGCGATGTACGATGCCGAGCGGCTTGCCGTCCTTGTCGGTCTTGGCGTGCGCGTAGGCCAGCCCGCGCGCGATGCGGCTGACGATGAAGATGGCCAGCTCCTTGGGTAGCACGCGCTTCTTGTCGGTCAACTGCTGGGCGAACTGTTCCAGGTTCACGCCGCGGATCAACTCCATGGCGATGAAATACACGCCGCGTGTTTCGCCGAGGTGATACGTCTGGACAATGTTGGTGTGGATCAGGTCGGCCACCAGCTTGGCCTCGCCGATGAAATTATCAATGAACTGCTTCTGATCCGCGTAGTTCTGGCGGATGACTTTGATGGCGATGCGCTTGACGAATTCGCGTGCGCCGTTCTGCTCCGCTTCGTAAACCACGCCCATGCCGCCTTCGAAAATCTTGCGGACGATGTCGTAACGAAATTCGTTTTGAATGGTGAAAAGAGCCACGCGCCGATGTTTGAGATTTGTGAGTTGAAGTCAAGCCCGGCGTTTTCCAAAGCCGGTCGGCGGGGTGAAAACCCCTTAGATTACAGGTGATTTTTTTTTATTTTCTGCTTGCACGCAGGTTTTGAAGGGGTTTAATACGAAGCAAGTCGAACGACTTTTAGCAAAAACGAAAAAACAAAAAACTAAACACACACATCATTATGGCAAAAGCACCCGCAAAAGCAGCCGTCGCAAAGTCACTCTCCAAATCCCAAATCGCTTCGGCGCTGGCTGAAAAAGTCGGCATCACCAAGAAGCAATCCGTCCAGTACCTCGAAGACCTCGCGGCCCTGGCCTACAAGAACGCCAAGAACACCTTCACGCTGCCCGGTCTCGGCAAGCTGAAGCTCAAGAACCGCGCCGCCCGCGTCGGTCGCAACCCCGCCACCGGTGCCACGATCCAGATTCCGGCCAAGCGCGTCGTGAAGTTCCAGGTCGCGAAAGCGGCCAAGGACGCGATCCTCGGCACGAAGTAATTTCCGGATCCCTGCAAGGCGCTCTGATTCTTTCGGAGCGCCTTTTTTATTTTACGGATGAAAATCGCCATCGTGGGCTGCGGGGCCTTGGGCACTTATTACGGCGCGAAGCTTTGCCGCGCCGGGCAGGACGTGCATTTCCTGCTGCGCTCAGACTATGAAGCGGTGCGGCGTAACGGCGTCACCGTGCGCGGAGCCAAGGAGGAGTTCAACGTCCGCCCCATCTGTGCGCGGACGCCGGAGGAGATCGGCGAATGCGACTTGGTCGTGATTGGCCTGAAAACCACGGCGAACGATCAGTTTGCCAAGCTGCTGCCGCCGGTCGTCGGCAGGCACACCGCCGTTCTCACACTCCAAAATGGACTGGGCAACGAGGAACGCCTCGCGCAGCTTTTTCCGCCGGATCAAATCCTGGGCGGACTCTGCTTCGTCTGCCTGAATCGCGTGGAGCCGGGCGTCGTCCGCTACATCGATCACGGCCTGATCGTGCTCGGCGAGTTTCAGCGGCCCGCCCAAACCCGCACCCATGAAATCGCGGCGCTGTTTCAAACCGCCGGCGTGAAGTGCCACGTCACGGAAGACCTGGCGCGGGCGCATTGGGAAAAGCTCGTCTGGAACATTCCCTTCAACGGCCTGGGCGTCGCGAGCGCCGCAGGGTTGGAGGCATTTTCCTCCGCTCGTGTTTCACCTTTCACGTTTCAGACTGCCGGCCCCTGTCTCACCACGGACAAACTGCTCGGCGATGTCCGCTGGGAAAAACTCGTGCGCGCGCTGATGCTGGAAGTCATCGCCGCCGCCTCGGCGCGAGGCTGGGTCATCCCGGTCGCGTTTGCGGAAAAGCAAATCGAACGCACGCGCACAATGGGGGAATACAAACCCTCCACGCTGGTTGATTTTGAAGCCGGCCGGCCGCTCGAACTGGAAAGCCTGTTTCTCGAACCGCTGCGCCAGGCCGTCCAGGCCGGGGTGCCGGCTCCCCGGTGGGAACGCTTGTGCCGCGTGCTGGAACAGCTCGACCCGCGCCGCGCCGGCAGCTGAATTACGCCAGCATGGGCGCCGCGCGTTTGACCAGTTGCAGACCCACGCCCCAGGGATCGCGGAGCATCATGAGTTCATCGCCCGCCGGATTCCGGAAAATATCCTCGGCGATTTTCGCCCCGGCCGCCACGAGACGCTCGCGATCCGCCGGGACATTGGTGGAAATGAAAGCCAGGTGCAGTTGCGCGGGATGCATTGCGTGGTAGTCCGGCGTCGGCGCGCTGGTTCCCTGGTAAAGCTCGATCAGCACCGGCCCCGCTTGAAGAAAGCGACCATGGCTCGGCGCGTCGCCCGAGCGCGCGAGGGTGCAGCCGAGATGTTTGACATACCAGTCCGCCATCGCCACCGAATCAGCCACCTGCAACGCACAATGCTCTAGTCTCATGCCTGTCATTTTGGGGACGTCCCCGGAATTTCACCAGCTCGAATTGCTCTCGAAGCCGGGAAATGCGACTCTTGAAAAGTAGCCGGCAAAGAGGCAGTCTCGTCGCGGGCGCGGATGGACGTCGAGCCCATGCGGACATCATAAGATCATGAAGAATTATTTTCAGCGGGTGGCTGCGCGTTTGGCCCTCTCTGGCCGGGTGGTCAGGCTGCTCGCTTTTTCGTGGATGCTGCTGGCCGGCGCCCCGGTTGGGGCGGAGCAGGTTTGGAGCGGTTCGTTGACCGGCTTTGCGGTGCCACCGGGCGCGGATTGGACGCAGGCGGCCAACCAGGATCGCCTGACCCCGAACGTCTGGCTGGCGCGCTCGACGACGCGCGGGCTGTTCAACGGCGTGAGCGAGACCGGCTACGCGAGTTTCTTCAGCCCCTCAAACACGGTCTGGGCCTACGGTTTGCTCGCGGACTACGCCTCGCTCCCCTACGCGAGCTGGGAAACCTGGAACGGCCACAGCCCGCCCTCCATGGTCGGGCGGGATGCCGTGCTGCACCTGCTGTCCGATGACGTTTATTTGTCCATCAACTTCTCCTTCTGGGGTGGCGCGGGCGGCGGCTTCGCCTACACGCGCTCCACGCCCGCATTGGTGCCGGAACCTGGCGTGAAAACACTCACGATGACCTGGGGATTATTCCTTTTCGCCACGCGCTGGCGCCGGGGCCGGCTCTGGTGGCGGTGAGTTTGGGAAAACCTTTTTTATTTTTTTATCCCCGTCCGCCGGCGTAATCTGCAGTTAAGTATATATGAAACCACGCGTTCGATTTGCCCCTTCACCCACCGGCTACCTTCACATTGGCGGCGCTCGCACCGCTCTGTTCAACTGGCTGTACGCCCGCCACACCGGCGGCACGTTCGTCCTGCGCATCGAGGACACGGACGCCGCGCGCAATTCGCAGGAGGCCGTCAATGTCATCCTCGAAGGACTCCGCTGGCTTGGTCTTGCTTGGGACGAAGGTCCGCTCACGCCCGACGCCACCGGCCCGTGCAAAGGCGATCGCGGCCCTTATTTCCAATCCCAGCGCAAGGCCAACTACCAAGCCCGCGCCGAAGCCTTGTTATCGCACGGCCTCGCGTACGAGCACGAAGGCGCGATCAAGTTCAAGATGACCCGCGAGCCGATCACCATCCCCGATCTCGTCGTCGGCGACGTGGTGCGGCCGCTTACCGACCGCGAGGAGTTGGACCCGGACTGGGTGCTCGTGCGCTCCGACGGCCAGCCGGTGTTCCATTTCGTCAACGTGGTGGACGATCTGGAGATGGGCATCACGCACGTCATTCGCGGCGAAGATCATTTGAGCAACACCGCCAAGCACATCGCGCTCTTCCGCGCGTTCGGCGTCGAGCCGCCCAAGTATGCGCACATTCCGCTCATCCTCAACGGCGACGGCAGCAAGATGAGCAAGCGCGACAAGGGCGCGTCCCTCACCAACTATCTCGCCGAAGGATTCCTGCCCGAGGCCGTGAACAATTATCTCTGCCTCCTCGGCTGGTCGCCCAAGGACAACACCGAAAAACTTTCGCTCGCGGAAGTCATCGAGCGCTTCGATCTGCCGCAGATTCTCCGGCACAACGCCAAGTTCGACTTCGAGAAACTCCTCTGGTTGCAGGGCGAATACTGCCGCGAACTCCCCGCCGACCGCTTCTACGAACTCGCCGTCCATGCGTTTGCCAACACCGGCGTGGACACCAACGCCTTCGACACGAGCTACGTCAAAACCGCGCTCGACACCTGCCGGGGCAAGATCAAGACCTTTGCGGAAATCCCCGCCTACGCCGGATTTTATTTCCGCGAGGACCTCACCTACGAACCCGAGGCCGCGAAGAAAGCCTTCGTGCCGGAAAACAAGCCGCGCCTGGAAAAACTCCGCGACACCTTCGGCAAACTCCCGACGTTTGATGCCGCCTCACTGGAACTCGCGCTCAAGGAAGTCGCCGGCGAACTCGAGGTCAAAGCCGGTGTGCTCATCCACGCGACGCGCCGCGCCTGCACGGTCAACCCCCATGGCCCGAGTCTGTATCATCTGCTGGAAGTGTTGGGCAGGGAGAAGGTGATGGGGCGGATTGGGCGAGCACTCGGACAGGCGGGGTTTGGAGATTAAGCGCAATTGAAATGCAAATTTCGCCGCCAAATTTAAACGAGATGGGTGCCAGCCTGTCATCTGGTTTAATACGAATTCGCACGAAACTGCTTCTTGGCACATTGTGTTTCCTGAGCATTCTGACAGCGCTAGCCGCAGATTCAGTCCAAGGTCAAGTGGCGGACGAGAACGGTGGGCCGCTCACGGGGGTCGGATGGAGGATCAGCGGAATCGAGGATTTGCATGATGGTAAGTGGACGCGAGTTAATTACAGTGGAGGAGCTGTCGAAAACCTAACCGATGCAGAAGGCGGCTTCGCGATTCATTTTCATAGCCCCAGACGATATGACCTGCAATTTCATAAGGCCGGTTTCGCGTCAACGTTCGTGTATGAAATTGCAGCCAACGTACCCACACTCAAAGTCACGCTGAAGCGAGGCGAGACTATTCACGGAACCGTGACGCAGCTCGTGGACGGG
>JANPGB010000584.1:0-1629 GCA_031423695.1 Verrucomicrobiota bacterium
GTTGAAAACGGCGGCAATGATGGCAAGAAGAGCGAGCGCGGGCTCGAATACGACACGATGTCGGACCGCTACGCTCGTTTCATCAACGACGAGGTGCTGGCCGCCGTGGTCCGGAATCCCGCCATCAAAGCCGCGTATCCCCGCTTCGCCATCACGGATAATCCTTGGGGCCGCGCCACGATGGGATGCAGTTCCGGCGGTGCGGCGGCTCTCACGATGGGCTGGTTTCGGACGGATTTGTTCCGCCGCATCATCGCGTATTCCGGCACTTTCGTCGCCCAGCAGGATGAGGATGGACCGGACGCGGCGAAATACCCCACTGGCGCTTGGGAATACCATTCCGGCATGAAGCTCATCGAGAAGAGCGACAAGAAACCCTTGCGGATCTTCACGCATGTATCCGAGAAAGATCTCCGCGCCAACGATCCCGAGGAAACGCATCACAACTGGGTGATGGCCGGAAAGCGCACCGCCGCAGCGCTGAAGGCCAAAGGATACGACCACCGTTTCGTTTTCAGTCTCGGGACGGGCCACTGCGATGGTCGCGTCTTCCAGAAAACGCTCGCCGACACGCTGGTCTGGGTGTGGCGCGGCTATCACGCGGACTGAAGCCGCCCCGCTGGCGCATCCGCTTATCTTCACGACCTCCTTCTTGACTTCCGGCGCTTAAAAATCCCTTTCCGGTCCGACGCAGCAACGTTAAAAGCGTCCCATGAGGATTCCCTTAGCATTCTGTCTCATGTGGACTGGCAGTGCCGCCATACTGCATGGCGAAACGACTCCGCTCGGCCAAGCGTTGCCGGAAGAGAAGGAAATCATGATCTCGTGTGAACTGGCAACGGCCGAACCCCGCGCGAACGTGCCGGTCTTTGACTCGCCGAAAGACAGTGACGCGGCGAAGGGAAACTATCACTACAAGCTGTGGCTGCCGAAGGGCTACCTCGCCGACCCGCAGAGGCGGTGGCCGTGCTGGTTTATCATGTCACCAAGCGGCAACGCTGGCATGGGCGCGATGGGCGCGCGGCTGAAATCCTCGGGCTACGTCGTGGTGATGCCGCAGGAGGCGAAAAACGGCCCGTGGGCGCCGATCGTGGGCAGCCTGCTCGCGACCCATGACGACGTGGTAAAGCGGGTGCGCATCCAGGAAGGGCTGAAGTTTGCGACAGGATTCTCGGGCGGCGCGCGGATGTCGGGGCTGCTCGCGGAGATGCGACCGGGCTTCTCGGGACTGTATTTGCAAGGCGCGGGCCTGCCGCCGAAAGGCAACGGCTATCACAACGCCGGGCTGACGAAGATTCCCGGCTTTGCGGTCGCGATGGCAGTCGGAGCAAAGGACAGCAATCTCCACGAAGTGAAAGCGGTACAGGCCGCACTGCCCGGCGCGCGGTTTCTTGCGCTGAGCTTTGAGGGCGGGCACGCATGGGCGCCGGCGGAGTCCTTTGACAAGGCACTGTCATGGATCGAACAGCAGGTGTATGTGGAGGCGCCCGCGCGTCCGGAGATGAAGCCTGCGTATGCGGGTTACTTCAAGCAGCGGCATGCGGAATGGACGGCGCTGACCGTGCCGTGGGAACGATATCGCAATGGCGATGCGCTACTCGCGCTCGCCCGCGCCCGTGGCCTCGCAAC
>JANPGB010000585.1:0-14300 GCA_031423695.1 Verrucomicrobiota bacterium
ATTGGGATTAAAGCCGACCGGGTCGAGGCGAAACTGCCACGAGCGCACACCACCGCCGGAACCGTCCTGTTCGCCGGAGACAATCTGCATCGCCTGGTTGCGGCCGGTGCCGCCGGTGCCGAGGTTCGCGGCGGGATCGAAACCAATCCAGACCAGCGCCTCGAAGGTGAACGCCCCCGTCCCCGGATTGGCAAAACTCCAGGCCACGTTGTCGCCCGCAGCATTGACGAGGGGGAGCGGAGAAAGCGCGGCGTCAATTGCAGTGGCAGCACCGCCGCCCGCCGTGCCGCCATCCAGCGTGCTCAACGCGTTGCCGAAGCCGGCGATGGAGACGTTGCCGAGCGTGGCACCGTTCGCCAGCGCGGTGAGATTGGTGCCACCCGCAACGGCATCCACGCAAGGTGCGGCCGCTTCATCCAGATGCCAGAGATGCAGAGTGTTGCCATCCACGGCGTACGGCGCGGGTCCGGCTTGAACAAAGCTGGGTGAAGCCAGTGCCAGAAAAATCGCCGCCAAGAATCCGACGCTGCGGGCGAATTGTAGCATGATGCGAAAATGACCTTTCCAAAATGGCGTGGAGTGAAAGCGAACCGCCGCCTTCACCCCGGCCACGGAGTATATATCAACGACTCAGGGATAGACCATGCGGTAGAACACGGCGCCGTTGGCGGGGTTGATCGTGGTGTTCACAGTGTTGACGGCGGTGGAGCCCGGCACGTCCGACCAGTTGCCGGACAGGCCGGTGCTCAGGGAATTGGTCTGCACCTGCAAACGCCAGCCAGTGTGATCCGCGGGCCAGCTCAAGGTGAGGGTGCTGCCGCTGACGGTGGCGGTGAGGTTCGTCGGGTTGGGATTGACGGAGACGGCCACGCGCAAACTGCCCACGCCCGCCAGGTAGGGCGCACTTGTCGCGGCGCTATAAACCCCCGGAGTTTGATTCACTCCGTTCAACACAAGGCCGGCCACCGTGTTGGTCTCGGTGAAATCCAACTGCAACACAGCGGCCCCGGCCACGCTGACGGTTGAGCTGGTGTCGAGAGAGGGCGTTGCCAGTTGCAGCGTGCCCCCGTTGACCGTCGTGTTGCCGGTGTAGGCGTTCGTGCCCGAGAGCTGGAGGGTGGAGGCACCGTTTACGACCAGGCCCAGCTTTCCGGCGATCACCCCGCTGAAAGCGTTTATCGCCGAAAGATTCAAAGTCAGCGTGCTCAACGCAGCGGTGCTGTTGGTCACGAGTTTCGCATTGGCCGCGCCATCGGACAAGCCGGTCAGAGCCTGGTTGAAGCCGTTCAAGTCAAAGGCGGACGCTCCCGAGGCCGACATCTGCAACGCGGCGTTCGGGCACAGTCCGTTGTTTGCGCCAAGCGAGGCCGTGCCCGCATTCAAAATGAACTGCGTGTAATCGCCACCGCCGGAGAAGCGCACAAAACCATTCCGTGAACTGACCACGCCGGTGATGCTGTTGGTGACGCGTCCGGTAACATTCAAATAACCGGAAGTGGTCGGGCCGTAAAAATTGCCGCCGTTTGCCGGGGAGACATCAAACGTCAGCGGGCCGCTGACCGTGGTGACCGTGCCGTTGGTGTTGTCATTGACCATGATTAAACCTGTCACAGCGGCCGGTGAAACGGTCGTCGCATGGATGGGGTTGGCGATGGTGAAGCCGGTTCCGAGCACAAACCGACCCGTGCCGCTGACGGTGGCCGGAGCGGTGCCAAGCGCGCCGTTGGCATTCAGGCCGACGATTGCACCGTTCAAAGTGAAGCCGCCGCTGTAAGTGTTGTTGGCGTTGAGCGTCAGCGCGCCGCCGCCGTTCGCCGTCAGGGCGAACGCGCCGGAAACCACATTGCTCAAGGCGAGGGTCGCACCGCTGTCCACGCCGATGGTGGCATCAGCGGCGAGCGCCACGGGCGCGCTCTCAACCGTTAGGCCCGCACCGCCTTTGCGCAGCGCGCCGTTGCCGTCGCCCGCGCCGTTGAGCGTCAAAACCTCGGCCAGATCGACGTTTGCCGTGATATAAAGTTGCGCAGCGTTGGCCACGATGGTGCCGCTGCTCGTCGCACCGAGGCCGGTGGCACTGGTGAGGAACGCGATGCCGGAATTGACCGCCGTGCTGCCGGCGTAATCGTTGCCGCCCGAAATTGTGACCGCGCCGCCGCCATCAAAACTCACCGTGCCGGAGCCGTGAATCGCGTTGGCAACATTCAAAAGCGTGTCGGAACGGCTGAAGGAAAGCGCGGCGTTGTTCGTCACCGGCCCGCTGCCGAGCGAACCGAATGCGCTGTTATTGCCGACCTGCAAGCTGCCGCCAGAAATCATGACCGCGCCGGACAGGTTGTTGGTCACGTCGATCGTGAGCTTGCCGGAGTTCAACTTGGTGATGACACCCTGACCGTTGAGCGAACCGTTCGCACCGCTCGACGTGATGACATAGTCGCTCGCCGCATCCGCCGTGAGTTTGTAGACGTTGACGGGCTGGACCAAATCCACCGTGGGCGAACCGCTGCCGCGACTGTCGAACAAAACTCCGTTGGTCTGTGAAAACGCCACGATGCTGTTCACGCCGTTCGTCCAGTTGAGCGAGGTGGTGTTCCATGAGTTGTCCGCGCCGCCGTTCGCTGCGTCCAGCCACGCGAGCGTGGGCGGGATGAACACAGTCAGTGTCGCCGCCGTGCTGTTCGTGACGTAGGTGGTCACGCCGATGGTGTTCGTGGCGTGCGTGAGGAAGGTCGCTCCGTTGTCGCCGATGACGGTGGCGAATGAGTAAGTGGCGTTCGTCGCGCCGGGAATCAGTGTTCCATTTTTGAACCATTGGTAAGTAATGGGCAGGTAGCCGACCGTGGCCACCGTGAATGAAGCCACCTGACCGGCGGGCACAGTGATGGCCGCGGGCTGCAAAGTATATTTCGCCGGACCGTCCGCCAGCAGCGTGTTCGGCCCCTGATCGTCACTCTGTTTGATGCTGATGCTGGACAATGCGCCATTGTACAGGCGCAACTCGTCGATGCTGGCGTTCAAATACGGATCCAATGCAAAGAGTGAGCGGCCAACATAGGACAGCGCGTCATTGAGGTTGCCGATACTCACGGTCAGATTGGTGAAGGTGGCTTCGAGCGCGCCATTGGTGTAGATGGCTAGTGTTTTGTTTGGCGGATCAATCACGCAGGCGACATGGCGGGCAAGGCCGTCCAGTGTGCCTGCAGCCACATCGGTTTGTTGGAACGACCCGTCGCTCGGACTGATGTGCAACTGGTGACCCCCAGTGCCGTTATGCGGCGAAAAGCCCACATAATTGACGCCATTGCCAGCGACGTTCGTATTACCGAAGTCAAACACCCGCGCAAAGTTCGCATTCACGCCAAACGTGGCCCAGAACTCAACGGTCAAGGCGGTTGAATTTGCGGCCGTGAACAAACTGCTTGGCAATTGCAGGTAAGTGCCCGCGGTGCCATCCAGAACCAGTGTTCCGCCCGTGATGGTTGCGGCTCCGAACAGGGTTCCGTGCGCTGCGCCAATACTGTCGGATGCATCGGTCGTAAAACTATAACGGTGGTTCAAGAAGTTTGCCGCACCGACAATGAGCAACGCCGGAGCACTGGTCGCCGAGTATCCGGCGGTGTTTGTCACGATCACATCGTAATATCCTTTGTTGCCAGCCGCGACGTTCGGGATGACATAGCTGCTGCTGTTGGCGCCGGCAATAGAGTTGGAGTTGAAACGCCATTGATAACCCAGGGTCGTCAAACTGGAAGCTCCCACGCTAAAGGTCACCGACTGGTTGTAGTCAATGTTCTGGCTGATGGGATTCAGCGTGATGGTGACGAGCGGAGAATAAAACTGCATCTGGTTGGCCGCCCGAGCCACACTGCTGATACGCACTTCGTCAATGCTGCCAATGAACCGTTCGCCAGCAACGTTGCGGTTTTCATTGCCGAGAATCAGCGGGCCGGTCACCGCGCCTTCAGTTGTGCCCAGCGACATCGCGCCTGAACTAATCTGGTGAGCGGCACCGTTGGCCGGATCCAATTTGGTCCAATACAGCAGCACGTTTGTGCCGTCATAAACTGCGGCCACATGATACCAGGTATTCGCGACAAATGCGTCCGGGCCGGTGGTGGGGATAGTTCCCGCCACAGCACGGGGAGTCGCGCCGCCGACGAATTGGAAGTTCAAGGTGCTGGAAATGATGCGAAATTGGAACCCACGGTTGGCATTGGCCGCCGCGGAACTGTCGGTGCAGATGATTTCCTGGGCGGTGCTGCTGGAAATGCCGGCCGGTTGAATCAGGGCTTCGAGCGTGAACGGCGTCTGACCACCTCTGCCGATGTTGAAGTTCGTCATGGCCAGGGCGTCCGCGCTAAGCGAGCCAGATCCGGTGTCGCCTTGATAGACGCCGGATTTGTTGAAGTCGTAGCCGAATTCGTAGCCCGTCGTGGGGTTGGTCATGCAGTTGTTGAAATTCGTCGGGCCATTCACATATCCGGCGGCCCCCAGCATGGTGGTGACCGTCGCCGGCGTCGTCGAAGCGGCAGCTTCGGTCACGGAATAAGCCACGCCGCCCTTGACCCCGACGTTGGTGGTCAGCGTCCCGCCTGCCGCTTCGTCAAAGTGGAAAAGATAAAGCGTGTTCGCATCCACCGTGTAAGGCCCTACGAGATCAGCCCGGACAAAGCTGGGCGCAAGGATGAAACTCGCCAGCAGCGCCAAAGTTCGAAGCGTGGCAAGCGGAAAGGATTTTACAGTCTTGTTCATATTTTTTTTTTTGGGGGGGGGGTGGGACAGGAATACGCGGACTCACCGATTGAAACATGCCGGCAGCGGCGGGGTTTGATTGAGGTCGTGCTGAAACAAAGATACGTTCGGTTTAATCGGGATGTCTGCCTTGAGTTTAACACATGCGGATGGATGCAACACCCCCCAAACTGGTGACACAAATCTTCGGCACGGCGGCGCGGAGCACCTGCCAGACCAGGGATTGCCGTTCAAACCCCCATGCCCGTATCGGGGCCACGAAACTTCCGCCCTCCGCCAAAGCAAGCCGCCGCCCCAGCAGCCGGAATTCGTGGGATGATTGTCCTCGAAACTGGGTGTCATCATTGCGGCTCCGGTTGTTTTCCAAACATCACGCTTACATCCTTAAGACGGATACTGTCGGAAGCGGAGGCAGAATTGAACAGCGCCGCGCCGCCCATGAATCCCACCTGGTCAAAGGCTGGCGGTACGGTCAGCTCAAAGTTGTTCGTATAGGTCCCCGAGTACTTGTAGGTGTTCGGAGCAACCCCGGTCAGTCTCCAGGAAATCTGGTGTGTTTTGGTGGCCAGCAAAGTGACAGCGAGTGAGAAATCATACGTGCCCGCGCTCCATCCTTGGGAATAGGAATAGGCACCGCAGGGGGGCCGCATGGCGTTGCCAGCCGAACCGGAGGCATAAACTCCCGGACTCGGATTGTTGCGCACGAACAGGCCGGTGGCCGCACCGCCGCCGGGGCCGGTGGGGTTGCCAAAGGTATAGCCCAGCCAGTTTGTGTCGGTCGTGTTCGTTCCTTGATAATAAAGGCCAAAGCGGAATTGCATGTCGCCGTCCGGATTGATGTCCCCGGCAAGGGTGACCTGTCCGGAACATGAGATGGCATCGCCGACATGCGCGAGCTTTAGCGGGGTGCCGACGAGTGAATTTGCGTAGAGCGTGCCGCGCTGGTTCCCCTGGAGCTTAAAGCTCGGGCTGGCGGAATCGGCCCCCACCAGCAGGTAGTTTTGATTGGGGCAGAACGGATCATTCACCCAGTTGGTCGGGGCTAAAGTTTCGCCGGTGACGGAGCGGGTTAAGGCTGCAAAAAGGAGGAGGAAAGCCATGCTTGGCACGAACCTCAGGTGCATCGGTTTCATAAGTGCTGAAATCATTGCCATGGATTGTGGAAAATGGCCGCCGCTTCACTGAATCCGGGTGAGGGCGCTGCGTTGTGGCTCCAGCGCGCCAAGATCGTCCTGATAGAAATAGAAATCGCGCTTCTTTGCGCCGTTGAAGGTATGAAGCCACATCATTTCCTTCGCCTTGATCCAGCGCGCGGAACCATCGGCGAAGACCTCGTTGCCGCCCTCCGGCGAGCCGCCCTTGGCCTTGTGCGCCGGCAGGTTGGAATCGCCGCTGGGCGGCGCAGGATTCGCCGGGTCGGACCAAACGCCATTCATTTGCATCATCAGGTCGGCGGCCAGCATCCAACTGGGTTTTGCGGCGGAAATCTTTACGACGCTCGCGGCGTTCACGTTCGGAACCACATTGTTGTTCCATTTCGTGAAACCGCCGAAATACATATAGCCGAGCGTCAACTGGTTGACCGCCGGGTTCAGATCGGGCAGGCCGGGGCGATTGGGGCAGCTCCACGAATTAGCCGCGCCCGTACCCAAACCGCTCGCGGTGATGGTGAATCCCAGGGTTCTCCAGTTGTCGATGCTGGCCGCCGTATCAATCAAGTAAGGATGATTGGGGGAGACCGAGCCGGCCGGACTTTTCCCAGCCTCGATGACCTTATCGCTGTTGTCCCCCGCATACATGAAGCACGCCAAGCCAATTTGCTTGAGATTGTTCAGGCATTGCGTGCGCTTGGCTTTTTCCTTGGCTCTGGCCAGCGCCGGCAGCAGCATCGCAGCGAGGATGGCGATGATCGCAATGACCACCAGCAACTCAATGAGGGTAAAACCTGCTCGTTTTGATTGATAAGTTTGCATCGTTTAAAATCGGCCTCACGCAGATCACTTTTTCACGTCGCCTTCAAAATTACATTCAATTCCAAATGTCATTGGCGATATTCATAACATGCACCGGTGGGCCTTAACATCCCCCAAACACGGGATGCTACCACTCCGACCGGAATGGGGAATGGCGTCAAGCAGATCGGCGATCTGTGGCCAGACGCGCGGCGACTGCGGAAGTCCTGTGGAACAAAGTGGAAAACTTTCAACGCAAAGGCGCAAAGAAAACCCAGCCGTACCGAAACGAGGGCGGCGGGCGGCTTGCGCGCCCCCCTGAGGTGCGGCCCAAGACGGTCAGCAATGGTTTTCAAAACCTTCGCGCCTTCGCACCGTTGCTACGATGCGTTGAATTCCGATTGGACTAATCCGGGCTCACGGCTTGCCGGTGATGTAGCGCGCCACCGCCTCGGTGCGCGAACGCACATGCAGTTTTTCGTAGATATGTTTCAGATGACTCCCCACGGTCTCCGCGCTGATCGAAAGCTGGTCGGCGATTTCCTTGTTGGCATAGCCCTTGGAGAGCAGGATCAAGACCTCCTCCTCGCGCGCGCTCAATCGCACCGCCGGCTCGCGCGGCTTGGTGGCGCGGCGGAAGGATTGCACCACCCGCCGGGCCACCTCGCTCGTCATCGGCGCCCCGCCGCCCAGCACTTCGAGCAGCGCCGCGTGCAGTTCCTCCGGCTGGGTGCGCTTGAGCAAATAACCGTCAGCGCCCGCCTGCAGCGCCATGAATACCAGTTCGTCATCTTCGACGGCCGTCAGCATGATGATGCGCAGCTTCGGCAGGAGTTCCCTGAGCCGCGCGGTGCATTCGATCCCCGACATGCGCGGCAGAAAAATATCCATCAGCACCACCTCTGCTTGCGCCTCCGGAATCACCCGCAACGCCTCTTCGCCGGATGCACAGACGCGCACGCAGGCGAAACCGGGAAAGGAATTGATCAGCCGCGACCAGTTGTCGCGCACCTCCGGCCTGTCCTCGACCAGCACGATGCGCCGCGACAATTTGCCGGATGAGCTTGCCGATCGGCCCGGCGGAGGTGTTTTCATAAGTTCATGAACTGGCCTGATCGAGCTCCGCGTCCGCGGACGGCTGACGGCGGCGCCGTGGGAACCAGCGCGACGGTTGCGATGCCGTCAACGGCACGGTGAATTCGATGCGGCAACCCTGCCCCGGTGCGCTGTCCACCCGACATTGCCCGCCGATCTCGCCCATGCGCTGAAACATGTTGGCCAGACCGTTGCGGTCGCCCTCGGGCGCGGCGGTGTCGAAACCTTTGCCATTGTCCCCACCACCACGCTGAGTTTCAGTTCATGCCGCCGGATGCGGAGGTGGAGTTCGCCGGCCGCCGAATGTTTCGCCGCGTTGTTCAGCGCCTCCTTGACGGCGAGAAACAGATTGCGCCGCACTGGCAGGTCGAACGTCACGGGCGGAATCTCCGCCTCCACATCCAGCCGGCAGCGGATGGGTGTGGATTTCAAAAAAAACTGCGCGTGCTTGCAGACGTAGTTCACAAAATCCTGCAGCGTGTCGCGGCGGGAATTCACCGCCCATACCACCTCGTCCAGCGCGTGGGACAGCCCGCGCGCCCGCTCGCAGATCTGATCGATCTGTCCGAGCCTCTGCGCCGCCTCGGCCGGCTCCCGCCGCGACACCTCGCCCAGCAGCAACAGCTCCGTCAGGCGTGAGCCAAGGTCGTCGTGGATGTCCCGCGCAATGCGCATCCGCTCGACCTGCAGGAGGCGCCGCGCCTTGCCTTGCGCGGTCAATTGGGTCATCAGCCACAGGCAGCTCAGCAGCGCGGTCAGACAAAACGTGAGCAGCGTGATTTGAAACCAGCCGGCCTGCCAGAAATGCTGCACCAGCGGCAGCAGCGGCGGCTCCGTAGCCATTCCCAGCGGCCAGTTTTCCCAGGGATGCTGATGCACCGCCCCCACAATCCGCGCCGGCGCCCACTCCGCCGGCGCATACTTTTTGGCGGCCCAGCCCGCCAGCGAGTTGGGCGCGATGCGCCATGAATCGTCCGAGACAATCTTCAAGACCGACTGGTCGGCCAGTTCGATTTCCAGACCAAAAATCAGGCCCGCCTCCAGCCGGTCGTTAAAACCTTCGACGGCCAGCACATGACGTCCGGGACTCAGCAGCCAGGTGATGTCATACGTCGTCATGGTGCGCCAGTCGCTGCCGCGCCCGATCTCGCGACCATCCAGAAACAGGCGGTAGCCGTTGTCCACGGTGATGCGCAACGTCGCCCGGGAAATCTTCACTCCGCCCGGCATCTCAAAGGATTTCCACAGGCGGCAGGTCTGCTTCTCAAAACTGTTGGTGTCCCAAATCCACTTCCCCAGGAGGCTGATGGTTTCCGCGTAGGCGTTGGTCACGAGACTGCCGGGAACCGCCGCGCGCGTCCAGCTGCCCGCCAGCAAAAGAAACATCGCCAGCAGGACCCCGCCCAAACGCCGCAACAACCCGACGGTGCAATCGCGGAATCTTAATTCGGGTAGCCGCTGGAACATTGAGCCGACTCTAAGCCAGCCACCGATGCCACTCAACGCGATTCTATGCTGGCTCCCCCAAACACGGGATTGCCGTTCCGACCCAAACACCTAACTTAGCCCCATGATTTTTCCGCCCGTCACCAAAGCAAACCGTCGGACGCCAACCCGCTTCGCCTTCGTCGCCGCTCTGGCCTGCCTGGCTTTGACCGCCCACGCTTCACCGTTGGAAAACGACTGGAACAATCCGCCGACCGAGGCCCGCCTCCGCGCCTACTGGTGGTGGCTCAATGGCAACGTCACCTCCAACGCCATCACCCGCGACCTCGAGCAGATGAAGGCCAAGGGCTTCGGCGGCGCGCTGATCTGCGACGCCGACGGCGCGAGCCAGGATGGCAACGACAAAGTCCCGCATGGTCCGACTTTTTTCTCGACCGAATGGCGGGCGCTGTTCAAACACACCCTCGGCGAAGCCGACCGGCTCGGCCTGGAGATGAGCCTCAACATCCAGAGCGGCTGGAATCTCGGCGGGCCGATGGTCGCCGCCGAGGACGCGCCCAAAAAATTGACGTGGACGGAAACCCGCCTCACCGGCGGCACCAATTTTTCCGGCAAACTCGGCGAACCCGCACGCCGCGACAATTTCTACCGCGACCTGTTCGTCCTCGCATACCGGATCAAAACCAACGAAGCCGCCACGCTGATCCCGCCCAGGCTCGCGGCCAGTTCTGCGCAGGCCAACCAGGATGCCCGGCTCGCGGGCGACGGGGATGCCGCCACGTTCTGGGTCTCAGGCGGCAGCGAAGCGGGTCAGGGACCGGCGGCGATCAAGCCGCAGTGGCTGCAATTGGATTTCGGGCGCTCTGTCACCGCCGAAGGCTTGTCGCTCACGCCGCGCGACAGCTATGGCCCGCGGGACTGCGAACTCCAGGCCAGCGATGACGGGATAAACTTTCACGCCGTGAAAACATTTTCCGCCAGCATCACCGGCGAGACGAAAACCTCCTTCCCCGCCGCGAAGGGCCGCACATTTCGACTAATCATCACCGGCGCGTATGACCCCAAGTTCCCGCAATCGCCGCGCAACGCGCAGGTTGCCGAAATCAAACTGCTCGGCAAGGACGGCCGGGCGCTGGGCACCGCGCCCGACCGCCTACCGCTGCAGAACCAGCGCGAGAAGGCCCTGCTCACCGCGCTGCGTCCGTTCTCCGCCCCGGACAGTTCGCCGCTGTTTGCAGAATTTCCTGAGACCCCGGGCGAGGAAGACGCGCGCGTCGGAGACGTGCTGGATCTGACTTCCAAACTCTCGAAGGCCGGCGCGCTGAGTTGGGACGCGCCCGCCGGGGATTGGCAGGTGCTCCGGCTGGGCTACACACTCAACGACCATTGCCGCGTCTCAACCTGCAGCCAGGGCTGGGACGGCTACGCGCTCGACCCGTTCGACGCGGACGCCTTCAAGAAATATTGGGACGCCATCGTGGAACCGCTCATCACGGACGCGGGACTGCTGGCAGGCAAGGCGCTCAAGTATCTGCACACGGACAGCTGGGAGGTGGAGGTGGCGAACTGGACACCCACGCTGCGCGAGGAATTTCAAGAACGGCGCGGCTACGATTTGCTGAGCTGGCTGCCGGTCATCACCGGAAAGATTGTCAACAGCCGCGACGAGAGCGACCGCTTCCTGAACGACTTTCGCAAGACGATGGGCGACCTCGCGATCGACAATCATTTCAAACTCTTCAAGCAACGCGCCCACGCGCGCGGCTTATTGATCCATCCCGAAAGCGGGGGGCCGCATGCCGTGCCAATTGACGCGCAACGCTGCCTTGGGTTCAACGACGCACCCATGAGCGAATTCTGGGCGTGGTCGTGGACGCATCGCATCGGCGACGAAAACCGATTCTTCGTCAAGCAGCCTGCCAGCGCCGCGCACACCTACGGCCGCAAGCTCGTACTCGCCGAGGGATTCACCACAATCGGGCCGCACTGGCAGGAGACGCTGTGGGACAATCTAAAACCGACTTTTGACCACGCGCTGACGGAAGGATTGAACCTGCTCGTCTGGCACGCGTTTGTCTGCTCGCCCGCGAGCGAAGGCATTCCCGGCCAGCAATACTTTGCCGGCACCCACCTAAACCCGAACGTCACCTGGTGGGAAAAATCCGCGCCGTTTTTCGTCTACATCAACCGCTGCCAGGCGATGCTCCAGCAGGGCCTGCCCGTCGCCGACGTCGCCTATTACTACGGCGACGGAGCTCCAAACTTCGCACGGCTGCGCAAATCCGATCCGGCCAAAGTGGGTGTCGGCTACGATTACGACGTGGTGACCGAGGAAGTCCTCCTGCAGCGGATGAGCGTGAAGGATGGAAAACTCGTGCTGCCGGACGGCGTCAGCTATCCCGTGCTGGTCCTGCCCGAGCGGGAAGTGATTTCGCTGCCGGTGCTGCGGAAACTGGAGGAGTGGGTGACAGCAGGCGCGACCGTGATCGGCCCCAAACCACTTCGAGAGACCGGGCTGAACGGGTTTCCGGGCAGTGACGCCGAGGTGAAATCCCTCGCAGCGAAACTGTGGGGAAGCGGACGCATCAGCAACAAGCCCGTCCGCGAAGTGCTGGCCGCACAGGCTGTGAAGCCTGACTTTGACAGCGGTTCAACCCCGCTCGATTACATCCATCGTCGTGCGGGGGATGCTGAGATTTACTTTGTGGCGAACCGTTCCACGAACCGCGTGACCGCGGAATGCGCGTTCCGAGTGGCCGGCAAGGTGCCGGAGTTGTGGAATGCCGTGACGGGTGAGCACCGCTTTCTGGATGACTACACGCCGGCCGGGGAGAGCGTGGTGGTGCCGCTGAGCTTTGACCCGTGCGGTTCCTGGTTTTTGGTTTTCCAAAAACCGACGGCCCTGCAAAGCCGGGTGGCAGCCAAGCCGGAAAATTTTCCAGAGCCGAAACCAATCCAGGAACTCAGCGGCCCTTGGGCGGTTTCGTTTGATCCTAAGTGGGGCGGTCCCGCCTCGGCGGAATTTGATGAGCTCGCCAGTTGGTCAACACGTCCCGAACCGGACATCAAGATTTATTCCGGCACCGCGACCTACAGAAAAACCTTCGACCTCGCCGACTTAAAATCCGGAACCCGAAACCCGAAACTCATTCTCGACCTGGGCAATGTCCGGGAGCTCGCGGAAGTAAAAGTGAACGGGAAATCCTGCGGCATTGTCTGGACGCCACCGTTCCGGGTGGACGTGACGGACGCGGTCAAGCCCGGCGCCAACCGGCTTGAAATCGAGGTCGTCAACTTCTGGCCCAATCGCGTCATCGGCGACGCGGGTCTCCCGCCCGAAAAGCGACTGACCCGCACCAACGTCCGCAAACTCAACAAAAACACCGCGCTGATGGAGTCCGGCTTGCTCGGTCCGGTGACGCTGCAAACCGCGCCCGCGCAGGCACACTGATCACGCAAAACTCAGCCCCGCGCCGCCCCATCAGGACACGCAGCCGATTTAGCGTTTCGACAAGCCCGGGCCCGCCCTGCCCCCTCGCTCCTGCGGAGGAAACGAGCGGCTACTACATGTGGGAGATGATGTTCTCCCCGAATTCGCTGCACTTGATTTCCGTGCCACCGTCCATCTGGCGGGCGAAGTCATAGGTGACGCACTTGCTGCCAATCGCGCCGTTCAAACCTTTGAGAATCGCATCGGCCGCCTCGGTCCATCCCATGTAGCGCAGCATCATTTCGCCGCTCAACACCACGGAACCGGGATTGACGACATCCTTGTTCGCATACTTCGGCGCGGTGCCGTGCGTGGCTTCGAAGATTGCGTGGCCGGTGATGTAATTGATATTGCCGCCGGGCGCGATGCCAATGCCGCCGACCTGCGCCGCGAGCGCGTCGCTCAGGTAATCGCCGTTCAAGTTCAGCGTGGCGATCACGTCGAAATCCGTCGGGCGCGTCAGCACCTGCTGCAATGCGATGTCGGCGATGCTGTCCTTGATGACAATGCCCGCGCCTGGCTTGCCTTCGGGAATTTTGCACCACGGGCCGCCGTCAATCTCCACCGCGCCGAAAAATTCCTTCGCCGTCTGGTAAGCCCAGTCGCGGAAGCCGCCTTCGGTGAACTTCATGATGTTGCCCTTGTGGACAATCGTGACGCTCTTGCGCTTGTTCTTGATCGCGTACGAAATCGCGCTGTGCATCAGGCGCACGGTGCCGCTGTAGCTGACGGCCTTGATGCCGACGCCCACTTTCACGTCGCTCGGAAAATCTTTTGCGCCGACCGCTTTCCAGAAATCCTCGGCAGCGGGCTTGGTTCCAAAACGGATTTTCTTGAAGTCCTTCGGAAATTCCTTCGCGATGAAATCCAGAACCTTCTGCGCCTCGGGCGTGCCGCCGGCGTATTCGATGCCCGCGTAAATGTCCTCGGTGTTTTCGCGGAAGATGGTCATGTCCACCTTCTCGGGATGCTTCACGGGCGAGGGCACGCCGGTGAACCATTGTACAGGGCGCAGGCAGACGTAGAGGTCGAGCATTTGCCGCAGCGCGACATTCAGCGAGCGAATGCCTCCGCCGACGGGGGTTGTGAGCGGGCCTTTGATGCCGACGAGATAATCCTTGAACGCTTCGACCGTGTCATCGGGCAGCCAGTTATCAAACTTGTCCTTGGCCGTCTGGCCCGCGAACACTTCAAACCAGGCGATCTTGCGCTGGCCACTATAAGCCTTCGCCACCGCCGCATCCAGCACGCGCACGCTCGCGGCCCAGATGTCGGGACCGGTGCCGTCGCCCCGGATGAACGGGAGGATGGGATTGTTCGGCACGGTGAGCTTGCCGTTTTGAATGGTGATTTTTCCGCCAGCGGGAGGGACGACGTCTTTGTAAGCCATATCTGATGTTTCGATTTATAATTTGCGATTTACGATTTCAAACTGAATGCGTGGATTCTCAATTCAAACAAGAGGAAATCAAGAAAAGAAATCTCGGAAGGAGCGCGGCTGTGTCGCAGCGACCAGCGGCGGCAGCTTGATCAGACAGGTTGCACCAGGAATTTTCCAAGGTGTTGCA
>JANPGB010000586.1:0-9021 GCA_031423695.1 Verrucomicrobiota bacterium
TCTGTCTGCTGCTCATGGTTTAGTCGAGCGCGGACGGCAAAGCAAGCTTCCACCTTTTTCCCAATGGCTTCCGTTTTCCTGGCCCAAGGCAGCTTCGCCGCCGCGCCCATTCTGGATACGCGGCCCTAGCCGGATTCTTTCAGAAATAATTTTGACAGAAGTTTGTAGTCCCCCCGTAACGCCTCCAGAGCCGACAC
Organism: Verrucomicrobiota bacterium; assembly: GCA_031423695.1. Classification (GTDB taxonomy): domain Bacteria; phylum Verrucomicrobiota; class Verrucomicrobiia; order Limisphaerales; family CAIQOK01; genus CAIQOK01. The sequence goes on from JANPGB010000586.1 coordinate 198, forward strand.
ACGCTCACGGAGAAAAAAGCTTATGACTACAATGGAACCAACGACCAGCCCGGGACCGGCCAGAATGATGACCGGCTCGAGATTCAACAACTTTGTCAGAACCAGCCCGCGCAGTTTGGAGCAGGCAGTGCATGCCGCGGTTTCCACGATTGAGGATCACGAACTCAAGCCGCTGGTGCCCGGCGACACCGGACCGCTCGCGCAGACCCGGGCGCTGCTCGCGCTGGTGACGCACTGTTACGCGCGGCAGCTTTACAGTTCGCTGGACTTGTCGGACATCGCCGGGCGCGATGCGGACTTTGCCCGGCTGGGGGGCGAAGGGTTTCCCGAGGCCGGCACCATCCGGCGATTCCGCACTGAAAACCGCGAGGTCGTTCATCGCTGCCTGGTGCGGGCGCTGCATTTTTTGGCGGAGGAAAAGATTTCGTTGGGGGTGCTGACCAAGGTCAGCGACGCCCAGCTTGCCGAGGAGGCCAGCCGGCGGATCATCATGGCCGCGTTCCTGGACAGCGTGGAACTGGATGGGGAGCATGTGACTGATCCGCCGGTTGAAATTTCTTATTTGTTTGCCAACCGGCCCGCGCAGAGGCATTAGTCAGACGTGCCACGAAAGCCTGACGACGAACTGATCCGCACGCGCGTGACGCTGCTCGACCGGCTAAAGAACTGGGACGACCGGGCAAGCTGGCAGGAGTTTTTCGACATCTACTGGAAACTCATCTACGGCGTGGCGCGCAAGGCCGGGCTGAACGAGGTCGAAGCCCAGGACGTGGTGCAGGAGACGATGTTCTCCGTTGCGAAACACATTCCCAAGTTCAAATACGATCCGGCCATCGGCAAGTTCAAGGCCTGGCTGCTCAACATGACGCGCTGGCGCATCACCGATCAGTTGCGCAAGCGGGGGCCGCTCATCCAGCACCGGGCCCCGACCGACGACACCGCGCGCACCGCCACCGTGGAAAGAGTCCAGGATGAAAACATCCCTGATCTGGCAGCAGTTTGGGAGGCGGACTGGGAAAAAAACCTGCTCGCGGCGGCCCTGACCCACTTGAAGGGCCGGATTGAACCGCAGCAGTTTCAAATCTTCGACTTTTATGTGAACAAGGAGTGGCCGCCGGAGAAAGTGGCGCAGGCGTTCAACGTGTCGGTCAACCAAGTGTATCTGGCCAAGACGCGCGTGACGGAAAAACTGCGGGAAGAGGTCCGCCGGCTGGAGAAGGAAGTGACTTGAATGGGTCGCGCAGGTGACGCGGCGAAGCCAAACCGGCAGCCCGCTCCAGAACAGGAGTCAGGTCAGTGGATATCCATGCCAACATTCTCTTCCTCCATTCTGGCACAAACCACAAAATCGGTGATGCGTCGAAATCTGTAGATGAACTGCACTTCACCGCGCGCCCGCAGCTCTCGCCTCTGCCGGGTGGAGGCGATGCTTTGCAAAAGGTGCTGTGCATCCACGGGTGTAATCGCGGGGCCTTCAATCGTGTGATGTTCGCCTCCCAGCACGATGACCGGAGGCGTGCCGACGTGAAGCCTCAATTCATCTGCCCCGTCGGAACTCACAAGATAAAGGAGATCATCAATCGAGTACATGCGAGCCGGATAGCCTGAATGAATATGCCGAAGTCTGTGCCCCGGGCAAAAATCACCCGCCGGGCTTGACCTTTTTCAAATCCTCGGCCAGAAAGGCGACCACATCCTTGAACTTGGCGGCGTTGGCCGGATTGATTTGAATGAGCAACTCGTGCGCGGCCAGGCTGGTGCGTCTGCACGTTTCACTCGTCGGCAATGCCGGGGTGATGGTGCGCGGCTCGCCGGCCTCGGGAGTTTTCACTTGGCCCCGCGTCACCTTGAACAGGTGGAGCACGCCCAGGTTTTCAATCAGCTCGGCGATATTCTCCGTGAGATTGTAGAGTTCCACCACGCGCTCCTCCAGCTCGGGCGGGGACTGGTTCACCTTCAATCCGGCCCAGGCCAGGATGCCCAGGAAGGTGCTGTCCATGAAAACGCACTCGGAGAGATCGAGAACGAAATGGGTGCAGCCCTCTTTCCACAGCTCGCTGAACAGCGTCTGAAATTCCGGGCTGCTCGCGCAGTTGGCCTTGCCGACGAGCTTGATGCAGGCGCATCGCTCCCCGACCGACACCAGCATTTTTCCAGAGGGCGTAATCATCAGTGTTAAAAAGCAAAAACTAAAAATGCAAAATGAATTGGGCCGCGCAAATCGCGACCCTGGGCAGCTTGAATTTTGCGTTTTTCATTTGTTCATCCGACCGGCGATCTGCATCGCGGCCTGTTGCAGCACCATGGCCCCATCCAGCCGGCTCGTGACCAGTCGCTGATTGCATTGGAGCAGGAGATCCATCGCCCGCACGAGTTCGGCCTGGGAGTACTGTTTAACCTGTGGCAACGCCTTGTAAAGCACGTACGGATTCAACGCCAGCGGATTGAACCGGCGGTCGGCGGGCAGCTTGTCCGCGGGCACACGCTCCAGCTGGGCCTTGAACCGGCCGTAATCCGCCTCGGGCTTGATCCAGCCTTCGCGCAACATTTCCTTGAGCAACAGGAGCGCACGAACCTTGCTGATGAGACCGTAGAGCAGCCCGATCTCGGATTTGTCCTTGTCGAACTTCATGTCCCAAAGTTCCTCGTCCAGCCGTTTCAAGAGGCGCGGCAGATCACGGTCGCCCAGCGCGTCCCCGAGCGCGAAGGCGCGGGCCAGCTTGTTGCGGGTGCAGATCGCGGTCACGTCTTCCAGCCCGATTTCCGGGCGGTCGCCGACATACAGCGAAAGCTTTTCAACCTCGGTTTCCAGCTGCCGCTGGTTCGGGCCGGTGCGACTCACCAACTCACCGAGCGCCTCGTGGCCAATCGTCTTTTGCCGGGTGCGAAAACCTTTCAGCGCCCACGTCTCCGCCTGACCGGCCCAGTCCTTGTCGTCCACCGACCAGGCGGCGAACATTTCCACGACGGCGAGCTTGTCGAGCGCTTTGTAAAAAACCTTGCGCTTGTCCACCTTGGCGGCGCTGATGAGCAGGCGGACGTTCTGCCAGGCAAACTCCTTCAGCTCCTGCGCAATTTCCCCAAGCGTTTCCGTGACCGCTGAGGAACTGCCCGTGCGGTCGTCCGCTAGGAAATTACAGTTCTGCAGCCAGACGACTTTGCCGCCGCCGAAGAACGGGAGGGTCTGCAGGGCTTCGCGAAGTTTTGCCAGGGCTTTGAGCGCTTCGCCGCTGTTGGTGACGGCGGCGTCAATGATCTCGTGATCCATGCCGCCGAGTTCCCCCGTCCAGTCCTGGTAAATCTGGCGGGCGCGCTGCTTGACGGCAAAATCATCCTCGCCAAAAATGAGCATGACGGGGGCGGCGGACTTGGCGACGGCGGCCATGGTTATTCGACCTCGCCGGAGGCGTTGCCGGTTTCGTTGATGCGGTCCAGCACTTCGGTCATGTCCTCGACCTGCTCGAAAAGTTTTGTCGAAACAAAGATTGGACGTTTTTGCGCGGTGGCAATGGCGAGGCAGTCGCTGGGGCGGGCGTCAATCTCCACAATCTTGCGGGCGAGTTCATTGCTCTGCTGCAAAATGAGCCGGGCAAAGTAGGTGGAGTTTTTCAAGTCGGTGATGACGACGCGTTCGACGCTGATGTTGAAACCCTTGAAAATGTTCTGGATGAGATCGTGCGTCAGCGGCCGTTCCTTGGGCGTGTCCCGCAGAAACATGCCGATGATCAGGCCCATCTGGGGTTCGACGTTAATGACGAAAACCTTCTCGTCGTTCCCGACAAAAAGCGCGCAGCCGCTGTTTGCCGGCAGGATGCCCCGGATGTGAACTGGCACAACTTCGTTCTTCACAAGCCAAGTCTAGGGCGCAATTGGCAAAACACAAGTCTGGGACATTACGGGTGACGGGTTGGTTGATAACGTCGTAGCGGCGTGGCGGCAGACCGCCGCATTTGTTTTTGGAACTGGATGGCGGCACTCTTCCGAGATGCCGCTACGAATTTCATTTCAACGCCGCCGCCACGATCTTCTGCGCCTCTTCAATGATGTTGTCTAGGTGCCCTGCCCCTTTGAAGCTCTCGGCATAGACCTTGTAAATGTTCTCTGTGCCGGACGGGCGCGCGGCAAACCAGCCGTTTTGCGTGCAGACTTTCAAGCCGCCGATGTCCGCGTTGTTGCCCGGTGCGCGCGTGAGCTTTTCCGTGATGGCGTCGCCGGCCAGCGTGCTCGCGGTCACGGCGGCAGGTGTCAATTTCTTGAACGCCTTTTTCTGCTCGGGCGTGGCGGCGGCGTCTATGCGCTTGTAGCTCGGCGCGCCGAACTTCGCGGTGAGTTCCGCGTAGTGCTGGCCGGGATCTTTGCCGGTCGTCGCGCAAATCTCTGCCGCGAGCAGGCCGAGGATCAAGCCGTCCTTGTCCGTGCTCCACACACTGCTGTCGCGCCGCAGGAAACTCGCCCCCGCGCTTTCCTCGCCGCCGAAACAAACCGAGCCATCCGCCAGTCCGGGCGCGAACCATTTGAAACCCACCGGCACTTCCATGAGCTTGCGCCCGAGCGCGCCCACAACGCGGTCAATGATGCTGCTGCTCACAAGTGTCTTGCCCACGGCGGCGGTGACCGGCCACTGCGGGCGATGCGTGAGCAGATAGTTTATCGCCACCGCGAGATAGTGGTTTGGATTCAGCAAGCCCGCCGAGGGAGTGACGATGCCGTGGCGGTCGGCATCCGGGTCGGTGCCGAACGCGACGCTGAATTTATCCTTCAATCCCACCAGGCTCGCCATCGCGTAGGGGCTGGAGCAGTCCATGCGAATTTTCCCATCGTGATCCACAGTCATGAAACTGAAGCGCCCATCCACCTTTGTGTTCACGATGGTGATATCCAGACCGTAACGGTCCTTGATCGGCTGCCAATATTGAAGCGACGCGCCACCGAGCGGATCAATGCCGATGCGGACGCCCGCCACTTTAATGGCCGCCATGTCAATCACTTCGCCGAGCGTGGCGACGTAGGGCGTGATGAAATCATGTTGATGCGTGTTGCTCGCCTTGAGCGCGGATTCGTAGGCGAGACGTTTCACGTCCTTGTTGCTGCCGCGCAGAAGTTCGTTCGCGCGATTTTGCACCCAGCCGGTGATGTCCGTGTCCGCTGGACCGCCGTTTGTCGGATTGTATTTGAAGCCACCGTCGGAAGGCGGGTTGTGCGACGGCGTGATCACAATGCCGTCAGCGAGACCGCTGGTGCGCCCACGATTGTAAGTCAGAATGGCGTGCGAGATGGAAGGCGTGGGGGTAAAACCGTCGTCGCGCTGAATGAAAGTCTCGACGCCGTTGGCCGCGAGGACTTCGAGCGCGGTGCGTTGCGCGGGCGCGGAGGCGGCGTGCGAATCCTTGCCGATGAAGAGCGGGCCGTTGATGCCCCTGCCCTGGCGGTATTCGCAGATCGCCTGGGTGGTCGCGAGAATGTGCGCCTCGGTGAACGTACCGTTGAATGGCGTGCCGCGATGCCCGCTCGTGCCAAAGCTGACGAGTTGGTTCACGTCGGCGAGGCCGGGGGTTTTGGTGTAGTAATCTTTTTCCAGCTTCGCCGTGTCAATCAGGAGACTGGCGGGAGCGGGTTTGCCGGCAAGTGGGTTCAAGGCCATGGCCTGAGCAAACAAACTCAAGGCGATGGTGTAAAGGAAAAGTTGATTGCTCCAGCCCACCTTTGCCATTGCAAATCGCCTGCGCTGTTTCTAACTTTCCGCGCATGGAACAAGAACAGTTCACGCAGTACATCGCCGTCCTGATCCTGCTCGGCCTCGCCATCGCCGCGCCCTTTGGCATGATCGCCGCGTCCACCGTGCTCGGAAAAATCGGGCGCGGGAGTAAAATCAAGGACACGGCCTACGAGTGCGGCATGATTCCCATCGGCGAAGGCAGCCCGCGGATGTCGGTAAAATTCTATCTGGTTGCCATGATGTTCATCCTGTTCGACATCGAAGTGATTTTCATGTATCCGTGGGCCGTCATCTACAAGGACATGCTCAAGGATGAAGCCACGCGCAACATGATTCTCGGTTCGATGGTCTCCTTCCTCGGCATCCTGTTCGTCGGCTACCTCTATGCGGTGAAGAAAAAAGCGTTCGACTGGAAGAGCTGACCCAGGCCAACGCTGGGCTTACTCCCCTTTCTTCCGCCGCTTCGATTTGAACAGCTCCATCTGCGGGTCTTTGAAGAAATCATAGTTCTTCAAGATGCGGATGACCTGGAGCAGGTCGGACTTCTGGTAGTTGCGGTTCGCCTCCGTGCGCGACACTAGGTCGGCGAGCATCGAGCGGAATGGAATCACCGCGTCCACCCCTTTGGCGCGCAGCACGGCGATGCTTTCCTCGCGCGCCTCCGCAGACTGCGGCAGCGCGGGGACGATGAGGATCTTCAGGGGCGCACCGTTCTCGCCAAACACCTTGGCGGCCTGCTGGAAAACCTTGGTGCCCACAAAGCGGAAAATCTCCGGCGTGCTCGCCAGTCGCGCGGAACTGAACGTCTCTGTGTGCCAGCCCTTCACGACGACAATCGCCCGCTCGACAAACTCCAGATCGCCGGACGCCAGCTCGAACGGCTGCTGGCCGGTGCGCTTTTGCGCCAGCGGATTGAGCACGAAGAAATCAATGTCGTCCTCCTCGCGCCGGGTCTGAGCAATGTATTTGCGATGCTGCCGGACCAGGAACCCGTGCAGTTCAAAGTATTCGCGGACGATGGTTTCGCTGACGGCAGACATAGGGATTTATGATTTACACCACATTTCGCGAAGCGAACGTTTCATTTCGGGCAACTAATTTGTGGCGGGCTTGGGTAGCCAATTTACGATTTGATCCAGCGCGGCATTGATCAACGCGGCTGGCACCCGTTGCCCCCAGACGACTTTCCCAATTTGCTCGGCGAGCACGAACTTGACTTCGCCAGCGCTGACTTTCTTGTCGAGGCTCATCGCGGCGAAAAGTTTTTTCCGCTGCACGCCGCTCAGCTTCAACTGCGTCGGCAAACCCGCGCGCTGAAATAAATTTCGGATGCGCATCACGTCGCCCGCCGGCAATCCCAGCACCTTGGCTGAAAGTTCCGCCGCCGCAATCTGGCCGATGGAAATCGCCTCGCCGTGCAGATATTTTCCGTAGCCGGAAATGTTCTCAATCGCATGGCCGATGGTGTGGCCGAAGTTCAGAATCGCACGCAGGCCGCTTTCGGTTTCATCCTGGCCGACCACTTCGGCTTTGATTTCGCAGCACCGGGCGATGACGGCGGCGAGAGATTTGGGTTCGCGATTAAGAATTTTGGGCAGGTCCCGTTCCAGACGCTTGAAAAACTTTGCGTCGTAAATGATGCCGTACTTGATGACCTCGGCGAGACCGGCCCTAAACTCGCGCTCCGGCAGGGTGCGCAGCGTATCGAGATCACAGAGCACGAAGCGCGGCTGGTAAAAAGCGCCTACAAGATTTTTGCCGGCCGACAAATTCACCCCGACTTTGCCGCCCACGGAGCTGTCCACCTGCGCAAGCAGCGTGGTGGGCACCTGCACGAACGGGATGCCGCGCAGATAAGTCGCCGCGACAAAGCCCGCCAAATCGCCGACAACGCCGCCACCAAGCGCGACGATGAAGGATTTCCGTTCGAGCCGATGCGCCGCCAACTGGTCGTAACTGGCTTGGACAGATTGCAAGCTCTTGGCAGTTTCACCCGCCGGACCGCTCAGCAGGATGGGCTCAAATCCGGCCCCCTTCAAGCAGCGCAGCACCCCCGCACCGTAGCGAGGCGCGACGTTCGTGTCGGAAATGACGGCGCAGCGGCGGCCAAGTTTGTGGCGGCGACAGAACTCGCCCAGCCGCGGGATCAGACCAGAACTGATGTTGATTTCGTAACTGCGATTGCCAAGCGCTACTTTGACGGTTGCCACGCCGCCAGAATAGGCATTGCCGTAGTCATGTCAAAGTTTTCAACCAGGACAGGCCGGCAACCTCGAATCGAAACCCGCCGGTTCAATGACTGGTATGTCGGCTGCTTATTGGAAGGCGTGCGCCATGCAAATTTAAAAATGTTCTTCGCCGGAATTCTGGTCGTGTCGTTGTTGGTCAGCGGCATTATTTTTGTCGCGCAGGTAGCGCTGACGAGAGTTCAAGACACAGTGCCTCAAAATAGTCTGGCGGTTTACACTTATGAGAATCCGTTCACTGTCGGACACCCGGAAACTCCTGCACCCTCAAGCCTGCCTGCAGTTTCATGGCAGCAGCCGCCCGGCACGGCCATGGGCTTGGTAGGTCTGCTGCTGGCTTCGCTCTCGGGACTCGTGGCCGGATGGACGATTCCTGTTGTCCGATCAACCCGACATGAGCCCTCGGCGCGGATCAGCGAGACACCCGCCCCGGCGCAAGCCGTCGATTTGATTGTCTCAAAAACAGTGTTGCCTGCCGCACGACAAGACATTCCGGGCCGCACAACTGGGCGTCGCCCATTCGCGGGACTGCCTTGTCAGCGGAGGTTGCGCCGATCCACCTCGTTCACCCGGCCACAAAGCCAGCCGCGATAAATATTCATCAACGGATGGCGGTTGCGGAAATTGTTCCGCGATTATAATTGCGAAAGCGCTTGCGCCCCGCAAAAGGTGAGGCATTATGTGGGCTCACTGGAACGCGGGGTGGAGCAGCCCGGTAGCTCGTCAGGCTCATAACCTGAAGGTCGTAGGTTCAAATCCTACCCCCGCAACCAATTTTTCTTCGAGATACCACACTTTTTTAAAAACCCCGGCAAACTCATGTCAAACCAGGGCATCGCCTTCCGGGACGGGGTTTCAATTG
>JANPGB010000587.1:0-2806 GCA_031423695.1 Verrucomicrobiota bacterium
CTCGACACCTGGTTCAGCTCGTGGCTGTGGCCGTTCGCCACGATGGGCTGGCCGGAGCAGACGCCCACGTTGAAGAAGTTTTATCCGACCACCGACCTCGTCACCGGGCCGGACATCATCTTCTTCTGGGTCGCGCGCATGATCATGGCCGGCTACGAATACATGGGCGACCCGAAGTTCGCGCTCCCAGATGCCATGCCGTTCCAGAACGTCTATTTCACCGGCATCATCCGCGACAAGCAGGGTCGCAAGATGTCCAAGAGCCTCGGCAATTCGCCCGACCCGCTCGACCTCATCGCGAAGTTCGGCGCGGATGCCTTGCGCTTCGGCGTGATGCGCGCCGCGCCGCTCGGCCAGGATGTGCTCTTCGACGAGAAGGACGTGGAACTCGGCCGCAATTTCTGCAACAAGCTCTGGAACGCCTGCCGTTTCCGCCAGATGCAGGGCGGCGAAGTTCAGGGCGAGATCGAACGCACCTTGCTCACGCCGGATGACAAATGGATTCTGCTCAAGCTCGACGCCGCCATTCGCGAGGTCACGATTGCACTGAACGAATATAAATTCAGCGAAGCCACCGCCGCGCTCTACAAATTTTTCTGGAGCGAATATTGCGACTGGTATGTCGAGGCGAGCAAGGCGGTGTTCTACGGCACCGACGACAAGCGCAAGGCGAACACGCTCGCGGTGATTGATTTCGTGTTGAGCCACGCGGTGCGGATGTTCCATCCGTTCCTGCCGTTCATCACCGAGGAACTCTGGCACGGGATGGGTTTCGCGACTGACATGCCGGACAATCAAGGCGGTAAGACCATCATGAACGCGCCGTGGCCCATGCCGTTCGACGAGGATTTTCTCGGCCATTACGGCCTCGACTCGTGCTACCTCGAAATGGTGGATGCTAAATACGATCTCGTCACACAAGGCCGCAATTTGCGTCGAGCCGGAAACATCCAGGCGGGCAAGAAAGTGAAATACGTTTTCAAACCCGCGCAGCAGCTCACGCCGCACGACGCGGAAGTCATCAAGCTCTTGCTCAACGCGGAGTCGTTGGAAGTGAACGCCGATTATCAGCCGCCCAAAGGCACGCCGACCGTGCGGACGCCGCTTGGCGAATTGCTGCTGCCGCTCGAAGGCCACATTGATCCCGCCGCCGAACGCACCCGGCTCACGAAGGAGAAAGAAAAGATCGAAGGCGAAATTGCGAAGGTCGAGCAGAAGCTGGCGAACCCGGGCTTTACGTCCAAGGTTCCGCCACAGGTGTTGGCCGAACATCAACAACGGCTGGTGGACTGGCAGGCCAAGCTCGCGCACATCAAAAGCTCGTTGGATGATCTGGGTGTTTGAGTTGTAGCGTCCGGCCTGTGGCCGGAAACTTTTTGGCCTGAGACAAAGAAATCGAGGCACAGCCTCGACGCTACAAGTTTGCCAGAAGGCTTCGATGGTTTCTTCAGTCGCCGGTTGAAATCTTCACCTTCGCCCGCGGACCGAAGAGAGCGGTGCCAATGCGTACCATCGTCGCACCTTCCTCGATGGCCACTTCAAAATCGCCGGACATGCCCATGCTCAAATGGGGCAGGGGAGCGCCGAGGATTTTTTCGCAGCGCTCCTTGACTTCGCGCATCTGCCGGAACACCGGACGCACGTTTTCCGCCGCCGCCGACCACGGAGGAACGGTCATCAATCCGTGAATTTCAATGCGCGGCAGCTTGTTGATCTGATCTAGTTCAGCCAGCAGTTGTTCCGGGCGATAACCGAACTTGCTGGCCTCGCCCACAGCATTGACTTCGAGCAGGATTGGCATGGTCTTGCCGGCCTGCACGGCGCGCTTGCTGATTTCCAGCGCGAGCGCCAGGCTGTCCACGCCTTGAATCATGGTGAAAAGCTCCACCGCGTCGCGGCATTTGTTCGACTGCAAATGGCCGATCATCTGCCACTGGAGTTTGCTCGAGCAGAGCGGGATTTTCGCCTTCGCCTCCTGCACCTTGTTTTCGCCGAAGAGCGTCAGCCCCAGCCGCGCCGCCTCATTCACCGCTTCTGGCGGCTGGCCTTTGGTGACGGCGAGCAGGGTGACGGAGCTCACATCCCGCCCGGCGTGTGCGCACGCCGCCGTGATTTTTTGCTGAATCAAATTCAAATTTTCCGCCAGAGCCATGCGGTATCCTAGGTCGTAAAGCGTTCATCGTAAATTACCGATTGGTCTGCCAAATCCAGAAGGAGGCCAGGAGAATATTCGACAGAGGAATAGGATTGGGCGCTCCGTCAGGGCGACACGGCACGATAGAAGCGGCGCGGGAAATTTGTCGCCGAGCGGTCGAGGAAAATAAAGTTCGTCGCGCCGGCGGTAAAGTTGGTCAGGTCAAGCCATGCGATGGGAATCGCGCCGAGATTAGTCGTGGCTTGCACGCGATAGTTTTGGCCGATGGTCAGGGAAAGTTTTGCGGTGAAACCCGTGCTCGTCATCGTGATCGGCGCGGTGAACGCCGGAGCAATCGGAACGGCCGGACCGTTCGTCGCCATCACGTCGGCGCTAAATTCGCTGGTGTCGCCGGATGTTTTGTCGGTGGCCGTGGCGGTGAAGAAAAAGCCAAGGTAATTGGCACCCACATTCACCGTGAAAACGGCATCGCCGCCAGCGTTGTTGGTGACGGCAACACTGCCGACGGGAACCTGCGCCTGACCGTGACCCGACGGATCGGCGCCAAAGTTCAAATACACATCAATCCAGACACTTCGGTTCGGCGTGCTCGCAAGCGTGCCGGAGATGACCGTGCTCGCGCCACTGGCGAACGCGTTCGTGATGACCGGA
>JANPGB010000588.1:0-16330 GCA_031423695.1 Verrucomicrobiota bacterium
GCCGGCAAGCGCACCGGCGGTCCCGGCTGGGGCACGGCCAAGAACGTTGTGATGATCTATCTTCAAGGCGGGCCCAGCCACCTTGACCTGTGGGATCCAAAGGAAAACCAACCGGACAACATCCGCAGCACTTTCAACACGATCCCGACAAAAATCCCCGGCATCCACTTCACGGAAATTCTTCCGGAACTCGCGAAGGTGAATGACAAGTTCACCATGATCCGCTCAATGGGCTACACGCCCAACGGACTGTTCAATCACACCGCGGCGATTTACCAAATCATGACCGGTTACACGACCGACAAGGTCAGCCCCTCCGGCCAGCTTGAGCCGCCGGACCCGAAAGATTTTCCGAACTTCGGTTCGAACATCGTCCGGTTGCGCCCGATGGAGGAGCCGATGCTGCCGTTCGTGATGCTCCCGCGGCCGTTGCAAGAATCCAACGTCGTCGGCAAAGGCGGCACGGCTGGATTCCTGGGCAAAGCGTTCGATCCTTACACACTCTTCCCCGACGGTGACGACATGGATATGACCAAGATGGATCGCATCCGCACCGACGACTTGAAGTTGCCGCCGGAAGTTTTTGCGCTGCGCCTCCAACGCCGCGCGAAATTGCGTGAATCCATTGAGCAAGCGATGCCGGACATCGACAAGGCCGTCGCCAATTACAACCTCGATGACTATTACCAACGCGCACTAAACCTGATCGTGTCCGGCCGCGCCCGCAAAGCTTTTGATCTGACCCAGGAGCCAGAAAAAGTGCGCGACCGTTACGGCCGAAATACTTTCGGCCAAAGCTGCCTGCTCGCGCGCCGTTTGATCGAAGCCGGGACGCGCGTCGTCGAAGTCATCTGGCCGAAGGTGGCGAACTCGGACAATCATTCGTGGGATCAACACACTGATCTGACCAAGCGCATGAAGAATCAATCCGGCCCGATGTTGGATGCAGGATTATCCACGTTCATCGCAGATATGGACGAACGCGGCTTGCTCAAAGACACCTTGGTCGTGGCGATTGGTGAATTCGGTCGCAGCCCGCAAAAAGGCGTGAGCACTTCCGGCAACACCAACAGCGCGGACGGACGCGATCATTGGCCTTATTGTTACACTTCGATTGTCGCCGGTGCCGGCATTAAACGCGGCTACGTCCACGGCAATTCCGACAAGACCGGCAGCAGCCCGACTGAAGATCCCGTCCACCCCATGGAACTGCTCGCCACGATGTATCACGCCTTCGGCATCGATCCAGAGACGATCGTTTACAATCACCTCAAACAACCACGCGAACTTGTCAAAGCGAAGGCGGTGACCAAATTGTTTGCCTGAGTTACCAACCCACGCTTAAGCCAGAATTCCATCAATTGACTTGCCAGCAATGCCGGTGAGCCGCGCATCCAGCCCTTGGAATTTCACCGAGAGTTTCGTGTGCTCGATGCCGAGCAACCGCAGCATCGTGGCGTGGAGGTCGTGGACATCAATCGGATTCTCAATCGCGGAATAGCCCAGTTCATCGGTCGAGCCATAAACGATGCCTGGCTTCACGCCGCCGCCGCACATCCAGATGCTGAAGCCGGAATTATGGTGATCACGCCCGTCGCCGCCCTGGCTCATTGGTGTGCGGCCAAACTCTCCCGCCCAGACGATCAGGGTGTCCTCCAGCATCCCGCGCTGCTTGAGATCGGTGATCAGCGCCATGCACGCGCGGTCAATTTCTGCGGCCTTCAATTTGATCCCGTCTTTTACGCCGCCGTGATGATCCCAGTCCTTGTGATAAAGCTGGATGAAGCGCACGCCGCGTTCTGCGAGCCGGCGCGCGAGCAGGCAGTTCGCCGCAAACGAACCATCGCCCGGCTTGCAACCGTAAAGCTCGAGGGTCTTCGCGCCTTCGGGTTTGATGTCCATCAACTCCGGCACGCTGGTCTGCATCTTGAACGCCATTTCGTACTGCACGATCCGCGTCGCGATTTCCGGATCGTCCACGATGGTGTCGTATTTGGCGTTAATCTTGTTGATCGCATCCACCACGTCCTTTTGTTGCGCATGCGTGACGCCGGCAGGATTTCCGAGATAGAGAACCGGATCACCCTTGCCGCGCAGATGCACACCCTGAAAGCGACTGGGCAACAAACCCGCCGCCCATTGCCGAGCGGCAATCGGCTGGTTTTGTCCGCCCTTGCCGAGCGAAGTCAGCACCACGAAGCCAGGCAGGTTCTCCGATTCCGAGCCCAAGCCATAGGTAGTCCACGACCCCATGCTGGGTCGCCCCGCGATCTGCGAACCGGTGTTCATGAACATATGTGCTGGATCGTGGTTGATCGCTTCCGTGGTCATCGAACGAATCAGGCAGATGTCGTCAATCACCGAGCCGATGTGCGGGAACAGTTCGCAAATTTCCGTGCCGTTGCGCCCGAACTTTTTGAAGCCGTGTTGCGGCCCGAAGCACAGCAGCTTCTGCCCCTGCAGCTGCGCGATCTGTTTTCCTTCGGTGAAGGATTGCGGCATCGGCTCGCCATGCATCTGCGCGAGCTTCGGCTTGTAATCGAACGTCTCCAGATGCGACGGTCCGCCCGCCATGCTGAGCCAGATGACGCGCTTGGCCTTTTGCGGGTAATCGAGCGGGAGCGCCGCCCCGGTCCATTTATCTTTGCGCGCAGCGGCGGTCGCGGCGGAAAGCAATGTGGGGTTCAGCAGCGAGGCCAGCGCGAGGCCCCCGATACCCTGCGCGGTGCGGCCCAGGAATGTTCGACGGGTTGCGCGCTGGGCGAGGAACTGTCGCAGTTCAGGAGGAGGCTTCATGTATGTCAGGAGCGCGTAATGGTTTCGTGCAGGTTCAAAATGGCACGCGCGATATTCGTCCACGCGGCGAGTTCTGATTGATCCAGATCCTTCGGCGATGGCAGCTGGCCAATCTTGAGCAGCGACTCGGCGGACTTGGAATCTGAGCGATACTCGGCGAGTTGCTTTTCAAGCAATGCCCCGATGGTTTTCAACTCGTCGGCACGCGGCGCTCGGGAAAGGACCTGCCGCCAGGCCCACGTGAGCCGCGACTTCGCATCCGCGCCGCCCTCTTTCAGTATCCGGACTGCCAGCGCGCGCGCGGCTTCGACATAGGTCGGATCGTTGAGCAGCACGAGCGCCTGCTGCGGAATGTTGGAACGGTTTCGCTCCGCCGCGCACTCTTCCCGCGTCGGCGCGTCGAAGGCCTGCAGGCTGGGATGCAAATACGACCGCTGCCACCAGACGTAAAGCCCGCGACGGTACTGATCCTGGTTGGTGCTGACCTCATAGGTGCGGGTGGGAAAATTCAAATTCTCCCAGTAGCCGTCGGGCTGGTAAGGCTTCACGCTCGGGCCGCCGATTCTGTCCACGAGCAACCCGGAAACTTCCAGGGCGTTGTCGCGCACGAGTTCGGCGTCCAAGCGCCAGCGGCTTTGCACGGCGAGCTCGCGGTTCTGCGGATCGCGGGCGCGGAGTTTTTTCGAGGACACGGACGACTCCTGATAGACCTGGCTGTTGACGATCAGGCGAACCATGTGCTTCACGTCCCAGCCGCTATCCACGAACTCGCACGCCAGCCAGTCGAGCAGCGGTTGGTTGGGCGGCAGTTCGCCCTGTGCACCCAAATCATCCACCACCTTGGAGAGACCGAGCCCAAAGAACTGTTTCCATAGCCGGTTCATCACCACGCGCGCGGTGAGCGGATTTTCCCGCGCCACCAGCCAGTTCGCCAGGTCGAGCCGGGTCAAGCGTGGGCCGTTGGTCGCCTGGGCAGCAGTCGCCAGGTACGCCGGCAAGGCGGGTTGAACGATGTCTCCCGTCTCGTTCAGAAAATTTCCGCGCGGCAACACCCGCACCGTGCGCGGCTGGGCGTTGGTGACGGAAACCAGGCATTTCGGAATCGGCGCTTCGTAGTCTTCCTTGGCTTTGCGCGCGTCGGCAAGTTGCTTCTTCGCCTCGGCAGTTTCCGGCGCGACACTTTTGAAATGCGCGAACAGTTTTTCCTTCTGCTTCTCATCGCGCTTGTCCTCCGTGATCAGCAGCAGCTCGCTGATTTCCTTGCCGGGGGGGAAGAGCAACGGGCCTTGCAGCGCTTCGGCGTTGGTCGTGGCGCCGATGCGAAAATGTCCGAGCGCGTGACCGGGGAAATTCTGCCGGAGTTCCAAGGTCAGCGTCTCCCCGGCCTGCAAACTGACCGGGGCGGAGAAAGCCAGCACAAGCTGGTGGGGTTGATTCGTCTGCGGCCAGATCGCCCAACCGGCGGCTGCATCCCTCGCGTCGCCATCAATGACCCAAGCGGCGCTCCAGGTCGGGGTGGAAAGTTTTTCAACAAACTGGTTTTGCTCGAAATCAGCGCGGGCCGCCCTGAACGAAATCACGTTGGTCGCCTGGTCGGGCCGCACTATTTTCGCAACCACCTCCGTCAGGACAAAGTTGCCGTTCTCGGCCCGGCCCGGACCTTTTGCGGGCAAGGAATCGTGCGGCAAAACCTCCACCCGCAAACCAGCGAGGTCGTTCAACGCGTTGGTGAACGACAAGGTGTAAGTGTTGGTGTCGGCATTTTTTCCGCGGGCCAGCACGGCATCATTTTTCTCAATCTTCAGTTCGTTCCCCACTGCCGACGCCGCGGTGGCCGGCCTCAACGCCGTCCAGCGACGCTCTTGAATCGCGGCGGCGGTCTGAACTCGCTGCCATTCGGCGTAGGCCGCCAGCCATTCGGGGCGGGGTGCGTCGAATTCCTGCTGCGCGCGCGCCAACTCCTCGCCCAGCCGCTTCAGCTCGACCGCCTGGGGCTCGTCCGGCAGGAGCAGTCCGGGCTCCCGCCTGCCAATGATCGGTTCCTCGAGGTCGGCGAAGAAAGCGCCGAGCGAATAAAAGTCACGCTGCTTGATGGGATCGAATTTATGATCGTGACACTGGGCGCAGCCAACCGTCTGGCCCAGCCACAAGGCGCTCAAGGCGCGCACGCGATCGGTCAACATGCGGGCTTCGTAATCCTTGGCCTGCGCGCCGCCTTCCTCCGTGGTGAGCAGGAGCCGGTTGAATGCTGAGGCGACTTTCTGTTCGCGCGTGCTGTCGGGCAACAGGTCACCGGCCAGCTGCTCGCAGGTGAACTGATCGAAGGGTTTGTTTTCGTTGAAAGCCTTGATGACATAATCCCGGTAGGGCCAGACGTTGCACGGATTGTCCGAATGATAGCCGATCGTATCGGCGAAGCGCACAACATCGAGCCAGCCAATCGCCATGCGCTCGCCAAACTCCGGCCGGGCGATGAGTTTCTCGATGAGCCGCGAAACGGCGTCGGGTGATTTATCCTGCGCAAACGCCTCCACTGCTTCCGGCTTCGGCGGCAGCCCAATCAGGTCGAAATAAAGCCGGCGGGCCAGTGTGCGGCGATCGGCGGGCGAGGCGGGCTTGAGCCCGATTTCGCGCAGCCGCTGGCGGACCAGCGCGTCAATCGGATTTTTGTCCGGCGGCGTGGCGGGCCTGACCGGCGGCACATAGGCCCAGTGCTTTTCATATTTGGCCCCGCCGGCAATCCAGCGGCGCAGCAATTCTTTTTGCGCGGTCGTGAGCGTCTTGTGCGCTTCCGGCGGCGGCATCATCTCATCTTCGTGCCCGGAGAGAATCCGCCGGATGAGTTCGCTTTCCTGCGGCTTGCCGGGAACGATCGCGCCCTTGGCGACGGCATCCTCCCGGACATCCAGTCGGAATTTTCCCTTGCGGGTTTTCTGGTCCGGTCCGTGGCAATGAAAACAGTCGTCCGAAAGCAGCGGGCGGATGTCGCGATTGTAACTGATCTGTCCCGCCCCGACTGGCGCATATGCAAGAAAAATCACGCCAACGATAGGGCAAACGGCGTGCAGAAATTTCAGCTTTTCCATGACAGAGCAAAACAGTTTTTGATCGGTAATGTACTAGCCGAACCAGACGCATCCGTCATTAACTCAAATGAGTGAGCAACAAACGCGATGGGGTGCGCCATGGCGAGGTTGCAACCAGCTTCAGCGGCATCAAGAGCGTGCAGACGGCGTGTGAGTTTCTCCGATGCCCCGCCGCGATCAGCCACCAACCCAGCTCAGGCCAGGATCGGCAAAATTAACTCGCCATGGACGTCAGTCAGTCGCATGTCGCGACCCGAGAAGCGGACCGTTAACCGTTTGTGGTCGATGCCGAGCAGGTGCAGCATCGTCGCGTGGAGGTCGTGGGTGCTGACTTTGTTTTCCACCGCCTTGTAACCATATTCGTCCGTCGCGCCATAGATCGTGCCGCCTTTGACGCCGCCGCCAGCCAGCCAGATCGAATAGCCAAAGGGGTTGTGGTCGCGCCCATCTGCGCCTTGCGCAAACGGCGTCCGTCCAAATTCCCCCGCCCAGACCACGAGGGTCTGCTCGAACAGTCCGCGTGATTTGAGATCCTTCAACAATCCCGCAATCGGCTGGTCCACCGCGCGGGCATTGGTCTCATGGCCGGCTTTGAGGTTGCCATGCTGATCCCAACGATCGTTTCCATTGATGGCCGGACAGGTCAATTCGATGAACCGCACGCCGCGCTCGACCAGACGGCGGGCGACCAGACATTGGGTTCCGAAGGTACGGGTGTGTTCGTAGTCGGCGTCGAGTCCGTAAAGCTTGCGGGTTGCCTCGGACTCGCCCTTGAGATCCATCAGATCCGGCACCGCCGTCTGCATGCGGTAAGCCAGTTCGTAATTGGCGATGGCGGACTCCAACTGGTCCAAATGCCCGGTTCGTGACAACTGACCCTGATCCAGCTTCCGCATCAGCGCGAGTTTGTTTTGCTGCAAGCCAGGCTTCGCCTCGGCCGGCTCGATGTTCGCCAAGGAATGCGGCCCGGCGCGGAAAATAGAGCCTTGAAAGGCGGATGGAAGAAAACCGTTGCCAAAGTTTTCCAGACCGCCCGGCGGAATCAGGCCGCCATTGAGGACGACAAAGCCGGGCAGATTCTGATTCTCGCTGCCCAATCCGTATCCCACCCACGCGCCCATGCTGGGACGTCCGGACAAACCCAGACCGGTGTGGAGAAAGTAATTCGCATTGGTATGCTCCGAAAATTCCGACGTCATCGAACGGATCACCGCCAGGTCGTCGGCACACTGGCCGACGTGCGGGAACAGGTCGCTGACGGGCATCCCGCATTCACCATAGTTCTTGAACTGCCAGGGACTGCCCAGCGTGTTGCCGTTGTTGTTAAACTGAGTCGGCTCCATCTTCATCTTGAACGGCTGCCCATGCTCCTTCGTCAAGAGCGGCTTCGGATCAAAAGAGTCCACCTGCGAAACGCCGCCGTCCATGTAGAGGAAAATAATGTTACGAACCTTGGCCGCATGATGCGGCGGCCGGACTGCCCAGGGAGCCGTGGCGGGATCGGAAGCCAGGGGATTTCCAAAAGCCTTGTCACCGAGCAAGCCCCACAGCGCCACCGCTCCGAACCCCGTCGCGCAGCGGCTCAACATCTCGCGCCGGGACAACGGTTGGTTCAAAAAATTCCCGCAATGGTGCATTGGTTTCATCATGCTTGATCAGCGTCAGTTCAGAAACACGAATTCTTTCACGTTCATCAGAACATGGCACAAGTCGGCCCAGAGCGGCTGAGCTGAAGCGCGCTGGGCTGGCTGGAGATTATAGGCTTCGCCCTGCTGATCCAGAAACGCCAGCGCGTCTGCCAGTTCACTGGCGGCGGGAGGCCGGCTGAAAATAGTTTCGTACATCAAAGTGATCCGCTGCCGCGGCGAGAGGTCGCGCCGGGCCAGCAAGGATTTCGCCCAAGCTTGCGCCTCGCCGATCACGAAGGGGTCATTCATCAGCACCAGCGATTGGGCGGGAACGTTCGACGCCGTCCTTTTTCCAATCGTGGTATAAGGCACGGGAAAATCGAAGGCGCGCATCAGTGGCGGCAGAAAATTACGCCTTACTTCCTGGTAAATGCTCCGCCGCCGGCCGCCATCGAGCGGCCCGCTGCTGGCCGGACGTCCCCGGCCATCCATGAATGAAGTCAGGTAAACCGGGACCGGGGGCCCGAACATTTTGGGATCAAGCTGGCCTGATACGGTAAGAATGGCATCCCGAATGGCTTCACCTTCCAAGCGGCGCACCGGCATCCGATGCAGCAGCAAATTCTGGGGATCTTTTTCCTCCGCGAGGGGGTCGGCGGGCCGGCTCGACATCCCATACGTGCGCGAGGTCACCAGCAACCGGATCAATTTCTTCGTGGACCAGACGCCGTCGGTTCGATACCAGTTGGCCAGCCAGTCGAGCAATTCCAGATTTGTCGGCGGCTGGCCGAGGGCTCCGAAATCGTCCGGCGTCGGCACGATGCCGCGTCCAAAAAGATGCTGCCAGACCCGGTTCACCATCACCCGCGAGAGAAATGGATTGGAAGGATCCGCAATCTGTCGCGCCAGTTCGAGTCGTCCGCTGCCTTGGGTAAACCGCGTTTGTTCTGAACCTCCCAGCGCCTCAAGAAACCTGCGTGGCACGGCTTCTCCCAGCGTCTTCGGATTCCCGCGAATGAAAACATTTTCGTCGAGGCCGGTTCCCTCGACCATTCCCAGGACGCGCGCGCGCTCGGGAATCGATTCCTCGATTTTCCTGAATTCGTCCAGTGCCTCAGCCAGTCGCCGTGAGGCCGGGTCTTCCAGACCAGGACTATCAAGCAACGAATTGCGCGCCAGCCAGTCAAGCCAGGCGATCTGCGCTGGCGCTTTGTCGTCGCTGCATTCTCCCTTCGTCCAGACCCCGACCGCGCCGATGGTGGCTTGCTGGTAAAGCTCTGCCAACTTCTCCAAGGACGTCGCTCGCGACAATTCATCCAACGGAATAAGCGGATTTTTGGCTGCGGAAAGCTTTGGAGCCGTCGGGTCGTCCGAGAAGACTACGCGGCTCACCGCCGCGTAAGCGAGGTCACTATATTTTCGGTCCGCCGCATCAGTGGGATCGGGCGTAATCAGGTCGTTGAATTCGAGGTAGGCACGGTGCCCCTTCCAGGCATCAAGATCCACCGTAAGCCACGTCAGCGACTCCTGATCCAGCGCACGCTTCAGCGAGCCATAGATTGGATCCATGATCATCGTCAAATTGTCCACCCGCACATTGAGGCGGCTCTTTGCACCACCCGCCAAAATGTGTGCATACCGCTGCAGAATGGTGAAGGTCGGCGAGCGCAGCACGCCTTCGAATCGCCGCGATACCGCCGCACTGTTGGCCGAGGGTGCGCTCAAAAGCGCCACCACCGGACGCTTGGGGTCGCCCACCACGAAATCGCCCGCCCCGGTCGGTGCAGATCCGAACGCTTCATCCTCCACGGACCATCCGGCAAAATCACCTCCGGAGAAATCGGCGTAGGTCTCGGCTGCGGGCGGCACCTCCGGATGCGGAACGACTTTGCGCAAATCACTGACCACCGACTCCACTTGCTCGCGAAAGGAATTGGCGAGTGGTTGATTGGTCCCCAGCCCGATTTTCGTCCAGGCAAAAAGCGCATGATCCGGCTGGATGATTTTTTTATCCCCGAGCGCCCCAATCCATCGCTCCAGCCGCGTTGGGTTCAGCTGGCGAGCGGAGGCTATCGCCAGACAGCGGTTGCTGAGACTGATTGAGCTGGCTCCAGCTCCAACCTCGCGGGCGGCAGCAAGGTAAGCCGCCACGCTGGAGGCCTGGTCCAGCCAGACATTCCCGATCAGTGGACGAAGCTCCTGCTTCATTGACCTGAGTTCTTCCGACGGAGCGGACAATTTCTCGGGAGGATCAATCGAGCGTTGAGCGTAGCGTGAACTGCCGAGCACGCCGAACAGCGAATAATAATCCCGCGTAGAAATGGCATCGAACTTGTGATCGTGACAGCGCGCGCAGGCGACGGTGAGACCGAGGAAAGTCTTGGCCGTGACGTCGATCTGATTGTCCACCACCACGGCCTCTTCCAGCCGCACATCCACCGGCGAATGCACGCGTTGTCCCAGCCAATAAAAGCCGGTGCCAATCACGGATTCGTTGAACCCTTCGGTTGGGTGGCGGCGGGGATTCGCCAGCAAATCGCCGGCAATTTGTTCCGTGACGAATTCGTTGTAGGGGACGTCGGCGTTGAAGGCGCGAATGACATAGTCTCGATAACGCCACGCGTTGAAGTTGACGTAGTCGAATTCATGGCCAAGCGTTTCACCGTAACGAACCAGGTCCAGCCAATGCCGGGCCCAGCGTTCGCCATATTCCCGCGAGTCCAGCAGTCGATCCACGACCTTCTCAAACGCCTTCGGCGAGGAATCGTCCACAAAATTTTCCACCTCCGCGGGGGTGGGTGGCAACCCAATCAGGTCGAAAAAGACGCGGCGAATCAAAGTGCGCTTATCAGCCGGTGGCGCCGGCTTCAGATTGCTCGCGTTGAGTTTGGACACGACAAAACGATCCACGGCCCCCACGGGCCACTTCGCATCCTTCACGCTTGGAGGTTCGATTGCGACGATCGGTTTCCAGGACCAATGTTCCTGGCGACGTTTCTCCAAGTCGAAGGTGGAAACTTTGGTGCCAGCCTGCGGCTCGGCCCCCTTGGGCCAAGGCGCGCCCATCTTCACCCAGGCGACCAAGTCTGCAACCTCCTCCTGGGCCAGCCTCTTTTTCGGCGGCATTTGCAGCTCATTGTTCTCATAGCCAATAGCCTCAACTAGCAGGCTCTTTTCAGGATCGCCCGGAATCAGGGCGGAACGCGTCTCCCCGCCCCGGATCATTCCCTCGCGCGAATCAAGGCGGAGCCCCCCTTTGAGTTTTTCGCTGGCTGCGCTGTGGCACTTGTAACAACGCTCCACCAGGAGCGGGCGGATTTTCTTTTCGAAAAACTCGATGCCCTCTGGCGCTGTCGCCACTTCGGCAGCGCGCACGGCCACCGCCAGCATCAAGGCCAGGATGAGAAAAAGCAGCAACCGCCGGATTTCACGGAACCCTCGTCCCCACGCTGCCTTGCTGGTGTAAGTCTTCACTCTCAGTTCATTCGGTGGGGGCTCAACGCAGTGGTGTTCCTTCGAGCGGCTTGCCATTCGTGTCGAGAATCTGGAATTCGTGAATGCCATTCTTCCCGTTGTCAGTGTAAGTCCAGACCAGTTTCTTATCCGGTGTAACTTCCAGCAATTTGGTCTGGTCCGCGCCGATGCCGTAACTCGTGATGACGGTGTTGCCGTTCGGCAATCGTTGTCCGCCACAAGCGTCCTTGATGAGCGGCTTGGGAAAATCACTGTTGTTCAATTCCCACACCGTTTTACCCGCCGGGTCAACCTCGATGACCATTTGACCGTAGGTGCAATCAATGAGTGTGTTGCCGTTGGGCAACCGGATGGCGGTGAATGGCCAATTGGGAGTGTTGACCTCCCAGACAATTTTTCCGGCCGGCGTATATTCCCGGACTACTTTGTCCAGGAGTTGAGGCACCAGATAATTGCCGTTGGCCAGCTTGCGGGCCATGCGGCTTTCCATGTGCTGGTTGGTGGTCTGGCAGCTCAGCGGAAACTCGACCACCACCTTTCCCTGCCGATCCACTTCCAGCAGGCGCGGTTTCTCGCCAGCCTCAGTCAGCATGATGTTTCCGTTGGGCAGGGCTTGAGCCGTGTTCACCTCCGACTGCGTCCCCTTGAATTCAAAAACCTTTTTACCATCGCGTGTCAGTTCCAAAACCGCGCCACCGTGATACTCGTCCCCTTTGGAAACGGCTAAAAGGACATTTCCGTTAGGCAAGACCCAGCCATCGCGCGTGCTGTGAGGGTAACGCCAGAGGATCTGCCCGTCACCAGAGCGGATGTAAGTCTCAGCACCCGTGGCCAGAAACGAATGTGTGATCTCGCCCGCATGGCCAGTGAGTGCGCCCCCGGTGGTAAGCCCAATCAGGAAAATTACCGTCAGTCTGGTTTGCATGTTACGTGATTTCAAAAGTGTCATTCCGGTCACCAGGGTTTGCGTTCGTCCAACGCTTTCACAATGGCTCGCCGCAGCGCCAGGAAATCAATGCTGCCGGATTCCCTGTAGAGCACCTTGCCCTCGGGACTGAGCAGCACGGTGTAGGGCACCTCGCCCTGCCATTCGGGGTTGAAGGCGTTGATCAGACTGGTCCGATCCTCCGTGGCGAAAATCAGGTTGCGATTCGACGCCTGTTGCTTCTTCAAAAAATCCAGCACCCGGGGTTCTTCCTCCGGACGGTTGATGGACACCGAGACGAATTCAAAATCCCGCGACCGATACATCCGGTTGGCGGTGACGAACCCGTCAAACTCCGCCACGCACGGCGCGCACCAGGTCGCCCAAAAGTTCACCAACCGCAATTTCTTGGTGCCGTTGCTGTGCAACGCGCGAAGACCGTCGGCGTCCACCTTCGTGACGGACACCGGTTCAGCGGCAAGTTTTTCCATGAACTCCTTCACCTGCGACTGCTTGTCAGACCATTTGGTGGAGCAGCCGATCACCTTGGTTTTGGCAACCGGTGGCTCCTTGTCGGCCAGCAAGGCATCCAGTGCGTCTCGCAGATAATTTTTGGTCACATGCTTGGCGCGCTCTGAATCATCAATGCCGCCGACGTAGCGCAACTTGCGCCCGGCGTCGAAGACAAACACGTGCGGTGTTGCCACCGGACCGTAGGCGCGCGCCACGGTTTCCGAATCACCGTCGTGGAGGTAGGGATAATTGTAGTGGCGCTCGGCAGCGCGGGCTTTCATGTCCGAGAAGGAGTCGCCAAGATCGGTCCAGGCCAGTTCGTCGAGGCGCAAGCCGCGTGGATCATTGGGGTTGATGGCCACGAGCGCAACGCCCTTGGATTTGTAGTCAGTGACAATCTGCTTGATCGGTTCCTCGTAATGCTGCGCCGTCGGGCAATGATTGCAGGTAAACAGGACGACGAGGATTTTGCTGTCCGCGAAATCTTTCAAAGTCCAGTTGCGCCCGTCAACGCCCGGGAGGTGGAAATCGGGAGCGGCGGCTCCGAGCGGCAAGGTTGGGACATTTTCCGCCGGGAGCAGCCGGGCAAAAAGCATCACGCTGAAGAAGAGACAAAACAAAATTCGGTTCACATGCAAAATAGTATTTCTGAAGATACGCCAAGCAAGGGATATTCAATCATGGCCAACACTCAAATGAACGATGCCCCTTGCCCTCGATCGGCCACCACCGCCGCAGGGACATCCAATTCTTACAGATTATCCTTGCATCGAATTCCCAAGTCGAGCATTTGGAACAAAACGAATGAAAGTCAATCTGCCGAACTGAATCTGCCTGCATGCCCGCAAAAGCTTTCTCCCCCACCGCGCACGACGTGCCGGTCAAAACCGAATTTTCGCAGGCGTCCTGGATTTTGCTGAGTGATGAAGTTGAGTTGGCCGTGACTCAGCTGGGAGCCCACATCGCGCCGGTAAGTTTTCACCGGCAAAGCGGCAGCCCGGTGCAGCCTTACTATGTCAATCCCTGGCATGGTGAAGCCGACGCAGACTTGCCGGCACCGGTGTTGGTGCCGCTGCGCGGTGATTTCTTCTGCCTCCCGTTCGGCGGCAATGTGGCTTCTTTCAATGGCGAATCGCATCCGCCGCATGGCGAACCCGCCGGTTCAAAATGGAGCCTGGTGAGCCAAGTCAAAACGCGCCATGTCACGACCCTGGAAATTTCACATCACCCAATGGTGCGGCCAGGAAAAATCACCAAACGGATCAGTCTGGTTGATGGACAGAATATCATCTACACCCAGGAAATTCTCGCGGGCTTCGCGGGCGCAATGCCGTTGGGCCATCATGTGATTTTGAAAGTTCCGGAAAAGGAAGGCGCTCTGCGGGTGGCGACCAGCCCCTTTTCTTTCGGCATGACCTGCCCGGCGTTGTTCAGCGATCCGCGCAATCGCGAATACCAGTCTCTAGCCATCGGCCGCCGATTCACGGACTTGAAAAAGGTTCCGTTGCTCTGGCAAGAACCCACCGAGGCGGATTTGACCGTGTTTCCCGCGCGACGGGGCTTTACCGATTTGCTGTCCGTCTTCAGTCAATCGCTTCACGGCCAGCCCGCTTGGACCACCGCCACAAATCTCGAAGCAGGCTATCTGTGGTTTTCCCTGAAGGATCCCGCCGTTTTACCCAGCACACTTTTTTGGATCGAGAACGGGGGCCGTCACGGTCCGCCCTGGAATGGTCGCAACAGTTGCCTCGGCCTGGAAGATACGTGCAGTTACTTTGCCGACGGACTCAAAGCCTCGTGCGAACCAAACTTGCTCAATCAAGCTGGCGTGCCGACAGCCGTGACTCTCTCCCCGACCCAGCCCACGTTGATCAACTACATCCAGGGCGTTGCCAGAATCACTGAGGGTTTTGAGCAAGTTGCCTCGGCCAGGTTCGAACCGGGCGAAGTCATCTTCACTTCCATCCACGGCAAACAAATCTGCGCCTCGGTGGATTGGGAGTTTCTGCAAAGCGGCAAAATTTGATGGCGAGCCACGAAACAATCTCTTGCTGGTTAATTGAAAAAACAAAACATCCACCTGGTATGAAATTGCACACAATCCTAAAAACCACCACCACCGCGGCCGCCCTGGCTGTCACGCTGGGACTCCCTAGGCCCGCCGCCGCCGACTCCGCCCCGCCGCAGTATTACGAACTCCGGGTTTACACCACCCAGTCCGAGCGGCAGCAAAAACTCGTCAGCGACTACTGGCAGACCGCGGCGGTTCCCGCCTACAACCGCATGGGCATACACCCCATTGGTGTGTTCACTGAGTTGGAGGATTCACCCACCAACAAGATTTACGTCCTGATCACGTACGATTCGCCCGGCGTCTTCGCCAGCGTCCCCGCCAAACTCGCGGCGGATTCCGAATACCAAAAGGCCGCCGCTGAGTATCTGGCCGTGCCCAAGTCCGACCCGGCTTTCCTGCGCATTGAAAGTTCGCTGCTTGTGGCGTTCGACAGCATGAAAAAGCTGGCCCTACCGGCTTCGACCGCGGAAAAAAAACCGTGGATTTTTGAACTGCGCACCTATCAAAGCCACAGTGAAAGCAAGGGCATCAACAAGGTCCAGATGTTTAACAGCGGCGAGGTTCCGATCATGCAGGAAGTCGGACTGAGCCCGGTGTTTTTTTCCCAGGCCGTGCTTGGTTCGCAGATGCCCTGCCTCGTTTACATGGTCTCCGGCGAAAACCGCGACGAGCACAAGAAGCATTGGAAGGGATTCTCCGACGCGCCCGCCTGGAAAAAGCTGAGCAGCGACCCGCAGTACAAGGATAACGTTTCCAAGATCATCAGCATCTTCCTCAAACGAACCGCCGCCTCCCAGATCTGAGAACCGAGAACGCACCTTATGGACGCCGATATTTTATTCCTGCTGAAGGCGCCGACGTGGGATTGGCAGGCGCTCCTCGATGCCGTCATCGCCGCGTTCGGCGGGTCCACCGGCACCTTGCACCGCCTGGATCCGGCCGACCAATTGCTCAAATTGGTGGCCCAACGGGGCGTTCCGGAGCAACTCCTGCCGAAGGTCTCCGTCATCCCGATTGGAAAAGGCATCGCCGGTGCCGCCGCCGAGCGCTTGGAAGCGGTCGAGCTATGCAACTTGCAGACTGACTTGGGTGGCGTGGCGAAGGAGGGCGCGCGTCAAACCAATGTCAAGGGATCCCTCGCCGTTCCCTGCCTGCATGAAGGCAAACTGCGCGGCACGCTCGGGATCGGGTTGATGACCCCGCATGATTTCACCGAAGCGGAGAAAGCGCGGCTCATGGAGATGGGACGCGCGCTGGCGGAACGATTGTAGTTGGTGTTAGGGAAGTGGCGGGTGGAAGGCGACCGCCGCTCACCAGCGCAAGGGGCGGTTTATTTGGCCACCGTGCTGGATGGCGGGCGTCCGCCGGCGGGTTGCAGGAATTTCGCCACCGCCTGCGCCCGGGAATGCACATGGAGCTTTTCGTAAATGCGACGGATGTGACTCCGCGCGGTGTCGAAACTGATCCCAAGTTGATCGGAGATTTCCTTGATGAGAAAGCCCTCGGCGAGCCGGGCCAGAATTTCCTGTTCGCGGGCGGAAAGGGTTGTCAAGTCGCCCGATGGTCGTTGCGCGTGAAAATAATGAACCACCTTGCGGGCGATCTGGCTGCTCATCGGCGCGCCGCCGCGATGCACCTCCCGGATTGCGTTCAGCACTTCCGGCGGTGGCGTCTGCTTCAACAGATAACCGGCCGCGCCGGCGGTGAGCGCCTCAAAAATCTGGTCGGGGTTTTCGTACACGGTGACGATGATGAAGTGAATGGAAGTATTCTGGGCTTTCAGCTTCCGGATGCATTCAATCCCGCTCATGCCTGGCAGGTTGATGTCCATCAA
>JANPGB010000589.1:0-5108 GCA_031423695.1 Verrucomicrobiota bacterium
GGCGGCGGTGATGGCTGGCTGGCTCCGGGCGAAGGCGGCTATACATTTCTCGGCACGGGCAACAACGAGCGCGGGATTGGCTACGGCAACGGCCATCTCTATCTGGTCAGCCGCGCGGGTGGCAACAATGTCCGAATTCTCAACCCTTTGACAGGCGCGGATCTCGGAGGACTCAACAACACGGGCATCACCGGCGGGACTTTCCCCGTCAACAACATCGCGGTGGGCGGCGACGGGGCCATTTATGTGGGCAACCTGACAACCCAGTCCACCACCTCGCCGTATAAAATTTACAAGTGGGCCACGGAAGCATCGGTGCCCACAGTGGCTTATTCCGGCAATGCCGGGCTGGCGGCTTCGCGAATCGGCGACAATCTGGCGGCGATCGGCAGCGGCAGTTCGACGCGCCTGGCAGCCGGCTATGCGAACAGCCCGGCAGTCGCTGGCAACAACGGTTTTGCGATCATTGATCCGACGGCGGGAACGGCGACAGCGGTGGGGTTTGCCGGGACGCCTCCGAATGCCGGCGATTTTCGGCTGGGCATCACCTTTACGGACTCCAGCCATGTGCTCGGAGATCAAGGCTCCAGCTTGTATCGCGATGCCAGCTTCTCCGGTGCGACCGGAACGCTTCTCGCAAGTCCGGCGATTCCCGATCCCTCGGGTGCCACCGCCGACCGGTTGCTGGCCTACGACATCTTGGCCGGAAAAGCTTTGCTCGCCGTCCAGAGCATCGGTGACTCCCATGTAAGCATATACGATGTAACGGATCCGACTGCGCCCGTGTGGTTGGTCAGCGGGAACAACACCTCAGGATCGCTCACGGCCAATGGTAACGGCACCGGCGAACTGGCCTGGGGCGATGTCATTGTGAATGTCGATGGTTCGGTCACTCAGACACTTTACGCGATGAGTTCCAACCAAGGCATCCAGGCTTTCACGGTGACGGTGCCCGAACCCGGCACAGCCACGCTGGCCTTGCTCGGCGGTGCTGCTTGGTTGCTCCGCCGGAAACTCCGCCGCTGATCACGTTCAATAATTTTCAAGCCGGCTCGTGAGAGCCGGCTTTTTTATTTTCCAGCATCCCTACAAATTCTTCGTCTGCATTCAAAGGCTGGCCACCTTCTGGAGCCAAGACTTGCTCAACGTCCCATCCAGCCGCCATCCACCAGCAACACCGTGCCGTGAACATAGGCCGAGGCATCGGACGCCAGATAAACCGCCGCACCTTGAAAGTCCGCCACGTCGCCCCAACGACCAGCGGGAATCCGCGCCAGAATCTGTTGACTGCGCACGGGATCATTGCGCAACGCCTCGGTGTTGTCCGTGCTGATGTAACCGGGCGCAATGGCGTTTACATTCACTCCTTTGCCCGCCCACTCGTTGGCGAATGCCTTGGTCAACGAACCGATGCCACCCTTGCTCGCCGCATAACCAGGCACAGTGACGCCGCCCTGAAACGTGAGCAGCGACGCGGTGAAAATAATTTTTCCCGAACCGCGCGCGACCATGTCCTTCCCGATCTCGCGGGTCAGAATGAATTGCGCGTTGAGGTTCGTCTCGATGACCTTGTCCCACATTTCATCGGAATGTTCGGCAGCGGGTTTGCGCAGAATTGTGCCGGCGTTGTTGATGAGAATATCTATCCTGGGAAAATCTTTTTTGACCTGCGCGATGAAGGCATACAACGAGGGGCGGCTGGAGAAATCCGCCGCGTAGCCCTTGAACGAACGGCCCAGCGCGCGGACTTCGCGCTCCACGTCGCTGTCCGGTTCCAACGTCGCGCTGACGCCGAGGATGTCCGCGCCGGCTTCCGCCAGGCCGAGGGCGATAGCCTTGCCGATGCCGCGTTTGCAGCCGGTGACGAGGGCGATTTTTCCAGTGAGCTTGAATCTGTCGAGCACGTTCATAATCCATCAAGGGTTGGCGATTTGCGGCGGGCAATCAAGACCTTCATGTTGACCGGATGGGACGGCACTCGAGGATTTTTCAACGTCGGGACGCAGCGGGCCAAAGGCGCAGGGAAAGTCCGCCAACGGCAGGGCTGGAGCAGCTCCGTCGGCGAGCTGCGATTCTGTGTCGCTTTCGTGCAGCTCGTGTTTCGCGATTGGAAAACTGGCTTGTAAAACTGGCTTGTAAAAAAAACAAAAAATCCCTGCTCAACTTTTTAAGGTCGAGCAGGGACAATTCGGGGGATGGGAGTTCGCCATGCTCTCTTTCCCGCGCTGACATTGGGCGCCAAATTGGCTGCCAGCTTCCCGACGCTATTCTCCACGGCAAGCGGAGTCTCCGGCCTCGTAGCAGGGCCGTCCAGCGTCTTGCGACGGCTGGATTTCGAGTGAGGCTTTTCAGCCCGCTTGAACTGGTGGTTGCGCCACCGGCTTGCGGACCAGGTCAAGACACGGCTGCGAATTCTGTTCCGCGTCTTCACCACTTAGCGCCGGGTCAGCTTCCGATTTTGTCGGAACGTTCGCCCGGTGCCACGGGTCTCGCCTCTTCACTCTCAGGTTGTTTTTCGTTCTCAGGCCGGCGGTGCGTTTTTTACATCGCCGGTTTTTGAAAGGTTTTCACGGGTCCTGCCGAGGCCGCGTGTCCTTCCCGGTGCGCATGCTCTTGTTGTCCCGCCTTTCGGCGTCTTTCATTTGGCTGACCTTCGTGCGAAGACCGCCAGAGTCATCCGTCCGTGCTGATGCACAGTAACAACCGTTTACCCTCTGGGTAACTGCGATTCACTCAAACCCGAAACCAGTCTGAGCTACTTGATCCGGTTTGGAACGGCTTCTAATCGTTCCTCGCCGCCAGGTTCCTTTTTCGCGTTACTGACAGCGCGCGAACGCCATCAGAGGAACTGGTGAATCCTGCCTCCGCCCCCCGGAACTTTCGCTCCGGCTTGAGAGGAGCCGAGCCAACCAGCCTGGCTCTGCCTTTCCCCAGTCACCTGGGATTATCCTTGAAACCAACGGCCTCAATTTTACTCGCTTCCGTTCGTTTCAGTTCTTTCAATGAACTGTAAAAATTCTATCAGAATTCTCCATTCCGACAACGAATTGATATCCACAGCTTGTTCACCGAAATCAGCCGGAGAATATTCTGCTGATGTTTGTCATAAGCCTGAAAACATTAATGAAACTGGCCGCTTGAAAAAGATTATTCACCATCGACCATCGTCGTCCGGACGCCCGGTGAATAAGTTTGCACACCCTCCCCCCGGGTGGCCAATGGGATCCCGGCTTGGAGGCGGGGCTACGGGACTGCAACCCTCGCGGCGACGAACCAAATCCGGCGGCAAAAACTCTCGATCGACCGCGATCCGTTTCCAAACCCCCGAGCAGCAAGCAAATCATTCCGCCCACGAAATTCGACTCACCCAAATAGCAGATGGAAGGCTTCGGCCTGGAACCGACCCGAGATTAAAGCCCTTCCGGCATCAACCGGTCACGCAAACCGTTGGCAGCCCAAAACATAAACACTTGACCTTGGCCCTTGCGGCGGATTAACTGTGGCCGTTAGGTACAATTCATGTTTGCGCAGATTAAAAGCCTGTTTTCCAATGATATTGGGATAGACCTCGGGACAGCCAACTCCCTCGTGTACGTTCGCGACCGGGGTATTGTGCTGCGGGAGCCGTCCGTGGTGGCCATTCAAGCCGGCACCACCAACGTCCTCGCCGTCGGCGATGAAGCCAAGCGGATGCTGGGCCGCACGCCGGGAAACATCGTGGCGATCCGCCCGATGAAGGATGGTGTCATCGCTGATTTTGAAATCACCGAAGCGATGCTCCGCCATTTCATCCAGAAGGTTCATCACCGGAAACTCATAGCGCCGCGCGTCGTCGTCGCGGTGCCTTCGGGAATCACCGAAGTGGAAAAACGGGCCGTGAAAGATTCTGCAACTCATGCCGGCGCCCGGGAAGTTTATTTGATCGAACAACCCATGGCCTCGGCCATCGGCGTCGGTCTGCCAGTGCATGAGCCGGCGGGAAACATGATCGTGGACATCGGCGGCGGGACTTGCGAAATCGCAATCATCTCCCTCGCCGGTATCGTCTTCAGCCGCAGCCTGCGGGTGGGCGGGGACGAATTTGACGAAACGATCGTCGCCCACATGAAGCGCGCCTACAACCTGATGATCGGTGAACGCACAGCGGAAGAAATCAAGATTCGACTTGGCTCTGCCTTTCCGCTGGAGCAGGAATTAACCATGGAAGTAAAAGGCCGCGATTTGAGCGCGGGGTTGCCGAAAACCCTGACCATTCGTTCAGAAGAAATTCGCGAAGCCTTGCAAGAGCCGCTCTCTCAAATTCTGGAATCCATTCGCATTACCCTCGAACGATGCCCGCCCGAGCTGTCCTCCGATCTGGTGGACCGCGGCATCGTCATGGCCGGTGGTGGGGCGCTGCTGCGCAACATTGACCGCCTCGTCGCCGAAGAAACCGGTCTGCCGGTTCACATCGCCGACGATCCCCTGAGCGCCGTGGCCGAAGGCACGGGCCGGGTATTGCAAGAACTCCAATTTCTCAAGCGCGTCACTTCCAGCACCAAGTAATTCCCGCCACAGCCTTCATCCTCATCACAGTGTAGCGTCGGTTTTGTGAACCGACCGATGCGTTCAACAAACGCACGCTACAACAGACTGTGAGTAGATGTTAAAACGACCGCAATACATAGCCTTGGGACTGGTCGCCGCACTGATGCTGACAATTTTATTGTCGCCGGCCACGACCACCGCCCGCTTGAAGCTTGCCATCGGAAGTTTGTTTCTTCCTTGGTTCGGGCTGACCGGCTCTGCGCACCACCTGGCCGGCAAGGCGGAGAATGCCCTCACGCCCCGCAGTGAACTGGTGAAACAAAATGAATCGCTGCGCGCGGAAAACCAGCGGCTGCAGGTGCAACTCCTCCAGACCCAAGAACTCCTCCGCGAAAACAACCGCCTGCATGAACAACTCAACTGGCGGCAACTGCAGCGGAATTGGAACCTCAAACCCGCCAACGTGATCGCCCGTGACCCGGCCACCTGGTGGCGCACCGTGCAGATTGACCTCGGCTCCCGCGACGGCATCAAGACAAACCTCACCGTCCTCAACTCCAACGGACTGGTCGGGCGCATCG
>JANPGB010000590.1:0-15086 GCA_031423695.1 Verrucomicrobiota bacterium
AAAAATTCCCTCGCGGTCGAGGTCAATTACGAGAACACGTGGAAAGACGGACAGCAGGGCATCCCGATTTTTTCCATCGAGGACATGTATGGCGGCACGAACATTTTCCAGGCCGGCATGGCGCAGATGGGCATCATCCCGACGATCGCCTACGACGGAAACATTTTCATCTCGATGGGCCTCGGCACGCTGGACGCCGACGGCAACTTGCTGGAAAAGCAAACCCGGCTGATAGTCAAAGCGATGGTCGGCCTGATGAACATCACCTGCAAACACGCGGGGGTGGTTTAAAGTGAAGCAATAAATTTTACTGCCGCCAAATGCGAACCTACTCATTCCCGCCAGACATTGAAGCCGAGATAACGTTTGTGCCCGCAGACCAAGGCGGGCGTAAGACGCCAGCGTTTTCTGGTTATCGGCCTCAATTCTTTTACGACGGGATTGATTGGGATGCTGACCAAGAATATCCCGACGTGGAGTCTGTGCTACCGGGCCAGACAGTCAGAGCTTTGTTGCGCTTTAGTAGGCCTGAAGCTCATGTGGGCCGCATTCAGCCAAACATGGAGTTTCTGGTTCGAGAGGGATCACGTCTTATTGCTCGCGGCAAAGTCACAAAGATTTTGCAACTTGAGGAATCGGCGCAGAGAGTCTTGAACAGGAAACAAAAAACGGACTGATATGAATTGGCAACAACCCGCAGAATAAAATTATGACCACCGCCCGTGACACCATCGTTGATGCGCTGGACCTCGAGAGCTTCGTGCTGTGCGAAAGCGAGGCGGAGGCGAAGGAACTCGTCGGCAAGCTGATGCAATCGCTCGGCCTCGCGCGGTTCGTCATCGTCTCGCTGGATTTCAACGGCCCCGGCGCGCATTTCCGCGTCCGCGCCTACATGAACAAACCCGGCGACACTTACACCTGGCTCAAGGAATGAAAATGAGACCGCTCAAAACCCGATGCTTGGCGCTACGGGGCGGTGGCGTTTTTCGCGCGGCGAAAAACCCGGCGCCCAGCGGAGCGTCAGGTGACGGCAACGCGTGCCGAAAATCTCCCGCCACAAAGTGCCTGCTGCGCAGGCAAAATTTGTCGCAGCGCAACAAATTCCACCCGGCAAAGCCCTGCATCACACCATGAAAATCCTCCTCGCCCCGCTCGCCCCGGTTCACGACGCCGGACTGAAACTCATCAAGCGCAAGCTTGAGGTGCTCGGCTACCAATGCGTGCTGCTGCCGCCGGACATCACCGTTGAGGAGATCGGCGAGGCGGCGATTGCGGAGAAGATAGACATGATTTTCGTCGGTCGCACCGTCGGCTATGGCGTGGAACAGCTTTTCCGCCGCGTGCGCCATGTGCTCACAGCACAGGGAATTTTCGGCAAGGTGCGCGTGGCCATCGGCGGCATGGCGGTGACAAACGAACTCGCGCAGAGCCTCGGATTTGAGGCGGGCTACGGGCCGCACACGCGCATCGAGGAAATCCACGCGCTCATCGAACGCAATCCTGAACTCGCGCGGCACATCACGCATCCGGTCAAAAACAAACCGAAGTTTCCCTTCCCGCACGACAACGAGGTGAAAGATTCCACCACGCGCAAGCTGCTTGATGAAATCGTGGATGGCATTCTCGATTGGACGGCAAACAAGACTTCGCCCGGCGTCGTCCGCGCGCACATCACGGAGTCGCAGTTGCAGGATGTGAAAGGTTCGGTGGAAAGTTACACGGCGCTACCGTTCACGCGGGATTATCTCGCGCAATGCGACGAGAACATCGTGGATTTTTTTCAGCGCAACACTTGTCCCACGAGCGTGCGGCAAATCACGCAAAAGGAAATTGACGCCTACCTGCGGCGCATTGATATCGCAAAGAAAAATTTCCATCCGCGCGTGTTGCAGCATGGACGCACCAAGCCGCTGGTCTTCGTGCAATACGGCACTGGCTGTCCGATGATGGACGGCATGCACATCAAGGTCGCGGAAAGTTGGGGCGCGGATGGCGTGCTGCATTTCGATCCCGCGTGGGGCGCGCGCACGGAAGGCTTGATGGACGGCTTTCTCACGAACGCCGAGGACGGCACGCCCGTAACTTACGCAAATCTTTCACTCATCAAACGTTCGCTCGACAAGGCGACGCTGTGGACGGTGCGGGCGCATCGCGGATTGAACACGCCGGAAATCGCGGTGCTGTCCGGCTTCCTCGGCGCAGACATGACGAAGATCAACATTGTCTATGGCTCGATTTGTGGCGGCACCGATCCCGCGCGCTTAACGGTGGATGGCGTGGACGCGATGCGCATCGCCGCGCGTTACGGAATGCCCTTCGACATCCCGACAAATGAGGAACTCGCCGGTGTGCCGCCGCACAAGGCGTTCGCGGGAATGTTGGTGATGGCCGCGCTCGGCAAACGCCTCGGCGCGCAACCGATTCTCAAACCGCTGCTCTGCCACGGGCCTTACATCATGGTGAACGAATTGATGGAGCAGAATTACGTGGATTACAACTTCGCGAAAATCCGCGCGCTGCAAACGCTGGCGGATTTTCCCATCTGGCCCGGCGAACCGATCGGCTTCATGACGCACAGCGAAGAGAAGGAGCAATCGGCCATGACAACCTCGCTGCACGCCGCGATGTGTTCGACGCTCGGCGTGGACGCGATCACGACGGCCTCGACGGATGAAGCCTTTTCACGCGGACCAATCACGGCAGATGGACGCGTCGGCTCGCTGCGCGCCATTGAAGAAGCGTTCCGCTTTTTCGGCCAGACCGACATCACGCCGACGGCAAAGGCCGACGAGTGGCGCGATGAAATCATTTCCGGCATCAACGCCGTTTTGAAATCCGCCACGGAAGCGCCCTCGTTTGTGGATGCGCTGTATCAAGGCGTTTTCGGCGACAAGGCGGATGGGGTTTATCCCGGCCGCGCGGGCAGAAACTCAGTGAGCGCCGGCAGGCACCCAACTTCGACGAAGGATTTGAACGGAGCACCGGTGACGGCTCAAGTGTTGCCGGTCGCGAAATAGCCTTCACGGTTGACTGGGTGGCAGCAGTTGTCGCACTGCCACGTGGAACGCGCGATTGATCCCGCAAGATTGCGCCGCTCTGCAGGGGGCTTACTTCTCGCGGCGCGAGGAGTTCTACCACGATTGTTTGTCAAAGACATAGCCCCGCACATCCCAATCCAAATCTTGAACTTTGATCTTCCATCCCTACACTTAGTCGGATGCATAGTTTTCGTTACGTTGGAAACAAACTTTATTGTGAAGGTGTCGCCATTGAATCGCTGGCGAAGAAATTCGGCACGCCGTTTTACGTCTATTCCCAGGCGACGCTGACGGATCATTTCCAAAAGCTCGACCAGGCCATGGCCCCGGTGGACCACCTGGTTTGCTTCGCAATGAAGTCGAACTCCAACCTGTCCGTGCTGCGGACGCTGGCGAATCTGGGCAGCGGCTTTGACATTGTTAGCGATGGCGAACTGCATCGCGTGATCGAGGCCGGCGGCGATCCGCGCCAATGCGTTTTTGCGGGTGCGGGCAAGACGGCGGCGGAAATCGAGTTCGCCTTGAAGAAGAATGTTTATTCTTTCAACGCCGAGAGCGAGCCGGAGCTGGAACGCATCAACAAAGTCGCGGCGCGGTTGAAAAAGATCGCGCCGGTGTCGGTGCGCGTGAATCCCAACGTGGCGGCCAAGACTCATTCCAAAATCACGACGGGCACCTACGAGGACAAGTTCGGCATCGCATTTGAGCAGATCGAGGGTGTGTACGCGCGGGCGAGCAAATTGAAAAATCTGCGCCTGCGCGGCGTGCAGATGCACATCGGCTCGCAGATCACGGAAACCTCGCCGTTCGAGACGGCGGTGAAAAAGATGCTGCCGCTGGTGACGAAGCTGAAGGCGGGGCACGGCATTGAGTTTTTCAGCATCGGCGGCGGGCTGGGCATCGTCTATAAGCCCGCGCTGGCCAGCGGTTCGCCGGCCTGGTGGAATTCGGCGGCGGCCAGGAACATTCTTACCCCGGACAAATATGCGGCGCGTCTGCTGCCGCTGCTCAAGCCGCTGGGGTTGAAAATCGTGATGGAGCCCGGCCGGTTCATCTCCGGCAACGCGGGCATCCTGGTCACGCATGTCGAGTATGTGAAACGCACGGGCCGGAAGAATTTTGTGATTGTGGACGCCGCGATGAACGATCTGATCCGTCCGGCATTTTACGACGCCTACCACGAAATCGTTCCGCTCGTGGACAAACATCGCGAGACCGTCACCTCCGACGTCGTCGGCGGCGTTTGCGAGTCCGGCGATTTCTTCTGCAAGGACCGGCCGCTGCCGAAGTTTGTGGAGGGCGACCACCTTGCGCTGATGAGCGCGGGCGCGTACGGGTCGGTGATGGCCTCGAACTACAACAGCCGTCCGTTGATCACGGAAGTGATGGTGAAGGGAAACCAATTCGCCGTCGTCCGCGAACGCCAGCCGATGAGGGAAATCTGGGCGGGCGAAAAAATCGCGGCGTGGCTGAAATAACTAAGTCTGGGGCTGCGTCCGCAGTTTTTCCTCCAGCTCGGCGAGCAGCGGAAACTGCGCGGGCATGATTTTCTTTTTGGCCTCGGCCAACGGGAAGAAGCCGGCGCGATCGATTTCGGGGCAGGTTTCCATGCGGCCGGATTTGGGCGGCCATTCCATCTGGAAGGTGTTGCTCTTGACCTTGGAAACGTCGCAGTCACCTGCGAAAGCCCAGGCATGGACGATCTTGCCACTGCGTTGTTTGATGGGTTTGAGCGGGATGAAATCCCCCTCCGGCTTGAAGCCGGTTTCCTCTTGAAACTCCCGGCAGGCGGCCGCCAGCGGCTCTTCTTCCGGACGAATCGCGCCCTTGGGAATGGTCCAGGCGGCGGCATCCTTGTTTTTCCAAAAGGAACCGCCGGGATGGGCGAGCAAAAATTCCAACTGGCCATCCCGCACGCGATACATCACCAGGCCGGCGCTGACTTTTGACATGCGCAGACAATAGGCAAGGGCCGTTGAGAAAGCCAGCGCTCGTTCGGGGTGGGAGGGAGAACGGGTCGCGCGGCGAGAAATTGCGCCGCGCAGGGCGGCGCAATGATTCAGAGGGCGGTAAAACCCAACCGCCCGCTCTGCGCGGGCGGGGTTTTCGCGCTGCGAAAACGGCCACCTGTTTTTCACCACGAGTAATGCACGGTGTAGGTCACGATCTTTTCTTCGTCGGGTTTCACATTCACGCGGAACTCGAGGGTCTGCGCGTCGGTCTTTTTGAATTCGTCCGACTGCGCGATGATCTTCCAGTT
Source organism: Verrucomicrobiota bacterium (assembly GCA_031423695.1). Lineage (GTDB taxonomy): Bacteria > Verrucomicrobiota > Verrucomicrobiia > Limisphaerales > CAIQOK01 > CAIQOK01. The sequence continues at coordinate 5,299 of JANPGB010000590.1, forward strand.
GTTCCAGCGGTAGAGATGTTCGACCACGCGGAACGGCACGGATTCCTTTTTGCGGTTGCGGAGTTTGATTTCGAAGGTTTCGTCGAGCCACTTGTCGCTGCGGTCGGTTTTGAAATCCGTCTGCTTGCGTTCGCCAACCAGGTCAAAAGAATTGCCGGTGGTCACGCGGATCGTTTCGTTGCGGGGCGTGTGGTCAATGCGATCCTCACCGGTGAACTCCAACTGACCGTCGTCGCTGCTGCGGTAAAAGCGCAGTTTGCCCTTGGGGAGCGCAACACCCAGGTGATTCGTCTCCGCGTTCACGAACTCGCGCATGACCGACACCTTCTTATTGCCCTGCGTGCCGTAACCACGGTCGTTGTTCAACCCGCCGTAAAAGCCAACCCCCTGTGCGCCGTCATAGACATAAAGCACCGGCGCCTTCACGCCCGTGGCGCGGACAAACTCGACCTGCTTCGTCTCGCGGTCGCGCAGCGTCGTGGCCCGCGCCAGGGTGTAGAGGTGAAATTCATCGAAGGATTTTTCCGAGACCACCGCTTCGGCCGCCGCCATCGGAGCCGCCATGGCCATCCGGTACATCCTGCCGCCGAGGCCGGAGTCCGCCTGGATCTTCTGCACATCCCCCGCCATCAATTTGATTTTCGCGTCGCGGAAGCTGGTGCCGCTCTCGTTTTTCACCGTGACCCAGCCGATCAAATCCACCAGGTCGCCCGTCTCCGGCGCGACGAGGTTGTAGTCCGCCTCCCACGTGAAGCCGCCGGTGACGTAGCCGATCTGGGCGTCGAACTTGGCGGTTTGCTCGGACCGGATGAGCCAGTTGAACGACGGCTTCAAGACCGTGTCGTCGCCGAGACTGGGAAACAAGGGCGTGCCCGGCAGCGTGAATTGCAAACGGCCATCCACCTCGATGATCGGCTGTTCCGCGCCCGCGCCGGGCACGTAGCCGCTGCGGATGATCTTGCCGGAAATTTGTTCGCGCGTCTGGGTGTTGTCCTTCATCCGGCTGATTTCAAAATCAATCGTCTTGCCCTCGAACAGCGAGAGGAGCAATTCCTGCGACACCGGGTCGTTGCGGTAGTTTTGTTCGAGGATTTGAAACGCCCGCTGGCCGGCGGGATCGCGCAGGATCACCGAGTCCGGCTCGACGTGGGCCGTGGCGCCGCCGAAACGCACTTCGTTGACGCCGGATTTCAAATCGAGCGGCACAGTGTCGCGGACGACGGCGAAACTCTGGTTGTAGATGGTGAGCGCGGGTTGGGCCAATGCCGGGAGCGCCGCCGCGCCAAGGAAAAGAAGGGAGACGATAGTTTTCATTTTCATAGTGATCCGTTGATTTCGATACATAGCCGAAAGATTGGACGGCGTCGCGGGAAAAATGCTCCGGGAAAATGGCGCGGTCCGGACACGGGAAAGGTGCCCGCAGTATTTATGGCCATCCGTCGCTGGTTCCATCAGCACCGGAGGCGCGCAAGAGAACAGCCCATGGTGAAACCGTGGGTTGGTTTGGCAGACGCATCAAGCCCCGGCAGGGGCGGCAGAAAACGGACCCCGAAAATTTATTTCGCCCCGTTCCGGGGCTTTGCCGGATGGCGGACAAAAAACCACGGTTTCACCGAGGGCTACTATCGGTGGCAGTTCCGCGGCTGTAAAGCGACTTGTGACGCCGACGGCTTCGAGTTCCAGGCTCGATGCTGCGACTTCGGCGGGAGTGGCAAGGGGGAATTACTGTCCGCGCGCCGCCGGATTATTTTTTCTCCGCCGCGTCTTTCTTTTCCGCCGCCGGTTTCGGTTCTTCCTTTTTCTCCGTCTCGCCCTTGGCTTCGGGCGCCTGCTTGGCGCCTTTCAAAACATCGTCAGCAGGCAAAATAATTGCCGTCAGGTTGGCGCGGCCGCCGGTGGAACTCACGGCGCGCATGACAAATAGTCCGACGACGTCGCCGTTCATCAGGAAGGCCGGCGAGCCCATGGTGGTCGCGCTCATGGTGCTGTCGGGAATGTAAAACGTGCGCGGCTTCTGCACCACGGCGCTGATGCGCTCCACGGAGGCGGAGTAGGCGCGGCTGGCGGCGCTGTTGAGCCGGTTCAGCGCGACCACCTCGTCCAGCACCTGCGCGGTGGCAGACTTGGTCAGGTCCACCGCCGTCATCGGGCTGGCGGGCTTGGTCTTGGGCCGGATGTAGGCGAGGTCGAGATCCTTGTCCCGCAGGACGATCTCCGCCGGGATTTCCGTTCCATCCGAAACCATGATCTTCAGGTCGCTGACTTCGGTTTCAATCTTGTAGCGCGCATCCATGCGCTGATACATGTCGGCGGGGTCGCAGGCGGAGAGCGCCAGCACGGTCAGGCCGGACGGATCAATCACCGTGCCGGTGGCCTCCTGCCGGGATTCCTGCGGCGCGGACGACTGGCCGGCGCTGGCATAGGTCACCTTCAAGACAATCGCCACCGTGACGACCGCGTGCTGGTTTTTGGCGAAGATAGCGCGGCCCTTGTCCGCCAGTTCGTCGGCGTGGACGCGCGGGGCCGAGCTGCCCAGCAGCAGGAGGGTGGTGGCGAGCAGGAGGCTTGGTTTGAGTCGCATAAATTATTTTGTCAGGGGTTCAGTTCTTCCAGTTCGGTTCCAGTTCCAAGAATGCCGTGTGAATCCCGCGCAGGACCTTGATGGTCACGACGGGTTGCTTTTCGCGCGCGATCTGCTCCATGGCGTGGCGCACGTCGTCCACCCGGGCGGTGGGCTGGCTGTTGATCTCCAGCATGAGATCGCCGACGCCGAGTCCGCCGAGTTCGGCCCAGCTGCCGGATTTGACCTCCTCGACCAGCACACCGTGCTGCTCATCCTTCAACTGCTGTTCGGCGGCGTCGAAGAACGAGACGTCGCGCACGGTGAATTCAAACTCGTTGTTGCGATATTTTTTCATCTCGCGGCGCTGGCGCGGGGAGCGGGCGAGTTCCACGGAAATCTTCAAGATGCTCTTCCCGCGCAGGAGGGACAGCGCCACGGTCCTGCCCACATCGTATTGCCGGATGAGCGAGGTGAGTTCGTCCTCAAACTCCGCGCCGGTGGCGGTGAGCTTTTCATCATCCACGGCGGTGATGAAGTCGCCGGGCTTGAGCCCGGCCTTCTCGGCGGTGCTGCCGGCGAACACGCGCGTGATGTAAAAGCCCTTCAGCTTCGGATCACCCAGCTGCTTGGCGATGTCGCGGCTGATGACCTGCGTCTCGACGGGCAGCCATGCCTTCGTCACCTCGAGGCCGGGGTCTTTCAAATCCTGGATGCCGACTTTGACGACGGTCAGAAAGCGCGCCGCCTTGCGCTCGAAGGTGGCGATGACCGGCACCGGCTCGGTCTTGCCTTCCGTCAACTTGCGCGTGAATTCACCCAGCGCCGAAAGGTTGCTAATCGCCTCACCGTTGACCTCGACCAATACATCGCGCGGTTCCAGCGCGGGTTTGGCATCGCCTGCCGGGCCGCCGGGCCGGACGGATGCCACCAGGACGCCCGCCGTGCCGTCCCGCTTCATCTCGCGGGCCAGCAGCGAGGAGAGGTTCCGAGCCGTGAGGCCCCATTGTTTCAATTCCTTTTGCTTGGGAAAAACCTCCTCGCGCTCGGCGGGCGTCAGCTTCAGCGTCCGTTCCTTGCCCTCCCGTTTCACCACGGCGGTGACTTCCTTGCCGATGGCCAGCCCCGAAGTCAGGGCCATGAATTCCGGCAACTGCTCGTCAAAACGCACGTCGGTCGCCTGGCCGTTCAAGCGCAGCATCAGGTCGCCCGCCTGCAAGCCCGCCCGGTCCGCCGGGGAATCCCCGACCACGCCGCTGACCAGAATGCCGCGTTGCTCCGCCGAATGTTTGAACAGCGGCTGGACGTCCACGCCCAGCCAGCTGCGCTGAATCTTCCCCTTGGAGACGAGCTGGTCCGCCACGCTTTTCGCGAGGTTGCCGGGGATCGCCCCGCTCAAGCCGTAGCTGATTTCGTTGATGCCGATGATGTCCCCCTTGAGGTTGACGAGCGGTCCGCCGGAGTTGCCGCCGTAAATTGCCGCGTCATGCGCGAGCCAGCGGACGAGGCCGCCGACGTTTTCACCGTCGAGCTTGAAAGTGCTGCCGCCCCAGAAGCGCGGAATGACCATCTCGGTGTTGCTGACGATGCCCAGCGTGACCGACTGCGAGAGCGCCATCGGGCTGCCCATGGCGAGAACGGAATCGCCAACGCGGACTTTCGAAGAATCGCCGAAGCTGACAAAGGCGAACTGGCGCGGCTTTTCGGGAATCAATTTGATGATGGAAATATCCGTGAGCGGATCGGTGCCGATGAGCTCGGCCTCGATCTCCTCGCGGTTCCACAGCGTGCAGAACATCCGCGCGGCATGGCCGGCGACGTGGTGGTTCGTGATGATGTAGCCGTCCTTGGTGATGATCGCGCCGCTGCCGACGGCCTGCTGTTTGATCTCGCGCCCGTCGCCGAATTCGGTGGAGACGACGCGGATGCGGACCAGCGCGGGCTTGACCGTGTCAATCGCGGCATCCATCTGCGCGCGCAACGCGGAGGGCACTTCACGTTCCTTGGCGGACAAATCGAAAGCGGTCAGGAGCGCGACGGCAAAAAGGGAAAAGACTCCGCGCACACCGAAAAAGTGAAGGCATTTAATCATGTAATGGGCGCAAGCAAACACGCTGGCTTGCGGGCTGGCAAGCTTGGAATCAGACAGGGCGGTGGGCTCGCACGTTCAAACTCCGTGGCTGACCAATACCTTGAGCGAGTCGGGCGTGGGATGGGAGGCGAGTTCCACGGCGGCGGCGGTCTCGGCGAGCGGGAAGCGATGGGTGATCAGCGGACGGACGTCGAGCTGGCGCGAAAAGACCAGGCGGGCCACCTCGCTTTGCAGGGTGAAGTCAGCGGAATAGCTGCCGAGGAGGTCTTTTTCATCCACACAAATGGCGGCGAGATCCACCTCGGTCAACGCGCCGCGCTTGGTGTGCGCGAACAGCAGCACCTGTCCAGCGCCGCGAATCAATTGCATGGCTTGCGTGAGCGCGGCATCGGATGGCACTGCTATGATAGCAGCATCAAGAGCTGGAAAACTTTGGGCTTTGGGCTTTGGGCTTTGGGCCAACCTCGTCCATTTCGCGCCGAATTTTTTGGCGAGCCTCAACCGCGATTCCATCAGGTCGGTGGCGAGGACATTCAGGCCGCGCAACTGCAGCAGGCGCGTGAAGATCAGGCCGATCGGCCCCTGGCCGGCGACGAGGACGTTGTCACCCGGCAGCAGCGAGAGACGGTTGATGCCTTTGAGAACGGTGTTGACCGGTTCCAGCATCGCCCCTTCTTCAAAAGAGTTTCTGGCCGGGATTTTCACCACGCCCGGCAGCACGAACGGCAGGACACGCACGTACTCGGCAAAGCCGCCGCCCGCCGGCTCAAAGCCCGCCGTGATGCCGGTGCGTTTGTATTGCTCGCATTGCGCGAAGGCCCGGTGACGGCAGGCGTGGCAATCGAGACAGGGCACGTGATGATGCACCGCAACGCGCTCGCCGACTTTGAATCCGCGAACCTTGGCGCCGGTTTTGACAATCGTTCCCGAAGTTTCATGCCCGAAAATTCTTGGCGGCGGCACCGTGCCGTAATGGATTTTCTTGATGTCAGTCGGACACACCCCGCACGCGGCGACCTTGACCAGCAGGTCGCCGGAGCTGATGCGTGGAACGGCAACGGCTTCAACGCGCAGATCGTTCGCGCCGCGATAGACGGCGGCTCGCATGGTTTTGGGAATCACAGACACGTTGTGAAGATAGCGGAGGACGGAGGACGGATGGAAGGGGAAATCGGGGTTTGGCCGGAAGCCGGAGGGCCACTGGTGAGCTTTAAGGCCTTGACGAACAATTCCGAGGTAGCGGTTGTCGCGCCGCGACAACCGCGCCTGCTTGGCGCAGGCGACTCCAGCCCCGGCCCGGCTTACGCATCACCTTCCCCGTTGCACCGCTGAACGCCCCGCTTACTTGTCGCCGCGCGACAAGTGCTACCGCGGGACGCAAGATCCTGGGGGGGTGGTCACAATTCAGTTGGCCGCAGGAAATTCTCGATTACCTTTTTGCTCGCTGATTTTATGGATTTTTTCAACCTGACCCTCTGGCTCGCGGCGGGATTGATTCTCGCCCGGCTCGCCACCGAACTCTGGCTGAGCCATCTCAACCGCCGGCATGTTCTTGCCCACGCGGACGCAGTGCCGACCGCGTTCAGCGAAATCGTGGACCCGGCCACGTACGCCAAGTCAGTCCAGTACACGCTGGAAAAAGCACGCTTTGGCCGGATCACGGATTCCTACCATGCCGCAGTGCTGCTGATTATTTTGTTCAGCGGCGTGCTGCCGTGGACATTTCGCTTTTTCACAAACCATCTGGGTGCATCCGCGTGGGCGGCCGCGGCGATTCTTTTTGCAACCGGCCTGGCGATGTCGCTGCCGGGTCTGCCGTTTGACTGGTTCGAGCAATTTCGTCTCGAAGAAAAATTCGGCTTCAACACCACCACGCCAAAAACCTGGTGGGTGGATCGCTTCAAAGGCCTGCTGCTCGCCGTCGTGCTCGGGTATCCGCTGCTGATGCTGATTTTGAAGTTTGTGGAATGGACCGGCGGTCACTGGTGGCTGTGGGCGTGGGCGACTTTGCTGGCGTTTCAATTTTTGATGATGGTGTTCGCGCCGGTCTTGATTTTGCCGCTGTTCAACAAATTCACGCCCCTGCCCGACGGCACGTTGCGCGATCGCCTGCTCTCGCTGGCGGAGCGCACGGAGTTTCGCGCCAGCCACATCCAGATCATGGACGGCAGCAAACGCTCGCGGCATTCAAACGCCTTCTTCACCGGTTTTGGACGGCTGCGAAAAATCGTCCTGTTCGACACGTTGATCCAGCAGCTCACTGAGCCGGAACTGGAGGCGGTGCTTGCGCACGAGATCGGGCACTTCAAGAAAAAGCACATCCCTAAAATGCTGGCGTTTTCCGCGCTCAGTTCCTTCGCGGGATTTTTCCTGATTTCAGTCCTCGCGCGGCAGGAGTGGTTCTATCGCGCGTTCGGGTTTGAATTTGCGCCAGGGCAAATCGCGCCGGCGTTGCTGCTGTTTTCGATCCTGGCTGGCGCGGTGATGTTCTGGTTTTCACCGCTGGCGCACTGGTGGTCGCGGCGGCACGAATATGAGGCGGACGCCTTCGCTGCCGGGGCGATGGACGGGGCGCGCCCACTCATCGGAGCCTTGCGGAAACTGAATGAAAAAAATCTCAGCAACCTGACCCCGCACCCGCTTTATAGCGGATTTTATTATTCGCATCCCGGCCTGCTGGAACGCGAGCAGGCTTTGGCCACGCCCGCCCGGCGCAGTGAGACCTGATTGGGGTGGAAGGAATTCTGCCAATTTCTGGTTGGTCTTTTGGGCTGGCGCAAATCATCCTGCCGCCATGGTATCTACCAAGCTAAGCGAACTCATCCCGGTGCTGCAGATCGCTGTCGGCCCGGTCATCTTGATCTCGGGCGTTGGACTCTTGTTGTTGTCCCTGACCAACCGGTTCGGGCGGGCGGTGGATCGGTCGCGCCAGCTCACCCGTGAGCTTCGCGGCACCGATGAGGCCGATCAACAGCAGCTGGGCGGACAGGTGGAGATCCTGTTCCGCCGGGCGGAGTTGATTCAGCTCGCCATCATCCTGGCCGCGATGAGCATGCTGTTCGCGGCGGTCTTGATCATCACCTTGTTTTTCACGGCGCTGTTTCAATGGGAGCTGGCGGTGCCGGTCAGCCTGCTGTTCATCTGCTGCCTCACGTCGCTGATCGGCTCGCTCGTGATGTTCATCATGGACATCCGACTGTCACTCAGGGCCCTCAAGCTCGAACTCGGCCGGGAAAAAGCCGGCGCGGGCCCCCGGCCGTGAAAAGCGACCGCACGATTCGCCAAAATGTCTGAAATGCCTGTTGACTTCAACTGCTGGTTTGATAGTTTCTGCGCTCCTTTGACAGGAACAATAGATGAAAACGCATTTGCCGAAAGTAAATTTGGAACAGCGCAAGTGGCACGTAATTGATGCCGACGGCGCCGTGCTGGGCCGTCTCGCCGTCCAGGTGGCCGACGTGCTGCGCGGAAAAGACAAGCCGGTCTATACCCCGCACCTTGATGCCGGCGATTTCGTCATCGTCGTCAATGCTGAAAAAGTGCGCGTCACCGGCAAGAAAGAAACCGACAAGGAATACATGACGTATTCCGGTTGGAAGGGCGGCGAGAAGCATTTCACCGTGGAGAATCTGCGCGCCAAGCATCCCGAGATGCTGATTCACCGCGCCGTCCGCGGCATGATCCCCAAGAACCGCCTCGGCCGCCAGCTGCTGACCAAATTGAAAGTCTTCAAGGGTCCGAAGCATGACCACGCCGCCCAGCAGCCCGCGACGCTCACCGTCGGGAAATAATCTCAACCGCATTCATCCCATTCAAGTATGGCAACCAAAATTACTGAATTTCTAGGCACCGGTCGCCGCAAGACTTCCGTCGCCCGCGTCCGTCTCGCTTCCGGCACCGGCAAGATCACGGTCAATGGCCGCGCCTTTGAAAACTATTTTCCGATGGAGCTGCAGCGCGGCACCGTCAAGCAACCCTTGACCCTCACCGGCACGGCGGACAAATACGATGTGCGCATCAACGTCTCCGGCGGCGGCCCGATCGGCCAGGCCGGCGCCTCGCGGCACGGCATCGCCCGCGCGCTGCTGGAAGTGGATGTTGCGCTTCGCCCCGCGTTGAAGGCGGAAGGTTTGCTCACCCGCGATCCGCGTATGCGCGAACGTAAGAAGTACGGCCAGCCGGGTGCCCGCCGCCGCTTCCAGTTCAGCAAGCGTTAATCGGTCGGCCATTTTGCAAAACCCCGCTGGTTCATTCCGGCGGGGTTTTTTATTGTTGAGCCACAAAGAAACGAAGCAACCAGGCCCGGAAAAACTTTGTTTCTTGGTTTCTTTGTTGTTCACTTTTCAAGTATAGAAATGAAAATCAAAAAAGTCGCCATCGTCGGTGCGTCCGGTTACTCCGGCGAAGAACTCGTCAAGCTGCTGCTGGGTCATCCGCATGTGGAACTCACCGCCGTCACCTCGCGTCAATATGCCGGCCAGACGCTCGCGCAGATTTTCCCCAAGTTTGCCAACCATCCAAAAGCCAAGGCACTCAAGTTCAGCGAGCCCAACCCGGAGACGCTGGCGAAGCAGGCGGACATCGTTTTTCTCGCGCTGCCGCACGGCGTCGCCGCTGAATTCGCGGTGCCGCTGCTGAAGGTCGGCTGCGTGGTCATTGATCTCAGCGCGGACTTCCGGCTCAAGAGCGCCGAGATGTACAAGGATTTTTACGCGCACGACCATCCCGCGCCGGAGCTGCTCGCGCAGTCGGTTTATGGTTTGCCGGAGGTTTATCGCGAGAAAATCAAGGCGGCCAAACTCATCGCGTCCCCGGGTTGTTATCCCACCAGCATTCTGCTGCCGCTGATTCCCTTGCTCCAGGCCGGGCTCATCAAGCCGAGCGGCATCATCGCGGATTCCATGAGCGGCGTCAGCGGCGCGGGGCGCAAGGCCGAGCTGGATTATCTATTTGTCGAGTGCAACGAAAGCGTGCGGCCTTACGGTATTCCGAAGCATCGGCATCTGTCCGAGATCGAGGAACAACTTTCGTTCGCTGCAAAAACCACGGTGACGATCCAGTTCACGCCCCATTTGATTCCCGTCAATCGCGGCATTCTGACGACGCTTTATCTCGCGCCGGAAAAACATTTTTCCA
>JANPGB010000591.1:0-1639 GCA_031423695.1 Verrucomicrobiota bacterium
TGTCCGGCGATTGATTGGCGAGCCTTGGGCAGACAATCGCGAACTCAAGATTCTGGATCGGTGGCTCATTCAGCGGAACGGTGTCGAATTGCATCTCGACGCGTGGATTGAAAACCCAAATCTCGCCACCTCCCGAGTTGAAAGGGTGGTTCGATGGAAGCGATTTGTAGGAAGCGAACTTGACAAGCATGTCGATCCACCGTGGCCATAACGGGGCAAAGATGAGACTAACGCCACAACTCCATCGACCAAGGTAAGGAAGTGGGGTCAGCTCTAGAATCTCGCTCATTTGCCGAGAGCATTGTCCAGTTTTCGCAATAACTCCGGCGGCGCCGTGCGCGCGCATTGGTTCAGGCGGCTGACGTGCCCGAGCTGGAGCTGTTCGGCAATCCATGCATTTGGCACCGTGGTGCGCGTGCGGATGCGCACCGCCAGCGCCGCCTTGCGCGGATCACCTTTTTTAAGACGTGGCAGTTCTTCTCTTTCCATCCCGAGACAGCGCAAGCCCTCGGTCAGCAGCCGCTGCGCCTCATCCAGACCATGGTCGCGCTGCACGCTCGCATCCATCGGCGAGAGCCGCGGACGTCGCAGCTTCTCCGCGGCGGCATCGAGCAGGCGCAACATCCGCTCCCGAAAGCCCTCTCCTCCCAGGCACCAGCCCCGGCGCAGTTCCGCGAGCCCGGCGGGTTCATGTTCCTGCGTGAGTTCCTCCACGGCACGCGCCCGCATCCGCTCCGCATACGCACGCCGGCCTGCTGCGGTATCCTCAAGGCCCATTTCGCCAAGCACCTTCCGCGGCTCGAACCACACGGGGCGTCCCTTCCGCGCCGCGTAGAGCGGGTAACTGCTCCACGGATAATCGAAGAGCCGCCCGTCGAGGCTCACCATCCGCGCGCGCACGGGGTTGAGGTGAATGTAATCGCTGAGCACCGCAAAGTAATTTCCCTCCTGGCCATCGACGACGACCGCCTTGTAGCGGCCCTGGAAAAGATGTCCGCTCAGCCGATGGCGTTTATTGAACCGCATCGTCCATGTCGTCTGGAACCAGCGCATTCCAGCCACAAGGTTGGCCTGCGGAGTTTCAATCATCAGGTGGTAATGATTGCTCATTAGCACGTTGGCGTGGACGCGCCAGCCGGTGCGCGCGCACGTTTCCCCGAGCGTTTCCAAAAAGCGACGCCGATCCTCTCCGTCCATGAAAATCAACTCGCGCCGGTCCCCGCGATCGAGCACATGATAAACCGCCCCCTCAAATTCGACGCGTGCTTTGCGGGCCATGGATTTCCCTGCTTTTACTCTTCGGCAAACATCCGGCAAGAGCGAAATTCTAAAGCTGACCCCACTCCTCTTACGCTAAAGCTGACCCCACTCCTCTTACGACTTCACCCCCGTTGTCCAGCCTCCAGAGCGAGATTCACAGACTGCCCCCTTTATCTGAGTCGGCGCTTCAAAGCGACTACGACGCTTGCGATGAGGACGGCGATGCCGGCTAGCCACGACCAAACGGCCGGTTTGCGCTGGGCAGCTACAGGGGATGGTTCTGTGACAGCCGAGCTGCCCGATGACGATCCTGCCGGTGTGGCGGCTGGACTGGGGTTCGGCGGCTCTGGCGGCTCTGGTTTCGGTTGGGCTACTGTTT
>JANPGB010000592.1:0-43860 GCA_031423695.1 Verrucomicrobiota bacterium
GGCGCCGCGCGGTATCACGAGGACGTCGCGGCTGCGTTGCTCGCCATTCCCGGCGTTTCCGGTGTCACGTCCATGTCGCACGCGCCGGAGATGCCGGGCACGGAGCCGGTCCAACTGTATTGCCACACGGACCAGACTCCCGCGCCCCAGATTTCGTAGGCGGACGTGTTGCACGAGGTGGAACTCCACGGCGAGCCGGTCTGCGGATTCAGCCCGCTGGGATTGGCGATCCACGGCGGCCACTGCGCGTTGCTAGTGTTGAGATTTCCCGCCTCACAGGTGGACGTGTAGATCAGGGGCTTGATCGTGACGCCCACCGCCGCCGCCTTGTTGCTGACGGCGTTGCACCATTGGTTCGCCCAGTCGGCATAACTGGCGGCCCCGACCGGCACGCCGCCGGGCGCGGTGAACGTCTCATAATCCAAAGCCGGCTGGAGGCTCAAGCCGTCGTTCGTGATGGTGTTGGCCACGACGTTCCAGAAAAAGTTGGCCTCAGTCGCGGCGCTGTTTGCCTCCGGATGGGCAAAGTGATACGCGCCGATGTAAACGCCGGCGGCCTTCGCGCCGCTGACGTTGCCGGCGAAAAAAGCGTCGCCAGTGCCGGAACCTTCCGAGGACTTCGCCCAGGCGAAGCTCACGCCGGAATTTTTCACGCTCGTCCAGGTGACCGCGCCCTGGTAATGCGAAATGTCCACGCCCAGCGGCCGCTGTGCGGAAACTGTCGTCGCGCCGGCGATGACACCTAAAAAAATCGCGGCGGAAATTTTTTGGCAAAAATTTCTGCGGACGGCAAGGCTCGACGTGGCGGACTTCACAGGCTCAATTTAACATATCGGCAATCCGTGCGCTTCCTGAACCGCTTTGTAGGTGATTTTTCCCTCGCGCACGTTGATGCTGCCGATGAGCGACGGGTTTTTGGCGCAGGCTTTGTCCACGCCGTAGTCGGCGAGCGTTTCGAGATAGCGATACGTCACATTCGTCAACGCCTGCGTGGCCGTGCGCGCATAGGCGCCAGGCATGTTCGCCACGCAATAGTGCGTCACGCCTTCCTCGACATAGACCGGATTATGATGCGTCGTGGCGCGCGAAGTCTCCGCGCAGCCGCCCTGGTCAATCGCGATGTCCACCAGCACGCTGCCGGGGCGCATCCGCCGGAGCATGGCGCGGGAAATCAGCTTCGGGGCCTTGGCTCCGGGAACCAACACCGCGCCGATCAGCAGGTCCACGCTCGGCAAGATTTCCTGCAAGTGCGACTCGCTTGAAAACAGGGTGTGCGCCGTGTGCAGCGTGATGTCGAGAAAACGCATGCGTTCCAGGTCCACCTCGAGAATGGTGACATCCGCGCCGAGGCCTTGTGCCATGCGCGCCGCGTTCACGCCGGCGGCGCCGCCACCGAGCACCACGACTTTGCCCGGCAACACACCCGGCACGCCGCCGAGCAACGTGCCGCTGCCGCCAAAATGTTTCGCCAGAAAATATCCCCCCACCAGCACGCTCATGCGCCCGGCGATTTCGCTCATCGGTTCCAGCAGCGGCAGGCGGCGGTTCACCTCGATGGTTTCATACGCGATGCAGGTCGCGCCGGATTTCATCAGCGCTTCCGTGAGCGGTTTGCTGGCGGCGAGGTGCAGATAGGTGAAAAGAATTTGCCCCGCTCTCAGCAACGGAAGCTCGCTCGGCAAAGGTTCTTTGACCTTGATGATCAAATCTGCCCGCGCAAAAATTTCCGCGTGCGCATCCACAAGTTTTGCGCCGGCGGACTCATATTCCGCGTCAGGATAACCCGCGCCGATGCCCGCGCCGCGCTCGGCGACGACCGTGTGGCCGCGCTTGATGAGCTGATACGCGCCGCTGGGGAGCAACGCGACGCGATACTCCTGTTCTTTGATTTCTTTGGGAACGCCGATGATCATGTAAATTTGGGGCTGCGGTGAAGTTACGCTAGCAGACAAGTCGGACATGTCAACGTCGAGGCGGGCTCGCCCATAATTGGCCGCAGCAAACCCCTGCCCCAAACCCTCATCCCGGCAATCAGACATTTTTCTCGACAGTGGAAATAGGCGCGTAGAGATTTGTCCGTCGTGAACCCGAGAAAGATGCAACTGGGACGAGCAAGGTTATCTTGCGCAACCGTCATCGTGCTCCTTGCGCTGGCCGGGCAAGCGGAGGATGCCTGGCAGACCAATTACTCGGGCTCCGGAAAACTGCTGGTCACGGAGTTTGTCGCCGCGCCTTTCCCGCATCCGGCGCGCGCGGCGGGACGCACGCGCGATGGCAAGGTTTATACCGCCACCGACCATTACTCCGACCGCACGGTGGCGCTGTTCATCCCGAAAGATTTCCGTCCGGGCAACGAAGTGGATTTCGTCGTCCACTTTCACGGCTGGAACAATACCGTGGCTGGGACGCTGGCGCAGTTCAACCTGGTGCAGCAGTTTTGCGACAGCGGGAAGAACGCGATCCTGATCGTGCCGCAAGGACCGCACGACGCGCCGGATTCCTTCGGCGGAAAACTGGAGGACACGAATGGCTTCAAGGTTTTCATGGCCGAGGCCCTGGAGAAACTCCACGCCGGCAACGCGCCCGGGCAGACAACCTTTTCCATCGGCAACCTCATTCTCTCCGGCCACAGCGGCGGCTATCACGTGATGGCGGCAATCGTGGACCACGGCGGTCTGCCCATCAAAGAGGCGTGGTTGTTTGATGCGCTTTATGGCAACACGGAGAATTTTGTCGCGTGGCAGCAGCGTGAGAAGGGCCGCATGATGAATATTTACACCGACCAGGGCGGCACCAAGCCGGAGACCGAAAGATTGATGGCGGCTTACCAGACCCGCGGCGTCAGCTTTGTTTCGTTGGAGGAGACCAATGCGGTGCCGCAGGATTTGCAGCGCGGCCGAATCGTTTTCCTCCACACCGAACTGGCGCACAACGAAGTGATCTTCCGGCGCGGCGAATTTTCGCAGTTCCTCAAAACGAGCTGTTTGCAAACCCGATGAAACCCGTTCCCCTTTCCATACTACTCAGCCTTGCGATCCTGTTTGCCGGCTGTCACACCATGACTACTAAAAAAACAAATCCGCCCGTGAAGCTCGGCGTTGAAGTCCTTTTTGAAAAGCGCCTCGACTTGATTCGCGGCAAACATGTCGGCCTGATCACGAATCCAACCGGCCTCGACAGCAAGCTCGACAGCATCATCGAAGCATTCCGCGCACATCCAGACATCAAGCTCACCGCGCTGTACGGGCCGGAACACGGCGTGCGAGGCAACGCGCAGGCCGGCGAATACGTGGCGTTTTATTTTGACGAACATTACAAGCTGCCCGTGTTCAGCCTCTACGGCCAGACGCACAAGCCACCGGCCGACATGATGACGAACATTGACCAATACATGCGGACCTTCGACACGCAGCACACCGGCAAACAGGTCGAGGCGGGAATGATGAACTCGGTGGACGTGATGGTGTTCGACCTCCAGGACGTCGGCACACGCGTCTATACCTACATCGCCACGATGGCCTACGCGATGCAGGCGGCGGCCGACGCGGACATCCCCTTCATCGTTTTGGACCGTCCCAATCCCATCAATGGTCTCGCGATGGAAGGACCGATTCTTGAATACCCCACGCACAGCTCGTTCATCGGCTTGTACCCAATTCCGCTTCGGCACGGCATGACGGCGGGCGAACTTGCCCGGTTGTTCAATGCAAAATTTCTGAAGCAGAAGGCCAAACTCACCGTCGTGCCGATGGAAAACTGGACGCGCGCCGAGTGGTTCGATGAAACCTCGCTGCCGTGGGTCCTGCCTTCGCCCAACTTGCCGACCCCTGAAAGTGCGACGGTGTATCCGGGGCAGGTCATCCTTGAGGGAACGAATTTGTCCGAGGGCCGGGGCACGACCAAGCCCTTTGAAATGTTTGGCGCGCCCTGGATAGACGGCTTTGTTCTCGCGAAGAAATTGAACGGGCTGAAGCTGCCCGGCGTGAAATTCCGCGAAGTATCCTTCACCCCGACCTTCTCAAAGTTCAAGGGGGAGCAATGCGGCGGCTGCCAGTTGCACGTCACGGACCGCACCGCGTATCACTCCATCGCCACAACGCTGGCGATTTTATCCGTCGTAAAAGAAACCTACGGCGCAAAACTGGAGTTGCACGCGAGCTACTTCGACAAGGTGATGGGCACGTCCACCGTCCGGGAGTCGTTGGAGCGTGGCGAGCCGGCGGAGCAAATCGTGGCCGGATTTGCGCCGGGGCTGGCACAGTTTGGAACCGCGCGCGCGCCCTTCCTGCTGTATCGCTAGAAAATCCGTCAATGAAGACGCTTGTCCAAAGGGTTTCTGAAGCTGCGGAGCAGCGGTGGACAGGGCTATTTTCTTCCGCGCCTCCGGCGCTGGGTGAACGCGCTCCAGCCTCAGGCATCGGCCGGTTGCTGGTTTTATTTTCCGTCGCGCTTTTGCTTTCAGGTTGCGCCAAGCGGCAGCCCGCCGCGCCCGTCTTCCGCGCGGAAAAACTGGCGGAGATGGATGCGACCATCCATTCAGCCATCGCCAGCAATCGGTGCCCCGGCGGCGTGCTCTGGCTGGAGCGCAACGGCACGGCGTACCACAAGGCGTTCGGCCATCGTGCGCTCGTGCCGGCACGCGAGGCGATGACCGAAGACACGATCTTTGACGCCGCCTCGCTGACAAAAGTCGTCGCCACCACGCCTGCCATAATGATGTTGGTCGAGCGAGGCCAGGTGAAGCTGGAAGCGGCCGTGACCCATTACCTTCCCGAATTTAACGGCGAAAACCGGGAACGGGTGACCGTGCGCGAACTCCTCACCCACACCTCCGGCCTTCCTCCGGACATTGAAACCAAAACGGCTTGGCATGGCCAGGGCGAGGCGATCAAAAAAGCCTGCGCCACCCAGCTCCAATCCAAACCCGGAACGGCTTTCAAATACAGCGACATCAATTTTTTTCTGCTGGGTGAAATTGTCCGGCGCGTCAGTGGAACACCGTTGGAAATATTTGTGCGGCGGGAAATATATGCCCCTTTGAAGATGCGAGACACCGGCTTTTTGCCGCCGACGAACAAGATGGCCCGCATCGCTCCGACGGAGGTGGTGGATGGCAATCCCTACCGCGGCACGGTCCACGACCCGACCGCGCGCCACATGGGCGGGGTGGCCGGACACGCAGGACTTTTCACCACCGCGCCCGATTTGGCGCGCTACGCAAGGATGCTGCTTAACGGCGGCGAGCTGGGCGGCGCGCGGATTTTCCGACCGGAGACCGTCCGGATGATGACGGGTGTGCAGACGCCACCGGAAATTTCCGCGAGGCGCGGGCTGGGCTGGGACATTGATTCCAGTTTCAGCGGGCCGCGCGGCGAGCATTTTCCAGTTGGATCTTACGGCCACACGGGCTGGACAGGCGGTTCCTTTTGGATTGATCCGTTCTCCAAGACATTCGTTATTTTTTTATCCAATCGGAATCATCCGACCGAAGCGGGCAGCGTGATTGCTCTGCGCCACCGGTTGGGAACGCTCGCTGCCGAGGCGGTTGGGAAAATCCATTTCGCCGATGTTCCCGGCGTTTTGCGGTCAAAGCACGAAGATGCCAAATAGATTCAGCACTTTAGATTCAGCACTTGTCTTCGGCCCCCGCAAAAGGAAGGGAGACATGTACATGTGAAGCCCGGAACTGTTTTCTGGTTGCAATTTTTGGAATCACGGTTATCTAATCATTATTGTTAGAACATGATTGTGCCGGTTCGCAATCGGCTAAATTACCTTTGAGTGTCCCATTCGTAACAACAACTCAACCAAAGAAGAAGGAAAAACCATGAAGAAACCCATCCCCACACTTGGCACCGTCGCGCGCGGTTTGGCACTCAGCCTCGCCGTTTCCGGCGCATTGTTCGCCCTGACCGAGTCAGCGCGAGCTCAGCAGATCTACCTCCAGAACTTCAACACCGATGACAGTGCAAACTGGGTGGTGAACTTTAGCTACACCGGTAGCACGACTGCCTTCAATGCTGTCTCCAACAACCTGTACAATTTCAACTTCGATTACACCACGGCGGGCATTCCCATCGCTCCGCACAGCGCCCAGTTCGGTTCAGCGGCCATCCACCACGGGTTGAAACTGAGCGCGGTTTATACGAACGCGCCGGTGGCGAAAGGCTCGGCGGTCACGGCGGGAATGTCAGTGGCGCCGACAAATTTCAGCGTCACGGCTAATTTTGTCATGCATGCGGATATGTGGGTGAATGTGAATTGCGCCGCTTATGCCACGCTAAATACCACCAATGTGGCTGCTGCAAGTTATGCCACCAGCCCGCATAACGGTACCGCCTCAACAGTCCTTTATGGTTGCGGCTATGGCACGGCCGGCACCACGGCGACCACGCCCGGCGTGACGGATGCGATTTTTGTGGGAGCGACAACCGATAACGGTTCGTCGGCCCAAATGCGTATCTATGGCCCTGCAACAACGCCGGTCAACGCCCAGTCATCTTTGCAAGATTTCACCTTTCAGTCCACTGGAACGGTGACACCGGGTTTCGCGGGCGATCCCTATGTGTATAACAGCTTGACTGCGACAACCAAGGGAACCCGCAATTGGGTAGGCGGAACTGCCGCTCCTCCCTTTAACACCGCAACAAACCTCGCTACCGGCCAGTCATGGACCAACTATTTTCCCGCCACCGTGGTTCCGTTGGCACAACAAATCCTTTATCCGCAGCAAACCAACAACGCATCCTGTCCCGGCCTCCCCACCTTCGGCTGGCATGATGTTTCTGTTGAAAAGGTCGGCAGCGTGATCATTTACAAAATTGATGGTAACATCATTGCCACCGGCAACTATGCGGTGTGCGGAACACCACCGGGCAGTTTTCTTACATTCATGGCTTCACGCACGGGGCTTACCGCCGCGAACGCAGTCACCGGGAATAATTATACCAACTTGAACTTTGCGGTGTTCGCCAACATCGTTGTTTCCAATTACGACAACGTCGTGAACGTGACGGCCCCGGTGTCAACCTGCGCCG
This sequence comes from Verrucomicrobiota bacterium, assembly GCA_031423695.1. GTDB lineage: Bacteria > Verrucomicrobiota > Verrucomicrobiia > Limisphaerales > CAIQOK01 > CAIQOK01. The sequence goes on from JANPGB010000592.1 coordinate 7,038, forward strand.
AAGGCACACCCGGTTCACCGGGCGTGTTCACCATCACACGCAGTTCCGCGGGCGTGCCATTGACCGTCAACTATACGCTGACTGGCACGGCCACGAATGGTTCACAATACACGACCCTGCCGACCACGGTGACCTTCGCTTCGTCAGCCACAGAAACCAACATCAACGTCGTGCCGATTGACGACGGCAATCCGCTCGCGACGACCACGGTCATTCTGACCCTGCAAACCGGCAGCGGTTATCAAGGTGCTGGCAGCGCCATTGTCAACATTCTCGATAATAACACGCCAACCATTGACATGACCAGCGCGGCCAATGCGCAGGCGTACGGTCGTTATACCAACTCCGTCGGCCCCGGCAACAACGCTGACTTCATCAAATTCACGCTGACTCGCCGCGGGAAACTGACCACCGGTTCCGATTTGAGCGTGAATTTGTCCTACGGCGGCTCGGCGGTGAGCGGCACGGATTTCACGCCCGTCGGCAGCGTCACCATTCCTGACGGAGCCCAGACCGCGAGTTTGACAGTGTCGCCGTTGGATAATCCCAGCGTGACCACGAATCGAACAGTCACGGTCACGGCGGGTTCCGGCTCGGGTTACGCCATTGGCACAAGTACGGCATCCGGCACAATTGTTTCCGCCCACTATGCGGCAGCGCCATTACTGCTCAACAACGACATGACCAGCGCGGGTGATGCGTCTAATTGGTTCATCACTTACGGGTGCGGCAATCCGGAGCTCAACGCCACGGATTTCAGCGCAGATTTCGGCATGTCGCTCGCCGCCGTCGCGGGAGGGATTTCCATTCCGCCTCCGCCGAATGGCAACGCCAACGCGCTCCACTTGACCTGTAATAAGATTGCCGGTCCTTCTTCTCCCGGCGCGGTCAATGCGTATTACACCAACCTGTTCTTGAGCGGCAACTATGCCGTCCGGTTTAACATGAACATCATTGAAGGCCAGACGACGGCCAACTCCACCGAAGGCGCGGTGTTTGGCATCAATCATACCGGCAGCAAGAGTAACTGGTGGTATGGCGGCGGCTTCATCACCAACCAGACTTGGACCAGTGACGGTATCTGGTATTACGTCACCGCACAGCCGGGTGGTTCTTCAGCCCAAGGTGATTATGCGGAATATACTGGTGAGGGAGGAACCAACAACAATGCTGGCTGGACGCGATTGGCAACCAAGGCAGCCTCGTCTTTGGCTCAGGTGTTTAAGGTCAACCCCGGTCCGTTCACCTGTTTTGACGGTGCTGGCGGCGGCAGCCAGACTGCCGGTCAACCGGCTAATGCTTCCCCGGCGCTGGGTTATGATGCGAGCACATGGAGTGACGTGGAGATCAAGCAGCAGAACAACATTGTCACCATGTCCATCAATCACACCCCTATCTTCGCCTATACCAACACCACGGTGTGGACAAACGGTTATCTCATGCTGGGTTATGCCGATCCATTTGGCGCCACGGTTGGCAATGCTGAAGCGGGTGTTTACTATGCCAACCTGCAGGTGGTTCAACTGCCAGCCGCAGTCTCGGTGATCACGATCAACAGCATCGTCATCAGCGGCGGCAATGTGGTCGTCACGTTCACCACCTCCAACGCGTCGGATACGACCTCGTCCTTCACGCTGCGGAGTTCCGGGACGGTGAACGGCACCTATGGCGATGTGAGTCCGGCTGCCTCCATGACCTCGCTGGGAAGCAACCAGTTCCAGGCCACGACTCCCTACTTGGGAAGTGACCAATTGTTCTATCGGATTTTTCATCCATGATTGACCCGTCTCGACGCGGTTGAACCGTTTAGCTGGGCCGGGGTGTTTGCCTTGTGCAAATGCCCCGCCCTTTTATAAAGATGTTGGAACGAAGAATTTTTGACATGAAAAAACCATGCTTGTCATCCAGTAACCACAATGGATTCACGTTGATTGAATTGTTGGTGGTCATCGCCATCATTGCCATTCTGGCCGCGATGCTGTTGCCGGCGCTTTCCGCAGCCAAGGCCAAGGCCTACCAGATCCAATGCGTCAGCAATCTCAAACAACTTCAATTGGGCTGGCAAATGTATGCCGTTGATAACAACGATCGGTTGATAGCCAATTCACCGTTGAGTGCCGGTTACAGTTGGTGCGGCGGTTCCGCTGAAGCGTGGGCTGCCAATGATGCCAATATCAATTTGGATTATTATCGAACCAATATGATGGCTCCTTACATGGGCGGCCAGTTGGGTGTGTATCGGTGTCCGGCCGACAACATTCCGTCGGACAACGGCCAGCGGATACGCACCTACTCAATGCAAGGTCAGCTGGGATCCACCCTGAGTTACGGAAATCAAGTTTACGCAAAGAGTTATTTGAAGCTGGGGCAGATAACCTCCAATCCCGGGACTTCTGACATGATAGTTTTCCTGGAGGAGAGCATGGTCAGCATGAACGACGGTTGGTTGCAGGTTGATAATGCGTTCACAGCGACACCCGGAACCTATGGCGCGTCAGCGATATTTCCTGACGTGCCGGGTTCCTACCACAAATGGAGTTGTGGCATGTCTTTTGCCGATGGTCATGCAGAAATTCACAAATGGCAGAATCCAACCCTCAAGATCCCCGTGGTGTATGGCAAAACGCTGTCATCGATGGGAATGCCTGCCGGCATTCCTGCCGGCAATCCCACGGGGCCTACCGCCACAGATTGGTTGTGGTTCACGTCGCATTGCGCAGGTCACAAGTAGCCGTGCCCATGGGAAACTAAAGCGAATGCCAGAGGAAAAAAACTTTCAGCCAGGCCCCCACTGCGGTGCCTTTACATTGATTGAGTTGCTGGTGGTCATCGCCATCATCGCCATTCTGGCGGCGATGCTGCTGCCCGCGTTGTCCAACGCCAAGGAACGTGCCAAGCGCATCGGCTGCCTCAACAACGAAAAACAGATGGGCCTCGGAAGCCAGATGTTCGCGGACGATGACAGCAAGCACGCATTCACTGGCACGTATAATTACGCTGATGATGACATGAACTGGCTTTATCCAACATATTTGCCCGCCCTCAAAGCTTTTGCCTGCCCATCAACAAAAAACGAAATTCGAGACACTACGATGCCAATTGTTGCTGGGATGGTCGCCAATCCTAATGCCTATCCTTCCCTTGGGAATCAGTCTGGTGTGGCGCTGTATTCGGATCGTATTCATGGCACGTCCACATATGTCACAGATTTGACACTTCCTGCGGGGGGCAAAGAGCAGCCCTACGGAAGCAGCTATGAAATTTCTGGCTACCTGAACAGCTACTTGGTCACTGGAAATAACAACAATAACAAGCGCAAGACCCAAAATGTCTGCGTTCAATATCAAACCACTATCACCTTATTGCCCTATGTCTCGCCGCAGCGGATTGGTCCGAGTGACATCTTGATCATTTACGATGACGATGACCGCCATTCAACTGATCCCACGCGTCTCAATGATAACTATCCTGATAAGGGAGACAATCACGGCAACGCCGGTGGCAATATGGTATTTTGCGACGGCCACGCTCAGTGGGTCTCGCAGAAAAATTACATACAAACCTTCAGTCACGGCACGGACGAATATCCATCCACCTGGCCGCTGCAATGATTGAGCGCCAAAACCCCGAAATTTCCGGTGGGAGCGAATGGGGCTGTGACTTTCCATAGAAGACTTAATTAAGTGTCAAAGACGATTTTCTCGGCCACGCGGACTGACTTGCAGTCCGCGTTTTTCTTTGGCGGTGGCAAACGAGAGGATTCCCTTTTCCGCCGTCACACCGGCAAACGGGTCGTTCGTGATCAGAAGATTTCCGTCCACGTCCAGAAAGTCCGCCAGTTCCGCCAGGTGCGCGGCGGCGCTGACCAAAACACTCGTTTCGATCATGCAGCCGATCATCGTTTGCAAACCCGCTCGACGGGCCGCCTTCAACGTCTCGAGCGCCATGCTCACGCCGCCGGTCTTGACCAGCTTCACATTAACCCCGTGGAAACATTCGGCGCAGCGCGGGACGTCCTTCACCGTGTGGCAGGATTCATCTGCAAACAATGGCAGCGGTGAGCGGTCCTTGAGCCACTTCAAATCCGTGTCGCTGGCCGTGCGCGGCATGGGCTGCTCGACGAACTGGATTTTTTGGTCGGTCGCAACCAGCCACTCCAGCATTCGCAGCGCCTCCTCCTTGGTCCCCCAGCCTTCGTTTGCATCCACGCGCACGGGCTTGTCGGGCGCGGCGGAACGCAGCGCGGCGAAATTTTCACGGTCGCGCGGATCGCCCACCTTGAGCTTGATCACGGGATACGGAGCCGCGTCCAAAACTTTCCGGCGGATGATGTCCGGCGCGTCAATGCCGATGCTGAAGGAAGTGATGTGATGCCGCTCGCGAAAGCCCAGACCGAGAAGATCATAAAGCGGTTTCCCCGCGCGCTTCGCCGCCCCGTCGAGCAGCGCGATGTTCAGCGCGCACCGGGCGGCGAAGGGTATTCCCGGCACGGTTTCTAAATAGCTCATGCTGCCCGGAACATCCGCGAATGATAGTTTGTGCGCGTCCAGGTGCGGGAGAAATTTCAGGAGGCCGTCAGCAGATTCCCCATACAAGGAAGATGGCGCGGCCTCGCCGAGGGCGTTCAAGCCGTCGCCATCTGTGAGTTCCACGATGACGGTGCGGTGGGTGCCGGAGCCTTTGGTGCTGGCGATCTTCCAGGGATTGGCGAGCAGCAACTCGCACGGATAGGCGGTCAGTTTCACCCCCAAATACAAACATATTCCGCTCCCAATGCAACTTCATTGAACCCTGCCAGGCAGCACGCTCCTCGCAGTCTGTGTCGCAGGCGATACTCACCCCAACTGGGCGGGAGTCCAGCCCACATAGGGCATCACTGGCATTCGTGGTTGCCGATTCAGCCTCCCCGAAGCAATGCCAGCATTTCGCGGACGGCATTCTCCAAACCGACGAACACCGCCCGGCTGATGATGCTATGACCGATGTTCAATTCCACCAGATGCGGCACGCGATAGAGCGCAGGCAGGTTTGCATAGTTCAAGCCGTGCCCAGCGTTCACTCTCAAACCCAGCGCATGCGCCTGATTTGCGCCGTTGATCAAACGTTGCAATTCCACCCAGGGCTTTGATCCGTTACCAAAATGTTCCGCGAACCGGCCCGTGTGCAGTTCAATGAACTGACTGCCCGTGCGCGCGCTGGCGGCAATTTGTTTTTCATCCGGCGCGATGAACAGACTCACCTCAATGCCGGCGTCGTTCATCCGCCGGCGCGTCTCGGTGATCACCCGCTCTTCCGCCGCCACGTCGAGTCCTCCTTCAGTCGTCACTTCGTGGCGGCGCTCCGGGACCAGACAGACGATCTCGGGCTTTAGCTTCAAGGCAAGCGCCACGATCTCCGGCACATTGGCCATTTCCAGATTCAAGCGTGTCTGGACCACCTCGCGCAATTCCCTGATGTCTCGATCCTGGATGTGCCGCCGGTCCTCACGCAGATGCGCGGTGATGCCGTGCGCGCCGGCGGCTTCACAGATGCGCGCGGCTTCGACGGGGCTGGGTTCGCCGCCGGACTGCCCGCGGTAGCGCGCTTCCCGGAGGGTCGCGACGTGATCAATATTGACGCCTAGTTTGAGCATAAGAGAAAAGACCGCAGCATCTCTGCCAAAGCGGGCGGGATTTGGCAAATGGAATAAGCACCGGATTGAGGCCCGCGTGAAGCCAGTGCGAGTTGCATAATGGTTGGGACGGATTACTTTGCTCCATGAAAACCATTCCCCTCGTGACCTTCATTGAACTGGAGCCGGCGGTTGTGTTGCAGAAGCGACTCCAACAGGCCGGAGTTTCGGCCACCCTCCACGATGAATCAAAGCTTGAGCGCTTCTGGTTCATGTCGGCGCCCTTCGCGGCGATTCACTTGGAAGTTCCCCAGCCGCAATACCTGAGCGCCCGGCGGCTGCTGCTGAAATGGGACAAGGAGGATCACGCGCTGCACAGCGCGGTGCGCTGTCCGGAATGCCAGTCGAGCCGGGTGGAGTTTCCCGCCATGACCCGGAAATTCGTGACGCCAGTGTTGATGCGTTTGTTCACGACCCTGCATATCTTTCCGGAGGAATTTTACTGCATGGACTGCCATTACACCTGGCCGACGGTCATGGCAATCCAACCACAGCTGGACAATCTTAATTGGCCGGTCAATTCCCACATGGGCGACCCCAGAACGGCGCGAAGTCACTAGCCGGTGCTGGCGGATTTGACTCCGTCATCACCGAGGCTGGCACCGGCCGGAGACGCAGTTGCGTTCCCGGCCGGTTGACTGTACCGGCCGCCTCAACCAGCAAAGTCAATACAATGTGTATCCCGGCGTCAGTTGAAATCCCCTCCGGGTATAGTGATAACATTAAAGTTTGCATCACCCTGGCCGAATCTGTTTCTGTGTGGATCGTGTCAAAATTGCGTTCATTCATCAAATACTGGCTGCCGGTGGCAATCTGGATGGCGCTGATCTTTTCCGGCTCTGGCGATGCCAAGTCCTCGGCCCATTCCTCGCGGATCATTGTGCCACTGATGCGGTGGTTGTTCCCACACATTTCCCAGGAGGATCTGGACCTGGTGGTTTTGCTGGTTCGCAAATGCGCCCATCTTACGGAATATGCCGTGCTCGCCTGGCTGTTCTGGCGGGCGGTGCGCCAGCCCGTGAGACCGGATGCCCGGCCTTGGTCCTGGCAGCTGGCTGGGGGCGCAGTCCTGTTCGTGGCGCTCTACGCAGCGAGTGATGAGTGGCATCAAACCTTTGTGCCGAACCGGGAAGGCTGCCTCCGCGACGTGATCATTGACACCACCGGCGCGGCGCTGGGGATGGCCGGGCTCTGGGGATGGCATCTCTGGCGCACACGCCGGCGACGCCTCATTGCTCGCGCAGTCGCAACAGTTGCACGCAGGTCTGGGTGAAGGCGGTGTCGAGTTCGGCCAGAAGATTTCCCAAGTTTTCCGACCCGCCGGAATTGGCCAGGACTTCAAGTCGCTTGGAAAGCTCCACCATCCGCTTGGCGCCCAGATTGAGGCTCATGCTTTTCAAGGCATGCGCATGAAAGGCCAGTTTGGACAAGTTGTTACGGCTGACTTTTATCTGGGTGATCGTGAGCGGGGCGCTCTCAAAAAACAGATCCACCAGCTCGCGCACAATGTTGACGCCATCAGCGGGCGGCATATCGCGCAATTCGGTCAGGATGCTTTCGTCCAGCAGTGGTTCCGTCGGCATGGGCAAGGAGCGTCGCAGAAAGGAAGTGTCGGGCTTCCGGACTCGGGTCGGGCCCCAATGCTCCAAGGACTGCTGCAAGCCGGCGAGGCGAACGGGCTTGGTGATGTAATCGTCCATCCCGGCGGCGAGGCACTTTTCCCGGTCGCCCATCAGGGCATTGCCAGTCATGGCGATGATGCACGGGCGCTCGTCCACCGGCCAGCGTTTGCAAATCTCCCGCGCCGCCTGCAGACCATCCATCTCCGGCATCTGCACATCGAGGAACATCAAGTCGTAGACCTGGCGTTCGAGCGCAGCCAGAACTTCCAAGCCGTTGTTGGCAATGTCGGCCCGATAGCCGAGTTTTTGCAGGATGCTCAGGCCGACTTTCTGGTTGATCAGGTTGTCGTCTGCCAGGAGGATGCGCAGCGGCATCCGGCGGGCGAGCTCACCGTCCAGCGCGGGCACAGTCGACGTTTTTTTTTCCAGCTGCGGCTGAAGGTTCAGGGCGCGGCAGAGGACCTCCAGCAGTTGCGCGGGCCGGATGGGTTTGTGAACCAGGCCCGCGATGCCGGCGTGGGCCGAGCGGAGGTCGCCGTTGCGCAGGCGCACCGAGGACAGCAGCAGCAGGGGTAGATTTTCCCCCGCGGGATGCTCACGGATTTTTTCCACCAACGCGAGCGCATCCACATCAGGAAGCTGCAGATCGATGATCCCCGCGTCAAAAGTCTTGCCCTCGGCGAGGAGCTTCAACGTCTCCACACCATTGGCCGCGCCGTGGACCTGCAGCCCCCATTGGGTGGCCCGGTGGTGGAGGAGGCGCTGATTGAAAGCGTTGTCCTCCACGATCAGCAACTGCCGGCCGGCCAGTTCCGGTTGTGCCGCTTGCCAGGTGGGCGGCGCGTGCGTGGCGGCTGAGCGCAGTACCACGGTGAAATGAAAGGTGGCCCCGGCGTCGGTATCGCTTTCCACCCAGATTTTTCCGGCCATCAGCTCCGTGAGCTGTTTGCAAATCGCCAGCCCCAGGCCGGTGCCGCCGTAATGCCGCGTCGTCGAGGCGTCCACCTGTTGGAAGGATTTGAAGAGCCGCTCCTGCTTGTCGGGGGGAATGCCAATCCCGGTGTCGCGCACGCAGAAGTGCAGCAGCCACTGTTCGGGGTGGCGGAGAAACTCCGTGTCCTGCTTGTGGCCCGGCTCCAGCCGGCGCGGCCCCTGCGCCGAAGGGAACACCTCGACGACCACCTCGCCAGCCGGCGTGAATTTCACCGCATTGCTGATCAGATTGACCAGGATCTGCCGGAGCCGGGTGGAGTCTCCCACCAGGATTTTCGGAATCAAATCGTCCACGACATAGGCCAGGTCGAGATTTTTCTCCGCCGCCTTGGGCGCGAGCAGGTCCAGCGCCTCCTCGATGCAGGTGTGCAGCTCGAACGGATGATTTTCCAGCTCCAGCTTGCCGGATTCGATTTTGGAAAAATCGAGAATGTCGTTGATGATCGTCAGCAGGGCGTCGGCGCTGCTGCGCGTGGCCTCGACATACTCGCGCTGTTCCTCCGTCAGATCGGTTTCGAGGAGCAAGCCGGTCATGCCAATGACCCCATTCATCGGTGTGCGGATCTCGTGGCTCATGTTGGCCAGGAACTCGGACTTGGCGAGCGTGGCCTCCTCCAGCTTTTGATTCAGCGCCACGAGCGCGGCGTTGCTCTCCACCCATTGCCGCTGGCTCTCGCGCAACGCCCGGTAGGCGGCGTCCCGTTGCCGCTGGTTCACGTAGGCTTTGGAATGGTAACGGATGCGAGCGACCAACTCAGCCTGGTCGGGCAGTTTCACCAGGAAATCGTTCGCGCCCAGGGCAAACACCCGGCTGCGCACAGCGGCGCTTTCCGTCGGTGATAGGATGATGACCGGAATGTCCCGCGTGGCCGGATGTGTGCGCAATTGATCGATGGCGGAATAGACTTGGACGTCCGGTTGGGCGAGATCATGCAGGATCACCGTAGGATGCAGCTGGCTGGCCAGTTGAATGGCGGCGGCGGGTTCGACACAGTAATGGAATTCCAGATGGCTCTCGCCGGCCAGCCGGTCACGAATCTCGCCGGCGACCGCTGTCCGGTCGCCCACCAGCAACACACAAACCTGATGCCCGGAGAACTGCGCGCCCGGATCCGCAGGTGGATGGAGCGTGGCGATCTGAGTTAGGTCTGGCATGGTCAATCAGTTTCTTTAGGCGCCGCCAGCCTAACCGCTCGCGCGCGAAAAACAAGGCTGCTGTCCGGCGCGTCCATGCCAGCGGACCTGAGAAATGAGGGCGCGTCAGCGCAGCACAGCGCGGACGGGCACACACGGTGATTGGCCATGCCGGCCCACCGTTCGTCATTACGGCTCCACCCGCACCGGCATGCCGATCCACACCAGCTTGAGCAGTTGTTCCGCGTTCCAATTGGCGAGTCGGAAGCAGCCGTGCGATTCCGTGCGGCCCACCATTTCAGGACTCGGCGTGCCGTGCATCCCGTAACCCGGTTTATCCAGACCGATCCAGACCACCCCGACCGGGTTGTTCGGGCCGGGATTCAAAATCAACTTCATTTTCAACTGCTGCGCCTCGGACGATTCCGGGAACACCGCCGGATCAAACGTGTAGTTTGGATTCGGCGCGACCACCGCGACGCGCAGTTCGCCCACCGGCCGTTTCTCGGCGCGCTGCGCGATGCTGCAGGGGAAATGCGCCAGCAGATTTGTGCCGGCATCGAACGCCTCGATGGCCTTTTCCGCGAGACTGATTCTCATGAAGGCCGCCTTGCCGGTCGGTTCGGCACGGTGCGCGTCGGGCAGCTGCAACACAGTCCCGGCCATGACATTCGTCCAGTCCACGCGCGGATTCAGCCGGCGTATCAAAGCCGGGTGAGCGTGGGCCTGCTCGGCGACAAGCTCCAAAATCGACTCGTAGTCAAGGGTGGTCTGCTGGGATTTGGCCAGCCAGGTCCGGCCCAACGGTTGCAGCCGCGCGAAGTCATTGGAGGTGACGGCGTAAGTCACGAACGGCGGCGCCGTCAATACCAGCTTTGCTGTGGTGGCCGCATCCAGCTCCCCGGTGGCGGGAACTTTTTCCTGCTGTTGAAACGCCCGGAGGGCCGCGCGGGTCTGCACGCCGCTTTTACCATCGAGCGAGCCGGAGGAAATGCCGAGCCGATCGAGCACGAGTTGCGCTTCGAAAACCGTCTGGGCCGGGCGCGGCAAACTGTCGGGCGGAGTTCCTGCCGGCGCGGGCGCGGCGAAAAAAACATTGGTGGCGTTGCTGCGGGCCGGCGCGTTCGTCCGCGTCCCGTCAATCACCGGTGCGGGCGAATCGGCGGACTGTCTGCGCGCCGTTTTTTTTGCAGCACTTTTTTGGGGACCGGCCGGTTGGGCGGCGTGCCACCAGACCCAGCCGAGGGCGGCGGCGGCGAGGAGCGCTAGGCTCCAGAAGAAGCCGCTGTTCGGCGACCGGCGGGAATCGGGCAGGCGATATCTTTTCTGCGGCGGCACGGCTGAAGTTAGCCATGAAGCGGCGGATTGCCCAAGCAAGAAGTGCGCGGGGAAATTGTTTGGAGCGCGGCGGCGGATCCGAGTAAAGCCACCAAGTTCGCCAGGCGAATCGGGGGAAAGGCCCGACGGCAGCCGTCCGCCAGCGGCGGCCAAATGCAATCTCGACGCAGCCTTGGGCGGTTGGCTAATCTCCGCCAGCGTGAATCCACTGATTGGTGATATTGCCCTATGCATCATTGCGGCCTGGGTCGTGGCGGTGGCCGGCCAGACGGTCAAGCAACCGTTGCTCATGGCGTATCTGCTGGCGGGTTTTCTCATCGGTCCGCACGGCTTCAAATGGGTCACGGACGCCCATTCTATCGAGACCATCGCCAGCATTGGCCTGATTCTGCTGCTGTTCATGATCGGACTGGAGATGGACTTGAACAAGATGTTCAGCGCGGGCAAAGCCATCACCATTACGGCGGCGGCGCAGATCTTCGGCTGCATTGCGCTGGGCTGGCTGTTCTTCCGCATCCCGGGCTTTGGGGGCAACTGGCTGGAAGCCTTCTACCTCGCCGTGGCGGCGGCGATGAGCAGCACGATCATCATCGTCAAAATTCTCTACGACAAACATGAGCTCGAAACGTTGGCGGGCCGCATCACGCTCGGCGTGCTGGTGCTGCAGGATCTGGTCACGATCATGTTTCTGGCCGTCCAGCCGAATCTGAAAAATCCGGCGGTCAGCATTTTGGCCATCGCCTTCGCGAAAGTGCTGCTGCTGGTGGGCGTGGCGTACGTGGTGAGCCGGTTTGTGCTGCCGCATATTTTCCGGTTTGTCGCGCGGCAACCGGAACAGGTGCTGGTCGGCGCGCTGGCGTGGTGCTTTGCCGTGGCGGGTTTTGCAGGCTGGCTCCATCTCTCGCCGGAAATGGGCGCGCTGATCGCCGGGGTGATGGTCTCCACATTTCCGTACACGCTGGACGTGGTGGCCAAGGTGACGAGCCTGCGCGATTTTTTTGTCACCCTGTTTTTTGTCAGCCTGGGCATGACGATTCCCGTGCCGACGTGGAATCTGCTTTTGTACATGCTGGTGTTCAGCCTGTTTCTGGTTGGGAGCCGGCTGCTCACGGTCTTTGTGCCGCTGTATAAGATGAAGATGGGTCACCGGGTCAGCCTGCTGCCGGCGATCAACCTCTGCCAGATCAGCGAACTTTCGCTCGTGCTGCTCACGCTCGGGAGGCGCAGCGGGGATGTCTCGGAGAATTCCATCAACATCGCCGCCATCGCGTTCGCCTTTCTGGCGGTGGATTCCACGTACGCGATCTTTGGCAGCGAGGTGCTCCTGCGCAAGACCTCGCTCTGGTTGAAATATTTCGGCCTGCCGGACCTCAAGGACGCCGGCACCGGCACCAAGAAGGCCGCCCAAGGCAAACGCATTTTTATTCTGGGTTTTTGCTGGACGGCCAGCTCCCTGTTGGAGGAGATCACACGGCAGAAGCCGACGTTACTGCAGGAGATCCAGGTCGTGGATTTCAATCCGCACGTCATTGAGCAACTACGCCGGCGGGGCGTGCCGGTGGTCTATGGCGACATCAGCCAGCGCGATGTGTTGCTGCACGCGGGTGTGGTCAACGCCCAACTCATCATTTGCACCTTGCCGGACATCATCCTCAAGGGCGCCAGCAATTTCAAACTGCTGCGCCAGTTGCGCGAATTGAATCCCACGGCAAAAATCGTGGTGCATGCGGAACACCTCACCACGATTCCCGCACTCTACGCGGCAGGGGCCGATTATGTGACCGCCCCGCGCCTGCTGGAGGCCGCCGATCTGGTGAAGGTGATTGAAGCCGCCGACAAGAATCTGCTGGAGGAAAAGCGCAAGGAGCAGATTGAACTGCTGGAGGAACGCCGCGAGGTGATTTCCTGACACAAAGTCCAGACCCAGCCCGAGGAAATAAATCTTCCATGAGCGAAACACATTTGCATCACGATGTCCGCTCCATTGCCGCCGCGTTTGACTTGCGCGGCCGTTTTATCTCCGCCGAACCGTGCGGCAGCGGTCACATTAACGACACCTACGCTGCGATCTGTGACTGCGCAGGTGCGCGGGTGCGCTATGTGTTCCAGCGGATCAACCACAACATCTTCAAGCAACCGGTGGCCTTGATGGAAAACATCTCGCGGGTGACCACGCATCTTCACGGCAAATTGGCCGGCTCGGGCGCGTCCCAGCCCACGCGCCGCGCCCTCACGCTCCTCCGGACGCACGCCGGCAAAGTCTGGCACCTGGACGAGGCCGGGAATTACTGGCGCGTATATCTTTTTATTGAGGGTGCCAAAACTTACGATTACATCGAAACGCCGCAGCAGGCTTTTGATTCGGCGCAGGCATTCGGTGAATTTCAGAAGTTGCTGGCTGATTTGCCGGCACCGCGCTTGCACGACACGATCCCTGGATTCCATGACACCCGAAGCCGCTTCAACGCGCTGCTTCGGGCCATCGAGGCGGACTCCGGCAATCGCGCCATCGGGGTCAAGTCCGAGATCGAGTTCGTCCTTCAACGTGAGGCAATGGTGGATGTGCTGCTGCAGGCGCAGGCGCGTGGGGAATTGCCCGAGCGCGTGACGCACAACGACACCAAGCTGAACAACGTCATGCTGGACGATGTGACGGGCGAGGGCGTCTGCGTGATTGACTTGGACACGGTGATGCCCGGCCTGACGCTCTATGATTTCGGCGACATGTGTCGAACGGCCTGCCGCCCGACAGCGGAGGATGAGTCAGATCTCTCCCGGGTGACAATGCATTTGCCGATGTTTGAATCGCTGGTGGCCGGCTATTTGAAGTCCGCCGGCGGATTTTTGGTGGCGGCCGAGAGGGGGTATCTGGCATTTTCCGCAGGCTTGATCACTTTCGAAATTGGATTGCGCTTTCTGACGGACCACCTGGAAGGCGACCGTTACTACAAGATTCATCGGAACGGCCACAATCTGGACCGGGCGCGCGTACAGTTCAAGATGGTCGAGTCCTTCGAGCGGAACGCCTCCGCCATGAACCGGATCGTGTCGCGGAGCGAAGGTTGAAACACTGCGAAAACCCGTTATCGAAACCAAATGAAACTACAAGTCATTGACTGGATCATCGTTGTCGCCTCGCTGCTCGTCTGCTTTGTGCCGGCGCTGTTTTTCGGCAAGCGCGGCGGGAAGAACACCGCCGAGTTTTTTGCCTCCGGCCGGTCGGTGCCGTGGTGGCTGGCGGGGCTTTCCATGGTCGCGACGACGTTCAGCAGCGACACGCCCAACTGGGTGACGGAGCAGGTGCGCAAGTTCGGCGTGGCCGGCAACTGGCAATGGTGGGCGTTTGTGTTGACCGGTGTGGCCACGGTTTTTTACTTCGCCCGGCTCTGGCGGCGTTCCGGCGTGATGACGGATCTGGAATTTTATGAGGTTCGTTACTCGGGCAAAGCCTCCTCGGTGGTGCGCGGTTTCCGTGCCGTGTATCTCGGCCTGTTTTATAATTGTTTCATCATGGGTATGGTCACGCTGGCGGGCTGCAAGATTGCCAACATCCTTTTCGGCCTGCCGCCGTGGCAGACGATTCTTATCTGCGGCATCCTGAACGTGGCCTTCGCCTCGCACTCCGGCCTCTGGGGGGTGCTCGTCATCGACATGATTCAATTTTTTATCAAGATGACGGCCGTGGTCGCGGCGGCGTATTTTTCCCTCAAGGCGGTGGGGGGCCTGGATGTCTTGATTGAGAAACTGGGCAAACTTCAGGTGGTGACTCCCGACGGTGGCCAGCCGGTGATGTCCGCGATCAATGGCAGCGGTCAGCCGATTCTGGACATGCTGCCGAACTTCTCAATGTGGCAACTGGCCCTCATGATTTTCATCATGCCGATCGCCATCGGTTGGTGGGCCAACTGGTATCCCGGCTCCGAACCGGGCGGCGGCAGTTATATTGCGCAACGCATGCTGGCCTCGAAATCCGAGAAGGATTCTTTGGGCGGCGCATTATTTTTCAACCTCGCTCATTACGTCCTGCGGCCCTGGCCGTGGATCATCACGGCCTTGTGTTCGATCATCATTTATCCCGACCTCGCTTCAATCCAGGCCGCATTTCCCAATGCCGATCCCAAGTTGATCGGACATGACAGCGCCTTCCCGGCCATGCTGAAGTTTCTGCCGCCCGGCTTCGTGGGACTCATGGTCGGCGGGTTGATTGCCGCAAGTTCGTCCACGATCCTGACCCATCTGAACTGGGGTTCCTCCTATCTGGTGCATGACTTTTACCGGCGGTTCATCAAGACCGATGCGAGTGAAAAACATTACGTGAATGTGGGCCGGCTCTGCACCGTGGGGCTTTACGTCGTGGCCGCATTGGTGAGCACGCAGATGAGTTCGGCCCAGCAGGCGTTTCAGATCCTGCTCTCGATCGGGGCGGGCACCGGCCTGCTGTATATCGTGCGCTGGTTCTGGTGGCGGGTGTCGGCCTGGTGCGAAGTGACCGCCATGGCCGCCTCGCTGATCAGCGCGGCCGGTTTTCCTTATCTGGAAAAGGCCGGCGTCTTGCCGCACCTCGGGTTTGCGCAGACGACGATTCTGCAGGTGAGCTTCACGACCATTTGCTGGTTGATTGCGGCTTTCGCGGCTCCCCAGACGGAGCGTGCGAAGCTGATTGAGTTTTACCGCAAGGTGCATCCAGCCGGGCCGGGTTGGACCAAGGTGCGGCTTGAGGCCGGGGTGACGGAATCCGAGGCGGCCTTGCATGGCGATCACATGGGCATGGCAACCGCTGGTTGGATCTCGGGATGTGTGGTCATCTGGTCGTCGTTGTTTGCCATTGGCAATTTTCTGTACGGCCACACGCGGCCGGCCATGATCCTGACCGGCGTCTTTGTGGTCAGCGGTTTGGTGTTGCTCTACGTCGTCAATCATTTGTGGGATGCAAAAGATCAGACCGGTATCACGGCGTCCAGCAAAACTCCCGATCACGCCAGTTGATTACATTCCATCATCCATGAACATGAGTGAACAATTCCATCGTCCGCGCTTCGTGGCGCACGTTCGTAGCGTTGCTGCGACGGCGAATATTCGGAAAGGTTTTTGACATGAAGGTTCTCGTTACCGGTGGCGCGGGTTTTATCGGCAGCCATATTGTTGAACATTTCCAGGGCCGGGCCGAGGTGCGCGTGCTGGACAATTTACGCTCCGGTTTTCGGCATAATCTAAACGGCCTGCCGCACGAGTTCATCGCCGGCTCGATTTTGGATCGCGACCTCGTTCGTCAGGCGGTGGCCGGTGTGGATTGCATCTTCCATCTCGCGGCCATGATCAGCGTGCCGGAGTCCATGACGAATCCCGTCGGATGCAATGAAATCAACACCACCGGCACGTTGGTGCTGCTCGAGGAAGCGGCGCGCGCCAAGGTCAGGAAAATTGTCCTCAGCAGTTCGGCCGCAATTTACGGGGACAATCCAGTGACGCCCAAACTCGAGACGATGATGCCCGAGCCGAAGAGCCCGTACGCGATCACAAAGCTCGACGGCGAATTCTACTTCAAGATGTTTGCCGACGAGGGGCGCATCCAGACCGCCTGCCTGCGCTATTTCAACGTCTTCGGGCCGCGCCAGGATCCGCAGAGCCAGTATGCCGCCGCCGTGCCCATCTTTATTGATCGCGCGGTGAGGCATGAGCCGATCACCATTCACGGCGACGGCGAGCAGACCCGCGACTTCATCTACGTGAAAGACATCGTGGCGGCGAACGTGTTCTTTGCGACCCAGTCTCCGGCGATCGGCGTGTTCAATGTCGGTTACGGCCGGCGGACTTCGATCAAGGAACTCGCGGCCGCGATCTGTCGCCTGACGGGTTCGCGCTCCGAGATCCGGCACGCGCCCGAGCGCGCGGGTGATGTGAAACATTCGCTCGCCGCCGTGGACAAATTGCGTGCCACGGGCTTCGTGCCGACGACCAATTTTGACGAGGGATTGCGCTCCACCGTGGAGTTCTTTCGCCACAAGGCAGATCAAAGCCAAATCAAGAGCTAAGCCCGCCAAAGGCAAACGCATTTTTGTTCTGGGTTGATGCTGGACGGCTAAGCTAGGCGGCGGAGGCCGATTATGTGACGGTCCCGTGCCTGCTGGAAGCCGCCGACAAGAATCTGCTGAATGAAAAGCTCAAGGACCCGATTGAACTGATCAAGGAACGCCGCGAAGTGATTGCGGGACGGGGTGACGTCGGTGGGCGAAGGTGCCGGTTCCCATTTCATCAGCCAATCGCTTCGCGATTTGCGACCGAAACCACTCCCTGCTTGGTGTCAGGCCTCCGCCATAACCACGAGTTTTGGTTGATTCAAGCTGCGGAATGAAGGCGCCAGCGCCGTTCAGAAGTTGAGTTGGAACGCGACTTGCGATAGCTTGCAGTCGTCCACGCGGCGGCGTCCCGCTCGCAATGAGCCTTGCCTCCGCGAATGCGTATCCCAAATCATGATTACTGTTTCCAGAACCTTGCGGTTGGGTTGGTTTTTCTGCCTTTGCTTCAAGTCAGCGCTGGCGCTGGGACAGGATTTTTCCGATTCCTTCGCCAGCCGCCAACTGCTCACCGGCACCTCTGAGTTCATCACGGGCTCGAACACCATTGCCACGGTGGAGCCTTACGAGCCAAAGCACGCTGGAAAAATTGGCGGCCATTCGGTTTGGATTTCCTGGCTGGCGCCGGACAGCGGCCTGGTCACGCTCAACACCGTTGGCAGCACATTCGACACGTTGCTGGCGGTTTATGCGCTGGAACCTGGCAACGATCCGCCGCTCGAACGCCTGCAGGAGATCGCCGCAAACGACGACAACGGCACCGCAAAAACCTCGCTGGTACAATTTGGCGCGCAGCCCGGTCAGGAGTATGAAATCGCCATTGACGGTTTCAACGGTGACCTCGGAGACATCGCATTCCAACTTGATTTCCTTTCCTCCACCAACTTTCTGCCCACGGTGTTGCGCCGCCCCAACGACGAGGCGTTGCGGATCGGTGACCCGCTGATCCTCACGATTAATCTGATCAAGACTAAAGCACTCGAATTGAACTGGTACCTCAACAGCAATGCCGTTTATGGAGCGGATGCGCCAACGCTGGTGATCCCCAGTCTCCAAGAGACGAATCTGGGATTCTACAACCTCCGCCTGAAGGTGGAAGACGTCGGTTTTTTCACCTCTGCCATCGAGATTCAGGTCAACTCCGAGGGTCTGATCAATGTGCTGGCCCGCAACAAACTCGCGGACTCGGTCACTTCCGGCCTCGCGCCGGGTGCTGGCGGAAGTCTCAGTGGACCTTTCAAAATGTTCAACCTGACCTCGGGGGTGATTCGCGGTTACAATGGCACGCAGATTTTCAACACCAGCCTGGCCACGATTGACCCCACCGAACCGGCGCACTGCGGTGTGAACGGCGGCGCGTCGTACTGGTTTTCATACCAGGCACCAACCAACGGCGCGATGCACGTGGACACTTTCGGCAGCACCTACGACACGGTGCTGGCAATTTATACCTACAACGGCACTCTTTACAGCTTCACCAACCTTGTCCCCGTCACGTGCGACAACAACGGTGGTCCCGACGGACTCACCAGCGTGGTGGACTACGCCACGGACAAGAACCGCAACTATTTCATCGTCGTGGACGGTGTCAACAGCGCCCGCGGCACCGCCTACCTGAATTACCGCCTGACCACCGGTACCCCGGCGCAAGCGCCGGTGATCGCCACCCAACCGCAATCCCTCGTGGCCGCGCGCAGCACGGCAGTGGCGTTGACGGCCGCGGCAGGCGGCACGGCACCGCTCGCCTATCAATGGTGGCGGAATAGTTCGCGCCTGAGTCAGAAGACCAACGCCAGCCTCACTTTCCTCGATCCGCAAAGCCAGGACGCCGGCAACTACACCGTCACCGTCACAAACCTGGCCGGCGCCGCCACCAGCTCCGTCGCTAAACTCAGCGTGCTTTCCGCGCCCTATTACTACCTCAACAACGCTTCCAACCTTTTTATTTCCGCCTTTCCAGTGACACGCGGCTACCAATACGCTGTGGATTGTGCGGCCCAACCAACAACCGGATCGTGGTGGCTCAAGACCAACGCCTTTGCCGACTTTGGCGGCATCGTCTGGGTTACGAATTCAACCCGGTATTCGAACTCCATGTATTTCCGCGTGCATCTGCCATGAGCCATTTTCCGCGTAGCGCCACCGCCGCGCCGAGGAGTCAAATACGATGAGCGATGCCTCGCCAGACCCCTTCTCCTGCCTGATCGTGGACGACGATGCGGGGTTCGTCTCCATGCTCGCCAAAGTCGTGACCCAGGAGGGCGGGCGATCCACCCATTGCGAAAACCTCCAGGCCGCGCGGGCGGAAATCCAGCGCAACACTTTCGATCTGGTTCTCCTCGACAACCGTCTGCCAGACGGCACCGGCTACGAATTTCATCCCCAGCTCCAACGCTGCTGCCCCAACACCATCGTCCTCATGATCACCGGCGTCCCCGAACTGGCGCAGGCCATTGAACTCACCCGTAACGGCCTCTTCGATTATCTGACCAAGCCGCTGAACGTCGCCGATTTCACCGCGTCTTTGCGTCGTGCCAAACTGCGCCTCAGCCATGCCGATTCGGTGGATGCGGCTGATGAACTCATCGGCAGCTCCCCTGCCCTGCACGAAGCCATCAACACGTTGCGCCAGGTCGCCCAACATCCAACCACGCCGGTGCTTTTGCTCGGCGAAACCGGCACCGGCAAAGACCTCGCCGCGCGGATGCTGCATCGCCTCAGCTATTCGGCCAGCGCAACGCCGCCGCCGTACATCCCGCTCAACTGCTCCGCCGTGCCCGCTGAAATGTTCGAAGCCGAATTGTTCGGCAGTGAAAAAGGCGCTTACACCGGCGCGGACAAACGCCGCGTCGGCCTCATTGAAGGCGCGGAAGGCGGCACGTTGTTCCTGGACGAAATCACCGAAACGCCCCTGCCGCAACAGGCCAAACTGCTGCGTTTTCTGGAGTCCCGCGAGTATCGCCCGCTCGGCAGCAACACCATGCGGGAGTTCACTGGGCGCGTCGTGGCCGCAACGAACCGCTCCCTTCAGACCGAGGTCCGGCAGGGACGCTTCCGTGAAGACCTGATGTTCCGCCTCAGCGTCGTCGTCGTACGCCTGCCCGCACTGCGCGACCATCCCGCCGACCTTGAACCCCTGACCGAAAAGCTGCTCGCCCAGCTCAGCGAAAAATACCGGCGCAAAAAGCTGTTCCTCAAACCGCCGGATCTGGCGGCGCTGCGCGAATATCGCTTCCCCGGCAACGTGCGTGAACTGCGCAATCTGCTTGAACGCTCCCTGCTGCGCACACCGGGGGATTCCCAATCGCTCGCCTTTGACCTCACCTGGCTGGGCAGCAGCATAGCGACCGAAGCCGCCGAGGCGCTGCCACCGCTGCCGACGGAGCGCCAACTCAGCGCCATCGAGCTCCAGGAGTATCGCCTCATCCAGCAGACCTTGCGCACGGAAGGCGGCGCGATCCGCCGCGCTGCGGCCAAGCTCGGCATCACGCATCAGGCGCTGTTGCGGCGTCTGGAAAAATGGCCGGAGCTGCGCCAGGTGCTTCCGCATTCGTGATTGAAAAGATTTTTTGTGCGCGCCGATTTCCCTCCACTTTCCAGAACGGCAGTGGACCGCTTTTGGTCCGCTCGTGGTCTGAGAACGGACCAGGAATGGCCGTTGCGTCACCATCGAAGCCCAGCAGCTAAAAATATCCGGCCGCCCGTGACTGGTAGGGCGCATCACTCCGTGCGCGCCGATTCCGACAAGACTGGCCCCGGCGCGCACGGAGTGACGCGCCCTACCAGCGCCGCTGCTTTCGAAGGCGATTTATCCCGACCTCCGATCTCCAACTGACGCTACGGCACTTCGACTGCTCAGTAGATCCTAACCAAATGTCCCGAACCAAAATGTTATTGAAGGCCCGCGCCATTTTTTTCGTGGTGGTGGCCTTCGCGGTTTGCCTGACTGCCAACCCAAGCCAGGCCCAGGCGCCCTCCGCCCCCGCTGCAAACGACTTTGCCAGCCGGCTTGTCGGATTCGCCGGCAAAGTCGAAGTCACGCTCCCAGCCACCAACGACTGGCGGGCCGCGATCACCAACCAGCTGCTGCATCCCGGCGACCGTCTTCGCACCGTCGCCGACAGCCGCGCCACGCTGCTTCTGTCCGACCGCAGCGTCATTCGCGTCAACCAGTCCACGCTGATTGAAATCCAGCCACCGACTCAACCTGCGCGCCGCCGTTTCAGCCTCAAGCACGGCGCGCTCTACTTTCTGAATCGTGAGAAACCCGCGGCCGTCGAGTTTGAAACCCCGCTCGCCACCGGCGCGATTCGTGGCACGGAATTTGTGCTCACCGTCGCCGAGTCCGACAACACGACGATGCTCGCGCTGCTCGACGGCGCGGTTCAACTCCGCACCCCCGCTGAGCAACTCAATCTCGCCAGCGGCCAGCAGGCGCTGGTGCAAGCCGGCCAGCCCGCCAAGCTCACTGCGGTGCTGCCCGCCGCAAATCTCATTCAGTGGTGCTTTTATTATCCCGGCATTCTCAACCCCGCCGACCTATTGTTCACTGATGCCGAAAAAACTGAGCTGACAAAATCTCTCGCCGCCTACGCGGGCGGTGATTTGCTCGCAGCCCTTGCCGAAGCGCCCGCAGACATCCTGGCGGGGTCCGCTGCAAGGCAACTTTACTGCGCGGCCCTCAAGCTCGGTGTGGGTCAGGTGGAATCTGCTGAAGTGCTGCTCGCGCCGTTGACGAATGCACCGCTCGCCACCGCACTCCGCGAACTCATCGCGGCGGTCAAGTTTCAGGAGATCACCACGCCCGGCACGCCCGCGACCAGCAGCGAGTGGCTCGCCCGTTCCTACTATCTCCAATCGCGTTCACAACTTCCCGCCGCGCTCGCTGCGGCGAAGCGTGCGACCGAACTCACTCCAAGTTTCGGCTTCGCCTGGGCGCGCGTGGCGGAACTGGAATTTGGTTTCGATGACCGCCGCGGCGCCCGCGCCGCATTGCAGCGCGCGCTTCAGTTGTCGCCCCATCATGCCCAGGCCGTCGCGCTCGAAGGCTTCCTCGCGCTCGACGAAAATCATCCGCGCGCCGCGCTGGATAAGTTTGATCGCGCGCTTGCGCTCGACGGCGCATTGCCCAACGCCTGGCTCGGTCGGGCGCTGGCGCATGAACAACTCGGCGACACTGGAGCCGGCCAGCGTGAACTCCAGACTGCCGCCGCGCTTGAACCGAATCGCGGATTGTTTCGCAGCTACCTCGGCAAGGCGTGGAGCCAGTCGGGACTGGACCAGCTGGCGGAAAAGGATTTCGCCCGCGCGCAGGCGCTCGACCCCGCCGATCCGACCGCGTGGCTTTATTCCGCATTGCATCGCCACCAGACGCATCAGATCAACGACGCCGTGCGCGACCTGGAACACTCGCGCGAGTTGAACGACAACCGCAGCGTGTTCCGCTCGCGCCTGCAACTGGACCGCGACCGCGCCGCCCGCAGCGCGGATCTCGCGGGGATTTACGATGCGGCGGGCATAGTCGAAGTCAGCGAGCGCGCCGCCAGCCGCGCCGTGCAGGATTCCTATTCTGATTTTGCCGGGCACCTGTTTCTCGCCCAAAGCCTGGAAGGCCGCGAAGATCCGCACCGGTTTGATCTGCGTTTTGAAACGGCGCGGGAAAGCGAGCTGCTCCTCGCGAACCTGCTCGCGCCGCCGGGCGGCGGCAATCTCTCGCAACTGCTCCCGCAGCAGGACCACCTCCAATACTTCGACAGGCGCCCGATTGGATTCAGCTCGTTGACTGAATACCGCAGCGGCGGGGACTGGAGCCAATCCGCCACGGTCTTCGGCCATGCCAAAGGCTTCAGCTACGCGCTCGACACGCAATACGTTTCCGAAAACGGCCAGGGTCCAAACCGCGATCTGGAGGCCCGCCAGTTTTCCTTCCAAGCCAAACAGCAGATAACGCCCAACGACAGCGCCTACTTTCAGGCGAGTGATTTTCGCGGCGAGAGCGGCGATGTGGCACAGCATTACGATCCGGCGAAGGTCATCGCCGGCCTGCGGGCCAGGGAGAAGCAGAGTCCGAATTTGTTCCTTGGCTGGCACCACGAATGGTCGCCAGGCAGCCACACTTTGCTGTTGTTCGCGCGGCTGACCGACCGGCTCGCTTTGACCAATCCACAACCGAGCGTGCTCTTCATGCGGCAGAACGGGACCGCCCTCACCAGCGTGCAACCCGACCCATTCTTCACGTTGCAACAGGAGAGCAAATTCACGCTTTATTCCGCCGAGGCGCAGCAGATCTGGGAATCCTCCCGGCACGCGCTCATTATCGGCGGCCGCTATCAACAGGGTTCGGTGGACACGCATTCGACGCTGACCCGCATTTTTGGCGCTACGGAAGATCAAACCGTTTCGCCGTCCCTGGAACGTCTTAATGGCTACGGCTACTACCAATGGCGGCCCGACGCCGCCTTCCACCTGACGGCCGGCCTGAGCTACGACGAGATTGCGTTCCCGCGAAATGTGGATCTCCCGCCGATTCGCGGCGAGGAGGAACGCCGCTCGCTGTTTGGCCCGAAGGTGGGCTTCACCTTGCGGCCATGGCGCGATGGCTGGCTGCGCGGCTCGTGGACCCGATCGCTCGGCGGACTTTATTTCGACAACAGCATCCGGCTGGAGCCCGCGCAGGTGGCCGGCTCCACCAGCGCATTTCGCAGTCTGCTTCCCGAATCCACCGAAGGCCTCGTGCCCGGTTCGCAGATCGAGACTTGGACGCTGGGTTTCGACCAGTCGTTGCCAAGTGCAACGTATTTTGGCCTCGGCGCAGAGCTTCTCAAATCCGACGGCGCGCGCGACGTGGGCGCGTTCACGAACTCCATTGCCTTCATTCCCGTGCCCGACGGGCCGGCAGCGACACGGCAGACGCTCAACTTTGAGGAGCTGAGTTATTCAGCCTACGTGAACCAGCTCATCGGCCGATGCTGGTCCGCCGGCGCGCGCTATCGCGTCAGTCAGGCGGAACTCACCGGACGTTTCCCGGAACTGGCGGGCGTCGCCGGAGTCAACGCTTTGAATCAGGACGAACGCTCGGTGCTGCATCAGGCGCAGATCTTCCTGCTGTTCAACCATCCGAGCGGCGTCTTCGGCGGCTGGTCCTCGTCGTGGTACCGACAGAGCAATGTGGGCTACACGCCGGATCGTCCCGGTGACAACTTCTGGCAGCATGACATTTTCGCCGGGTACCGCTTTCCGCACCGGCACGCGGAAATCCGGCTCGGCGTGCTGAACCTGACCGACCAAGACTGCCAGCTGAACGAGTTGAACCTGCATTCCGAACTCGCACGGCACCGCACCTTCACCGCGTCGTTGCGGCTGAACTTTTAAACCCATGCGCCTGCTCGCCACACAACCGGGCCTCGGCCTATAATCTCCCCGCGTGCCGAGCCGACTCGAATCAAAACATCCGCGCAGCCTGACCTTGGCAGGCCTCATCGTTGTGCTGGCGCTCGTGAGCGGGTGGCTGCTCCTGCCGGAGTCGCGACCGGGCGAGGTCCTCGCACGCGCGAGTTACGACTGGTCACAATCCTTCCTCCCACCCGTCCCGCTGAGCAACTCTCCGGTGGTCCTGGTTTATCTCGACCTTGATTCACACCTCCGCGAAAAACAAAATCCCGCCGAACCCTGGAGTCGCGCCCTGCACGCGCGACTAGTTCGCCGGCTCACCGAGGCGGGGGCCAGGGCCATCGGGTTCGACATCATCTTCGCCGGGCCGAGCGCGGACCTGGCGGCGGATCGGGAGTTGGCCGAGGCCATTCACGCCAACGGCCGCGTCGTTCTCGCCGCCGAAATCAACCGCTCCAGCCGCGGCACCGCGCAAGTGGAAGGCATCAAGTCGCTGCAGCTCTCCATGCCCGCAAAAACCTTCCTCGACGCCGCCGCCGCGTGGGGCGTGGCCAACGCGCGCGTGGACGACGACTTCATTGTGCGGCGGCATTTCCACGGTTTTCCTGAACAGCACCAGCCCAGTCTCACGCTGGCAACGGCGCAATTGATCGGCTTGCCGCTCGCGTTGGCCGACACCGATCTGCTGCCGGCAAAATGGCTTCGTTACTACGGCCGGGCGCTGGCGTTGCCACACGTCAGTTACAGCAGCGCCCTCCATCGCGACGAGGTGAAAGATGAATTCTTCCGCGACAAGATAGTCTTGGTCGGCGCGCGACCGATGGCCGGGACATTTGGGGAGCGCAAAGATGAATTTCGCAATCCGCTGTCGGCGTGGGGCGACCAGGAACTCTTCATGCCCGCCGTGGAAGTTCACGCCACGCAACTGCTCAACCTGATGCACGGAGACTCGCTGCGTCGCCTGCCGCCACTGGCGGAGTTGTTGATGCTCGCGCTGACGGCGGGGCTGTTTGGCTGGCTGCTGTATCGTTTCCGGCCCTTCCCGGCGGCGGGAATGGCGTTGGCGGGCGAAGTCGTGGTTTTCGCCGTCGTTGCATTTGCGCTGCCGGCGCAACGGGTTTGGTTTCCGTGGCTGATCGTCAGCGCGGTGCAAATCCCCATCGCGCTTGCGGCCTCGGTGCTTTACCAATCGCTCGAATGGTATCGGCAGAAACGGCGGCTCGAGGCGCAACGCCGCGCCGACGAGGTGAAGATTCGCGAGCAAGCCGCGCTCATCGAAAAGGCGCAGGACGCCATTCTGGTTCAGGATTTGCAGGGCCAAATCAACTATGCCAATCCAAGCGCGGAAAAGCTTTTCGGCTGGAGCGCCAGCGAGCTTCAGCAGGAGGGAGCGGCGCGGCGGCTGTTCGCTCCGAGTCACAAACAGTTTGCCGAGGCGATCCAAGCCACCCACGCCACCGGCGAATGGCAGGGTGAATTGCGGCCGTCCACGCGCGCCGGCCGCACGCTCATCGTGGAAAGCCGCGGCACGCTCATCAAAGACGAATGCGGCCGGGCGATTTCCGTGCTGCTCATCAACACCGATGTCACCGAGCGGAGACAGCTCGAAGCCGAATCGCTCCGGGCGCAGCGCCTGGAAAGCATCGGCGCGCTGGCCGGCGGGATGGCGCATGATTTGAACAATGCGCTGTCGCCGATTTTGATGGGCCTGCAACTGTTGCAGAAGGAGCGGCAGGACGAAGAGACGCGGCGCATGCTGGCGGTAATGGAGTCCAACACGCACCGCGGCGCGGATATGGTCAAGCAGGTGTTGCTCTTTGCGCGCGGACGCGACGGCGAGAAAGAACCGCTCGCCCTCGGCAGCCTGGTCCACGAAATGGAGCGCATCGTGCGGCAGACGTTTCCGAAAGCGATCAACGTCGCCGCACTTGTGCCCGCCGACCTCTGGCCCGTGCTCGGCAACGCGACGCAACTGCATCAGGTATTGCTCAACCTTTGCGTCAACGCCCGCGATGCGATGCCGCGCGGCGGTGAACTCACCCTGGCCGCCGATAACGTCGAACTGACACCCGCCGAGGCCACGGGGATTCCGCAGGGCGCGCCCGGACGCTATGTCATGCTGCTCGTGTCGGACACGGGGAACGGGATTGCGCCGGAAGTTATGCCGCGCATCTTCGAGCCGTTCTTCACGACGAAACCGGTCGGTGAGGGAACGGGCCTCGGCCTTTCGACCAGCGCGCGGATTGTCAGCCAGCACGGCGGTTTCATGAATGTGAAAAGCGAGCCGGGCCGCGGCGCGACCTTCGAGCTTTACCTGCCATGCGCCACGATTGCGCCGACGCCGGAAACTCAACGTGCGAGTTTTGCCGAAGCACCGCGTGGCGGCGGCGAGATGATACTGCTGGTGGACGACGAACAGGCGCTCCGAGAAATGATTTCCCGCACGCTCACGGACCAGGGTTATCAAGTCACCACGGCAACTCACGGCGCGGAAGCGCTGCTGCACTTGAACCACTCAGGGGACTCCGTCCAACTGGTGCTGCTGGATCAGGAAATGCCCGTGATGGACGGCCGCGCAACCTTGACCGCCCTCCGCACCCGCTGGCCAAAGCTCCCCGTCATTCTGATGAGTGGTAAAATCGGGCCGGAAGCATTGCCGCACACCACCACGCTGGGAAAACCGTTTCAACTCCATCAACTGCTGCAAGCGGTCGCCGCCCAGTGCCACGTCGGCAAATAGTTTCCGCCGCTATTGGGCATCCTTGTAGGCATGATCGGCGGCGATGTCTTCCCCGGCCCAGATTCGTTTCTGCGTCCACGGTTCCCCAGGCGCGGTCCAGAACGGATCATTCGCCGGCAGACCCAGGTGAACCAATCCCGTCAGACAAAGGTAGAGGCTGCCGGTGGCGATGTAGGGTTCGCGGATGGACTGCTGGCGGCCCACAGCGCCCACTTGCAACCAACCTTGGCCGTCAAACATTCCCGGCGCTTCGGCCATGCGCCGAATCACTGCCGTCAGCGCGCACCGGACGGCAGCGGGTTTGAGGTCGGCGGACAGGTCGTGGTGCAGCGCCATGTCCGCCAGGTGTTGCAGCGCGCCGAAGCGATAGGCGCTGGAACGGCCGATCACCGGAAAAGTTCCTTCCGGCGAAATCAACCGCTCCTGCACTTGCCCATAGCGTCGCGCGCGCGCGACAATTTTCGGACGCAGTTCGCCGAGCGGATCCTTTTTTTCGGCGCAGACGCGCACGACTTCGAGCAGCATCGGCTGGATCACGTAGCTGTTGTAGTAATCCCAATGCAGTTCCGGGCCATCGCCGTAAGTGCCGTCGCCGAGATACCACTGCATGTGTCGGTTGATGGCATATTGCACTGGCTTCAGCTCGCATTCGCCGGTGAACTGCCAGAGCGCGGCCTCGACGGTAGCGGAAAACAGGAGCCAGTTGTTTTCACCCGGCTTGAGCACACGCGAGGCCTTCAGCGCCGCGACGACGTTGCTGCGCTGCGGGGCATCCAGTCTTCCCCAGAGCTGGGTCGGGGCGCGCAACAGTCCCAGCGCCAGAAACGCGGTGTCCACGAGCGGCTGGCCGCCTTGGGTGAAATTCATGAAATCCGGCGACTTCGGATCGGTGGCGTGGATCAGCGATTTGACGGCGAGGTCAATGAACCGGGCGCGCAGCCGGCCCTCGGCGCTTTCATCCGGGCCAAGTTCCAGCCACGGCGCGATGCCGGCGAGCGTTCGACCGAAGGCTTCAAGCTGACTGTAGTTCGTGCGGGCGCGTTCCCAATCATGGTGGGGAAACCGCTCGCGGAGTTTGCCCTCGGCCAGCGCGGTGAGCACCGGCTCTGCCACGCGGGTGAGCGTCCTCACGGAATAGGCGCGATCTTCGGCGCCGGTGGAGATTTCCGCGCCGGCGGCGCTCCGGACAACCAGCGCAGACAGGGCGAGTGCGAATGTGGATGCGCGAAAAATTTTGCAAATCATGACAAGTGAAGATTTCAAGAGGCCCGCCGGGCTGCCAGCTTAAAATCGCGCAGGCCGGGCGAAAGCTTGGGGACTCAAGCCGGACGTAACCTTACCAAGGACGCGCGCGGTCGGGCCGCGGCTTGGGAGCAGCTTCCCCGTCCAGCGGGGATTGTCCGGGCGCGATGCCGGCGGCGAGCAAGGCCGCGGTGACCACTCCGAGCAGCTCATTCCGGCCTCTCCGGGTTGTCGCCGAACAGGTGAAGATCTCCGGCAACGGCTGACACCATTCGGAGATGCCTGCCTTGAACGCCTCGATGTTTGCCTGAACCTTGCTCGGCTTCGCCTTGTCGGTCTTGGTGAAGACGAGGACGAACGGGATGGCGTTGACCGCGAGCCATTGGACGAACTCCAAATCGATTTTCTGCGGCGGCAAGGAAGAATCGATGAGGGCGAAGACGCGGCTGAGATTCGGACGGTGCTGAAGGTAATCGGCCACCGCCTCGTTGAACTGGGCCATGTCCTTGCGCGCCACATGGGCGTATCCGTAGCCCGGCAAATCCACCAATCGCCAGGTCTTGTTCATCTTGAAGATGTTGATCAGCTTGGTGAAGCCCGGCGTCGTGGAAACCCGCGCCAGGCCCGCCTTGCCGGAAAGCATGTTCAGCAGCGAGGACTTCCCGACGTTGGATCGGCCGATGAAGGCGAATTCCGGCAGCGACTCGTCCGGACACGAATCCAGATCCGGCGCGCTGCAATCAAAAATGGCGGAGGTAATGTGCATAAACGGAAATCAACGCACGACTGTCGCAGCAAATCGGCCCTACTGATACACCTATTTTTAGAATTATCCCAGCGCCAGCGCCAACTACCAGGAACGCTGATTTGGAGCCGGGAAGGAATTCGCGGGTCGGTGAAAACGCTAAGCGTGGGTTGAGTTTGAGCGCGGATGGAGATTATTCGACCGTCACCTTTGCCTCCTCGATCAACACGCCGTATTTGTAGTTGGAACCGAAATCCTTGTTTATCCCGACCATGCCTTCGATTAGAACCGTGTCGCCGGGCTTGGCCGTGCCGGTGGTGGTGACGAGCAGATCATTGCTGCCAGTGCTCCCGGTGCCGTCCTGAATGTGCAGCCAGTTCTTGCCCAGGATATCGGCGTTATATTTCACCACCTTGCCACGGATCGTGACGGACTTGCCACCCAGTTTAGCCTTGGCAGCATAGATTTCCGCAACCGTTTTCCCACCCTTGGCTGGCTTGAGTCCGGCAAAATCATTTTTTGACGCCGCTACTTTTTCTGCCAGCGGGGGATGATTTGGAGGAAGTTCCTTACCCGGCACTCCGCCGAGGGCGGGATGTCCGGGGGGCAGTTTCGCCGCATTGGGATTCGTGCCGTTTACTGTGAGGCTCCCGACGAAAGAGATCACCGGAAAATCCCGGTTCAACGACTTGCTTTGAAAATTAGTCATTGGCATCGAGTCGGCGACCGCCACTCTATCTCCCGGCTTTACTGGAAACAGCGTTGCTGCCGCCCAGATCTTGTTGGTGCCGGTGTCCACAAGTATATAGGTATAACCGCCGGCATCCATCGTCTCCGCCACCTTGCCGGAAAAACCACCCTGCCCGGAAGCTGACGGGCAACATGCCAGAGACCCGGCAAACAGGAGCGATACAACCACCGAGGCGATAGGTTTCATAATAAAATTAAACGATTGCCCAAAGTTTGATCCTTCCCCGGCACGAAATCAACAACCGAGCGGGGAACGAAACATCAATTAAAGCAGCGAAGCCGGGCAATCCGGATTCAACCTTTGACAAAATCGGGGGAGACAGAGAACCACCATTCGCCCGAAGCAGACAGTTCACTGCCACAGCGCAGGTTGGTTCAGGTCTGCCCCAGAAACCGGCCAGCAATCTTGGTGAGGTTGAAAAAAATCCCGGGAGCATTCCTTGATACCCTCCGTCCAACGACGCGTGACTCGGTGCAACCACAAATAACGAAAGACAAAATATGAAAGCCAGCTTCAGCAATTTATTCACGCTCGCCGTCGCGGTGTCGCTCGTCGCGAGCGCCGGGGCGAAGGCGGAACCACGGTTCAGAACCCAAAAACCGCTCGTGCAAGTCGCCATCCTGATCGACACCAGCAACAGCATGGACGGACTCATCGGCCAGGCGAAAAGCCAGCTGTGGAAGATCGTCAACGAGTTCAACCACGCGCGGCAGGATGGCCAGATGCCCGAGGTGCAGGTCGCGCTGTTTGAATACGGTAACAACAGCTTGTCCGCGCAGGCAGGCTGGATTCGCAAGGTGTCGGACTTCACGACCGACCTCGACTTGATCTCGGAAAAACTCTTCGCGTTGAGAACCAACGGCGGCGAGGAATACTGCGGCTGGGTCATCAAGGACGCGCTCGACCGGCTGGAGTGGAGTCCTTCGCCGCGGGCCTACAAGGCCATCTTCATCGCGGGCAACGAGCCGTTCACACAGGGCCCGGTGGATTACACCGACCCGTGCAAGGCCGCCCGGGCGCGCGGCATCATTGTAAACACGATCCATTGTGGCGACGAGCGCACGGGAGTGGACACGATGTGGCGCGACGGCGCGCGGCTGGCGGACGGGAAATTTCTGGTCATCAACCAGGATCGGGCCGTGGCCTATGTCGAAGCGCCGCAGGACAAGGAGATCGCAAAATTGAGCAGCGACTTGAACAGCACTTATCTCGCCTATGGTCGCGATGGTGCGGAGAGTGTTGTGCGGCAGGAAATGCAGGACCGGAACGCCGCCACCGTGGCATCGGCGGGCGCGGTGGTGGCGCGTGCGGTGGCCAAGTCGTCGGCGCATTACAGCAACAGCAAATGGGACTTGGTGGACGCCGCCAAGGACAAGGATTTCAAACTGGATGCCTTGAAGGAGGCCGAACTGCCCGCGGCGATGCAGGCGTTGCCGCCCGCCGCGCGCAAGGAGTTCGTTGAGGAGAAAGCGCAGGAGCGCGGCGAGTTGCAGACCAGGATCAACACGCTCAATGCCGCGCGCGAAAAATACGTCGCCGCGAAGATGAAGGAAATCGTCACCACGAACACGCTCGACAGTGTCGTCATCACCACCGTGCGCGAACAGGCGCGCACGCGGCAATTCACGTTCGATTGAGCCATCCCCCCGCCCTGCCCTCTCCGCACCGCCGGCCACCGACGGTGCGGAATTTTTTTTGGCGCAGCCTCCCACGCACTCAGCCACATCCGGAGAAACGGTGAGCCAAAAAAAATCTGGGCAAAACCCGCCTTCACTTCCATCAGCGGTTCGCTATCGGACCGGGTTGGTCCGGAACAAACACGTCCAGCGTCGCCTTCATAAAGATGCAGCGGGCGAAACCGAGAAATTTTGGATTTTTCCAGTGCCTGCTAAGTTGGCATGTGAACTGCAATCTCCTGACCTACGAACCGAATTCACAATTGCGCTCTCAGCTTATAGTTGCATGCAGTATTATTTTTATCGTCCTGTCCACGTCAGATTGCCCTCCTCTCCCGCGCGCTACGGCAGGGAACAGATTCTATTCGCCATACTGTGGATGGTTTGCGTTGTTTCTGTTCCCGCCGCGCCGATGATGGAGGAGGGATTCAATTATCCCAACGGCAGCAACCTGGCCCAGAACGCTCCGTGGGCCGGCGGCAGCGGCGCCTCCCTAAGCGTGGTGAGCGGCAATCTGTGGCTCCCGGGTTTGGGCGAGACTGCGCCCGCCGGCAACATGCTGAAAGTTGGCGGCGGCGTAAGCCGGACGGTGTATCGGAATTTTGCCAGCACTCCGGTGACCAATGGCGCGCTGTATTTCTCGGCATTGATCAAATGCACGCTGCCGCCAACAAATTCCCAGCCAATGGCTTTTTTCCAAACCAGCGGCTCCACCGATTTTACCGCCAGCGACAATCCGATGTCGCTGTATATTCTCCAAGCGAACAACGGGTATTGCTTTCGCGTTGCCGAACACGGGGAAAACTCCCAATTATCAAAAACACTGGCCGTCAACACCACGCATTTGATCGTGGTAAAATATGGTTTTCGAGTCGGCAATCAGGATCGAGTCATTCTGTTTATTGATCCCATACCCGGCGGGAATGAGCCAACGACACCGGATGCCGCCATCTCTGACGTAATGTTTCCCAATTTACGGGTGATGGGGTTTTTCTCACCAAGCCTTGCCAGCCAGGGCAGCTGGAATTTTGACACCTTGCGCATCGGCACCAACTGGGCGGACGTGACGCCGGTGCCGACAGCTTTGATTCTCAGTGGACCGCAGGACCAGGCGGCCTGTTTCGGCAAAGGCCTGACCTTCAGCGTCGCGGCGCTGGGCACGGCCCCGTTCAGTTATCATTGGCGGACCAACGGCGTGTTCGTGCCTGGCGCGACCAATGCGGTATTCGCCGTTCCTAATCCCACCGCCCGCGACGCGCTGAATGGCTTTGACGTGGTGGTGCAGGACGCGTTTGGCTCCGCCACCAGCCGGCTGGCAGGAATCACGTTCAGCACCAACCCTGTCGCCATCCTGACCCCGCCAACAAATCAGGTGGTCTTGCCTGGTGTTGCGAGCGTCACATTCGAAGTGGCGGTGTCCGGCGATGCGCCGGTGAGCTTTCAGTGGCGCGCGAACGGCACGGCTATCGCCAACGCGACCAACAACAGCTACTCACTCGTCAATCCAACCATGGCGGATCAAACCACCGCCTTCGATGTGGTGGGGGTCAATCCGTGCGGTGCGGTGACCAGCAGCCCGCCGGTGTTCGCCTTGTTTCCAAATGCGTTTTACGCCGCCACCGACAATGGCCCGGGCTTTTTTGCGGGAGAAATCCTGACCCTGATCAACCGGAGCGGCATGACCATCAATGTCTGGTCGTCGCCCAATCTCAGTCGGCCGCTTCCGCTATGGGATGCGGAAGGTCCACTGTTTGAGGTGCCGCTGAATGACGGCAGCGGCAACAGCCAGTATTCCCTGAACGTCGTGCCCGCCGCCTCGCCAACTTACTACGTCGCCGGAACCGGCGTGGACTGGCCGTACTTGTCGCCGATTCCCGTGGTGTGGCTGACGACCAGTGACTATGTCACCTTTAGTTTGCAGGGCACGAACAAGATTGCGGATGCGTCGGGCGTGTTGAGCGATCCGGTTCCTCCGGGGATCACGCAAGGTCCGGCGAGCCAGAATGTCTGGCTGGGAACCAACGCGCAATTCACGGTCGCCGCCAGTGGTTCGGGGCCTTTCTCCTACCAATGGTGGTTTAACGCGGCGCCCCTTCCTGGCGCGAACCTGGCCGCCTTCAAACTGACCAGTGTTTCAAGGACCAACTCGGGTGATTACTACGTCGTGGTGACGAGCGCTTTCGGCAGCATCACCAGCAGCATCGCCACGTTAGGGGTCATCACCCCCTTCTATGCCGCGTACGACAACGGCCCGGGATTTTTCATTGGAGAAATCCTGACGCTCAACAATCCGAGCGGGATGATTATCAATGTCTGGTCGTCATCCACTCTAAGCCAGCCGCTCCCGCTCTGGAATTCGGAAGGTGAGATGTTTCAGGTGCCGTTGAATGACGGCAGCGGCACCAGCCAATACTCCCTGAACGTCGTGCCGGCCGCCTCGCCGACTTATTACATCGCCGGCATCTCGGTCTCCGGGCCGTATCCGCCCGGCATCCCGGTCACCTCGCTTACGACGGACGACTATGTGAACTTTGCGGTGGCGCAAAACCAACTGCCGGTCGGCCCCGGCGGCCTGTTGGCGCTGCCCGCCCCGCCGGCGCTCACCCAGCAACCCGCCCGCCTGGCAGTCATCGCCGGCAACCCGGCGGAATTTCTCGCCACCGCCACCGGGAGCGGGCTGCTCTATTTCCAGTGGCGCTTCAACACAAACATCGCGGTCGAGGGCGGCACCAATTCGAGCCTCTTGATTACCACGAGCACCCCGGCCCACGCCGGAAATTATTTCGTGGTGGTGACGAACAACTATGGTAGTGCGACCAGCCAGGTAGCCGCATTGACAGTGCTGCCGCCGCCTGCACTCCTCGGCACCCAAACCGCCGCCGGCTTTCAACTCACGGGCGCGGGTGTACCCGGCGACATGTATTTCGCCCTGGCGGCGACCAATCTGAATCCGCCGGTGACCTGGCAGACCGTGGCGACGAATGTGGCTGACACAAACGGATTGATTCAATTCGTCGATGGTGCCACCCAGATCTCGACGATGAAATTTTATCGGCTGGCGTTCCCCTCCGTGTTGCGAATGCCCCCCGTGATTCTTCAGCAGCCGACCAACCGCTCGGTGCTGACCGGAACTTCGCCGGGATTCAGCGTAATCGCCGCCGGTCAGGCCGTGCTGAGCTATCAATGGTTTGCCCGCTCCAACACGACGCTGGCCGGGGCGACAAACTCCACGCTCACTCTGGGGCAGACCAGCATGCTCAACAACGGCAGGCAATATCAGGTTGTGGTAACCAACAGCTGGGGCAGCGTCACGAGCAGCGTGGCCACGGTCACGATCCTGCCCCTGCCGCAGTTGCAGGCGCAGTCGCTTTCCAACCGGCTGCAACTCACCGCCCAGGCCGTGCCGGGCGACGCCTATCGCCTGCAGGCCAGCACCAGCCTGACGCCTCCCGTGGCGTGGACCACCCTCGCCACCAATTTGGCGGACGCCCTGGGCTGGGTTCAGTTTTCGGTCACAAATATCCGCACCGCGCCCGTCCGCTTTTACCGCCTCGCAACTCCGTGATTTGGATGACGCATGTCCTTGTATCCCGCCAACCCAGCTACCGCCGAAACCGGGGACCCCGTGCCGCAGTCGTCACGCGCGTTTCAACGCGCGCGACGATTGCCACAGTTCCCAGGCAAGCGAGACCTACTCATGCTGTTGCTGGTGGTGGCGCTCATTGCCGGACGAATCGGACGTGCGTCCGCCGCGGAAAACGAAATGGGTTACCGACGGGAGTTTTACCGCGAGGACGACAACCGGATCAGCGTGGACACAGACTCCGCGTTCTGGGACGTGGGGCTCAGCGCGCATGTTCGTTTGCGCGGGACCTACACGCTCGATTCCATCTCCGGCGCGACCCCGACCGGCGCGCCGCCGCAGTCGCAGTGGCCGTTCGTCACCTACGACCGCCTCTACAAAAACGCCTATGCGCAGGCTTACACCGGCGCGTTCAACCAGTTTGTTGCCGCCAACCAGATCTTCGTGGATCAAGGCTACCAGACTTACCAGCAGATGACCAACGTTGCGGCGATGGTAGCCCAGAGCACAGCCCCAGGCGTCGCTAACAATAGTGCCGGCGCCTCGTATCGCGGCATCACCAACAATCCAAACTTTCGGAACCAGTCCGTTCCGCTGACGCAGATGCATGATCGGCGACAGGGTTTTTCCATCGAGGTTCCGGTCGCGTGGGGCATTCATGAGCTGACGCCCTCGTTTTCCTACAGCGACGAGAGCGACTACGAATCATTTGGCGGCGCCTTGGTTTATTCCCTCGCGCTAAACAAAAAGAACACCACGCTGACCGCTGGTTACTCCCACCATTCCGACGATGTCCGGGACGAAAATTTCAAGTGGCAGGACAAGACGTCGGACGAATTTCTGCTCGGCGTGGTGCAACTCCTCAATCCCAAATCCTACCTGACATTCAACCTGACATTCGGCAACGACGCCGGCTATCTGAGCGATCCTTACCGGGCCGTGATGGTCATCGGCAACCCCGACTTTCTTCAGTCCAATCCGGACGACGCGGCACTATTCGTCGAAAAGCGTCCGCGCAGCCGGATCAAAGGGGTCGCCCATCTTTCCTACACGCGCTTTATCGACCGCTTCAACGGCAGTCTGGAAACCAGCTACCGTTACTTTCACGATTCCTGGGGCATTGCCTCCCACACCCTGACGCTGGACTGGCACCAAAAGCTGGGCCGGAACATCGTGCTGAGCCCGTCGTTCCGCTACAGCAATCAAAGCGCGGCGGACTTTTATTACGTGCTGGTGCCGGACTACGCCGGGCTGCCGGCTTATTACTCTTCCGACTATCGCCTGACGCATTTTGAAAGTTTCGGGCTGGGCCTGAATTTCACCTGGCGGATCACGCCTTTCCTTTCCCTGGACTTGAGCTATCTGCGTGACGTAATGCACGGACTGGACGGCATCACTTCGCAGAGCGCCTTTCCTTCCGCCAACGTCGGCAGCGCAGGACTAAGAATATGGTTTTAACCCCGACAGATTCCGCACCCATGGTGCGTGAGCGCATTTGGAATTCCTCCCAGCGCGTGGTGGAGGCCGGCGATCACAAGCTGACCTTCACCGCAATGAGCACCACCTGCCGGGTTCATTTTCAGACGGCGGACACTAAGCTCGCGCATGAATTTCAAACGGAAGTGCTAAACTGGGTGTCGTGGTTCGAGGCCCGGTATTCCCGCTTTCTGCCCGACAGCCTTATCAGCCGCATCAATGACGCCGCGGGTCAAAATTGGCTGGAAATTGATCCGGAGACCGAGGCCCTGTTCAACCTCTGCCAGGACCTGCTCTTCTTCACCCGCGGCGTTTTTGATCCCACCGCGCTCCCGTTGATGCGGCTCTGGAACTGGAAAGCCCCAAATCCCGTGATGCCCACGCCGGCG
>JANPGB010000593.1:0-5220 GCA_031423695.1 Verrucomicrobiota bacterium
GCGCTACGAGAACAAGCTCAAGGAAGGCAACATCCTCATCTCGGTGCACACCGAAAGCTCCGATGAGATTGCCCGGGCCAAGGACATCTTCACCAAAGCCGGGGCGCAGGACATCTGCACCACGGGTGAAACGGCCGCCCCCAAGGAGGCCAGGGCTAGCCGTCCGCCCCAAGAAGTCACAGATTACATCCGCACTCGTCCTTGAATGAAACTGTTGTTCCTGCGGCCGCTTCAACACGGCCGCAGGAACGACCTCCGCTCAACGGGCCACCCAATTCCGATCCGCCCTCCGACCCTTTAAAATCCTAAAGTATTAACCGTCACGGGAAAATTGCAGCTTATGGAAACACTTATGGAAACAGGAAGCACAAAAAATATTTCAAAAATAGCCGTGGCCACGTTATTGGGACTGTGCTGCACCCTGCCGGCGGGCGCATTTCTGATAGATATTCCCGCCACCTTCGTGCCGTCTGAAAACATTTCCCACCTTGGCCAGCCGATCCACGAGGAGATTACTCGCGATGCGGTCACAAATGTGACACCGGCCGCCAGCCCGGCACTGATTTTGAATTTACAACACGGCGCCGAGAATCCGGATATCATTCACCAGTTCGATAGCGAGAGTCATTTTGATAATTGTTCGGTCGCCCTTGGCGTGACCTTCGGTTCGGGGTTTGCCACCATGGATCAGCGGTTGGCCGCAGCCCGGACGAATGCCCTGGCCAACCCGGAGTTCCTGGCGCCACATTGCACGAGTTTTTTGGGTGTTTCCGCCGAGGTGGCGGCAGCTTTGACTGCGCTTGCGACGGATCCGGCATGTCTCTTGCAGCCCGCGTGTCCCACGGCCCAGGCGGCGATCGATGCCGCGATCGTCACTTCCTTGTTGCCGGCTCTGGTGGTGAATCCCAATCCTGATCCCCACCGCGCCACCAACCCCCGCTCGTTGTTTTATTTTCCTCCAGACCCAAACACCGGATTGGGGTTGAACGGTTACCTCGGTCCCATTCAAGAGGGTTATTTGGATGCCATGACCAGCGTGGAGGGAGCGGTCAGCCGCGCGTTGGGAAATCATTTTGATCCGTCCTGTGCGTGCGACCGGAATCTGGCGGCCGTCATGGGTTCCTCAAACCTTCACGTCGTCCAATTGCAGCGGCTCCAGAACGCCCTCCGTGCTTATCATGCTTATCAAGACTTGGGTCATGCCATGCATGCGGCCCAGGATTTTTTTGCTCATTCAGACTATGTGGAGGTAATGGCCGGCGTGAGCGTGGGTCAGGCGATTCCGCCCGGAACCATCATCTCGGTGCCGGCCGATTTCACCCAGTTCAATCTGCCGGGCTTGCAGACGTTCATGGGTTCCACGCGTTTCAACCTGCTGGAGAGCGGCGATGTCTTCACGATCTGGCTGGGCGATGGCGATTTTTCGCTGGGGAATGCCGGCATTCTAAATGTATTCAACCCGGACACCGCGATTGAGATTGGCACCATTGACCTGCTCGGATTTCACATTCCGGCGGTGGCGATCCCCGCCATCGGCCAGAATCCCAATCCGTTTCCGGGTTTCAACCACGGCCATTACTTAAGTTCCACCGCACTGGGATTGAACAAAGACAAGCCGTCGGACTCGGTCACGGACGAACCCTCGCATCGAAACCATCTCCCCGCCCGGCAGGCCGCTGTGCAGATGTCCGCGCTTATGTGGAAGGCCTTCCTCCAGTCCATCGGTGAGATCGCCGCGCCGGTAATCCTGACTTGCCCTCCGGGCAGGGTTGTGGCCACCGACCCCGGCCAGGCGTATGCAACGGGGGTTGATCTGGGTGCGCCTTCAGTCAGCGGCGGCTGCCAGCCGCCAGGCATCGCCAACAACGCGCCCGCACAATTTCCAACGGGCACCAACATCGTCCATTGGACGGCGGTTGATTCCTGCAGCAACAGCGCCGTTTGCAGTCAAATGGTCGTCGTGATTGACCTCGAGCCCCCGCAGATTCTTTGTTCGACGAATCGCGTCGTCGCAGCGACCACCGGCACCGGCGCGAAGGTGGTGTTCCCGACACCGGCGGCCAGCGATAATTGCCCGGGAGTCAAAGTGGTTTGCCTTCCCCCCTCCGGCGCCACCTTCCCCATCGGCACCACCACCGTCCTGTGCACCGCCATTGATGCGTCAGGCAACCGGACTTCCTGCACCTTCACCCTCCATGTCAAAGGGGCGACTGAGCAAATCCAGGATCTGATCGGCCGGATCAACAGTTTGCATCTGGCGGCCGGGACCGAGAACAGTTTGATCTCGAAATTAAAATCGGCGCTCGATGCTCTCTCGATCGGAAACAAAGCGGCCGCGGGCGATTCCCTGCAATCATTCATTGATTATGCGAACGCCCAGTCCGGAAAAAAACTGACCAAAGCTCAAGCCAATTTACTTATTGCTGCGGCACTACAGATCAAAACAGTCATAAAAGGTGCCTCCGCTGGGGCATCTTAAAACAAACACAAAC
This sequence comes from Verrucomicrobiota bacterium, assembly GCA_031423695.1. GTDB lineage: Bacteria > Verrucomicrobiota > Verrucomicrobiia > Limisphaerales > CAIQOK01 > CAIQOK01. Next base: position 2,493 of record JANPGB010000593.1, read on the forward strand.
ACAAAATGAAAACACTCAAAGCACTATTCCTCGATGAACTGGCGGACATGTACGACGCCGAGCGCCGCATCCTCAAAGCCCTGCCCAAGATGGCCAAGGCCGCCACCTGCTCGGATCTGAAGTTGGCATTTCAAGCGCATCTGAAGGAAACCGAAGGCCACGTGACCAAGCTCGAACAGGTTTTCCAGGCCTTCGATCAAAAGGTCCGGGGCAAAACCTGCGAAGCCACCAAAGGTTTGCTCGAAGAGGGCGATGAAATCGCCGCCGACTTCAAAGGCTCCCCGGCCATCAACGCGGCGCTGATCTCGGCGGCGCAGAAGGTCGAACATTATGAGATGGCGTCCTATGGCTGCCTTCACGAATGGGCCGGTCTGCTGGGGAACGAGCGGGCCGCCGGTCTCCTCGAAGAAATCCTCGGCGAAGAAAAGGCCGCGAACGAGAAGCTCACCGATCTGGCCCGGGCCGGCAGCAACCAGGAAGCTTTGTGCGCCTGCGACGAAAAAGGATCGAAGAACGGAGCCGCCGGTGAAAAGCCGGCCATCCTGCGACGAGGCATCCGTCCGGCCGGCTCGGCGCGCAAGGGAAGCAAGCAACTGATGCGTAAGTAAACAAACCGGCTCCGCCGCCGCTCTCCCGCGGCGGCGGGGCCACCAAAACCTCAAACTAAATAAAACTATGATTGCAATTGCACTATTAACAGCACCGATGTTTGCCGCCGCTGGTTACTCGATGATTTATCTCCTGGGAGGCGGAGGCCTGTTCGGCGCCCTTCTCATTTTCATCGTGGCGAAAATGTTCGGCAAATAATTTCCGCCCACCTGCCAGAGCAGTCTGCTGCCGGTCGTTGGTCGGCAGCCCGGTCCGGAGAATTATTACCGCTCCGAAATTTCGGGTTAAGGAGTATGGTTTTGCATGGACAGAAATGACCTTGCCTTCTGGATGACTTTGGGCGGAACCGTTTGCTGGGGTGCCTGCTTTTGGTGGATGCGCCGTATTTCAAACAAGCAGAGCGACCTTTTGGACCAGCTCCGGGCGCAGGGCCGCCGCATCGAGAAGCTGTCCCAGATCGAACATGATCTCATCAAGGAAGTGCATCCCCAGGTCAGCGAGATCAAGGAGGGGATGGAGGAGATGATCGCGGCGGTGAAGGAAAAATCAGAAAACAATCCTCCGCCCCCCAGACCGAAGGCCCCATAGCCGGGCCAATGCAGAAGGATTAGCTACGAATTACACAAAGCACACGACAAGTACTGGCGGCCGCTGAACAAAGCCGCACTGCTTTCACCCGGTTAAATCTGGGCGCGCCTGTCCCGCTGGGTTTCCCTTTTCGGGTGGTTCGTTTATTTCGTGTTTCAACCCGAATTCCTAAGCGGCCGGCGCTGCCGCAACGGAGCGGACGCAGCCAGTTCGAGTACGCGTTGGCGGAAAATAATTTCAAGGTCTTGGCCCATGCCCGGTCGCTGTGCGCGGGACGGGGCACTCCGGCGCTTGGACGATCGCGCGGCGCAATTTGGGTTCAAAAGTATTGTTCCGGGTTAGTCCGCCAGCCCGGCCACAATCAAACGGGAGTAAATCCGCTCGTCGGAGTTTGACCGCCCCGCACGCCTGCCTGGCGGGGGGAGCGAAAATCACGGCTGCACATTGGCGGCGGCAGCGTCCCGCACGCGGTCAAGTTGCCGGCTGGACCGGCAAAAACGGGGATGGGGAAAACACCCCATAGCAACCGCGGCTCCTTCACGAGTAATCTGCTGTCATGAAAAATAAAACGAACCCTGCGAAGCTGGCATTCATGGGTGGGACGGCCCTCGCTTTTGCGGCGCTCACCGGAACTGTACAGGCCATCCCAGTAAGCCTTCAGAGTAATCCGCCCCGGTTGATGAACACCGATTCCCCCTTCTCGGTGAATCTGGGCATGGGCACCTACTCCTTTGGATCAAGCGGCTTTTTTAATACCTCCACCCGCACGACCGTCTACCTGAGCAGCCACCCCAACTTCTGGCCCTGGCAGCATACGGCGCTCAACCTTGGCGTGAAGCCGCATGCGCCCGCGCCGCTGGCTGGACCTCAGCTGCTGACGAGCGTTCCGGATGGCGGGACGACCGCGCTCATGCTCGGTGGGGGTTTTTGCGTGTGTGTCGGCCTGCGGAAAAAGCTCGCCGCCTGAGAAGTCCGATCGACGGATTAATAAGGGACGCATCTGGGCAGGGTTGCCCCGCTTGGTTCGCGAACAGGTTTGTCCATCAATGGCAGTGTCCTGTCTCACTCAAAAAATCATGAATACACTCATTCAGTTTCCAGTCAATCCAGGCTTGGATGTGCCGGCTCGCGGAGCGTTGAACCCGCCGCCGCGCATCCTCGTGGTGGACGGCGAGTCCTACACCCGCCAGCTCATCACGGAAGCACTGAATCATTCCGGCTACCAGGTGGACACCGCCGAAGATGGGGCGATTGCCTGGGAGGCGCTCGAGCGCAACCGCTACGACCTTCTGGTCACCGACAACAATATGGGCCGACTGACCGGCCTCGGACTCGTCAAGAAACTGCATGCCGCCCACCGGGCGCTGCCTGTCGTGATGGTTTCCGGGGGGATGATGTCCAACGAGGAGCCGAGCCGGCTCAAGACGCCGCAAATCGACGCCACGCTCATGAAGCCTTTTACGATCCACGATATAATCAGGACGGTGAGGCAAGTCCTGGGATCCGCCGACCGCGCCCGCGAGCAGGCGGC
>JANPGB010000594.1:0-7693 GCA_031423695.1 Verrucomicrobiota bacterium
CGTCTTGGTGCGCGACAGTTTGAGCACCTTGGCGACATTCAAAAAGTCCTGCGGAATGGCGCGCACCCCCACCGCCGTGTTGAGCACGGTGGGCCACATCGAACAGATGGCGATGGTGAACAGCGCGCCCAGCTCGGTTGCCTGCCTGCCCGCGCTCACGAACAGCACCAGTCCCAACGGCAGCCACGCCAGCGGCGACACCGGACGCAGCACCTGGATGATCGGATCAAACGTCTTGGAAAATGTCTTGGAAAGACCGAGACAGAATCCGATGGGCGTCCCGATGAGCAACGCCAGGGCGTAGCCCTTGGCGACGAGCACGAGCGAATACCAGGTGAACCGCAGGATGCCCTGGTCCATTTCGCCGCGCTTTTCAAACGGCTTGAGAATGTATTCCTTGCTGGACGTCCAAGTTTTCAGGGGCGTGGGCAGCTCCTTGGCCCACGTCGCAGCGGAAAGCTGCCAGAGCAGCAGTACCACGCCGAGGCCGAGCAGCGGCAGAATGAGCCAGTCGAGTTTAAACTTGGTTTCTTTCATAGTTTGGATTGGTCCAGCGTGCGTTCCACCCAGGTGGCCGCCGCCGAAACGAGCACGAGCGTGAAGCCGATCACCGGCGAGACAATGGTTTTGACGACAACGACGTGATCCGCCGTGCCGCTCAGCCAGCGGTCGCCCTGGTTGACCGCCGCCTGCAGCAAACCGGCGGTGAACCCGAGCTTCAAGGCGCGGAGCCAGACCGAACTCTGGCTCAAGGCCTGAAGCCAAAGTTCACGGCGGTTTGCTGCGGCGGAGTTCATGATTATCCTTTGAGGTTTTTGACCGCGAAACTTTTCGCATACGCCTCGAGATCGCCGGCCGGATCGAACGTCGCGCCATCGAACAAAGTTTCCGCGCTGTTGTCCGCGCCGCCGTGCGTGTGGCCGATTTCTTTCATCGCCTCTTCGTAGATGTCCGGACGCATGACTTTCTTGGCGATGCCTTCGTAGTCCGGCGCGCCGGTGACCAGACCCCAGCGGCGATACTGCGCGAGAAACCACTTGGCATACTTGAGCTGCGGATAGTTGCAGTTCCGCTGGCTGTAAATCATGTAGCTCGGATCTTCCTTGGTGCGGCCGTCGCCGTAATCGTAATGGCCCTGGAGCCGTCCGAGAATCGTCTTGGCGTCGCAGTTGATGTAGGTGGGCTTGCTCACAAGGGCGCATTGCTCGGGGCGGTTGTCCATGTTGTCGAGCCAGACGCTCGCTTCATTCAACGCCTTGAGCACGGCCTTGACGGTCTTGGGATTCTTGTCCGCAAACTCGGCGAGGAACGCGCAGACTTTTTCCGGGTGATCCTTCCACATGTCCTGCGTGGAAACGGACGTGTAGCCGATGCCGTCGGCGATGGCGCGCGCATTCCAGGGCTCCCCGACGCAGAAGCCGTCCATCTTGCCGATCTTCATGTTCGCCACCATCTGCGGCGGCGGCACGGTGATGAGGCTCACGTCCTGGTCGGGATTGATGCCGCCCGCGCCGAGGTAATAGCGCATCCACATCGCGTGCGTGCCCGGCGGGAAGGTCATGGCGAAGGTCAGCGGCTCGCCGAGCTTGTTGGCCTGATCCACGAAGGGCTTGATGGCCTTGGGATCCGCGCCAACCTTGCCCTTCCACTCGGTTTTCAGAGTGATGGCCTGGCCGTTGCGGTTCATCAGCCACGGAATAATCATCGGCTTCTTCGGCGAACCGGCCAGTCCCATCGTCGAGGCCAGCGGCATGCCGATCAGCATGTGCGTGGCTTGAATGGTGCCGCTGCTCAGGTTGTCGCGGATCGCCGCCCAGTTCGCGCCCTTGGTCACGGTGGAGCTGATGCCGTACTTTTTGAACAACCCCTTTTCATGCGCGATGACAATCGGCGAACAGTCGGTCAGCGCGATCATGCCGAAGTTCAGCGCCGTGGTTTCCGGCGCGTCGCTCGCGTAGGCGGTGCCGGTCCAGCCTTTCGGCAATCCGGCCAACAGCGTGGCGAGCGTGACGCCCTTGGCGGTGCGCCGGATAAAATCCCGGCGGGAGAGTTCAGACGAGTGCGGATTCTGGATTGAGTTCAGTTTCATTTTGATTTGGTTTGGTGGTTTCAGGAGTCAGCCGGAGGGCCTGTTCAAAAATGTCGGGACGGAAAACTTTGCGGGCCAGGGCGAAATCGAGCCCGGCCGGCCGGGAACACAGCCCGCTGGCTCGAACGAGTTCGAGCGCCCACGCGGCCTTCTCATAAGCGGGTTCATTCGCGCTGCCCCCATGGAAGACGCAGAAATCCGGCACCGCCTGGATGTGCTCCCGCCCGAAATCCAACCGCCCCTCCAGGCCGCGGCGCAAAATTTCCGCCGGCACGCCGACAAATTCCGGACGGGCCAGGGTTTCTGCGATCAGCGGATGGTTTTCCGGCGCCGCGCAAAATTCACAGGCCTGCAAGAGTGACGCGATCAGCGCGCCGTGCTCGTTCGGTCGCTGCTCGGCAAATTCCCGCCGCACCATCAGCACTTTTTCGGGATGGCCGGCATCCAGTTGCGCACTCGTCGCCACGCACCAGCCGGCGCGCGACTGCACCGCCACGGAGTTCCACGGTTCGCCCGCGCAGAAGCCGTCCAGGTTGCCCGCCTTGAGATTGGCCGCCATCTGCGGCGGCGGCACGACCACGATCCGCACGTCGCGTTCGGTATCAATGCCGTGCGCCGAGAGCCATTTCCGCAGCAGATGACGGTGCGAGGAAAACGGAAAGACCACGCCGAAGGTCAGCGGTTTCTTGGGCTGCGACCGTTTGATTTCCGTGCGCAGCGTTTCGCCATCGCGCACGCCGCGATTCCACAGGTCCGTGGAAAGCGTGATGGCGTTGCCATTCAAATTCAGCACCAGCGCCGTCTGGCAATGGCACGCGATCGAGCCCAGCCCGAGCGTGGCGGCCACGGGCATGGCCGCCAGGGCGTGCGCGGCGTCCAGCTCGCCATAAATAATCTTGTCGCGCACCGTCGCCCAGCCCAGCTCGCGTTCGAGCGTCACGCGCAGTCCGAACCTGGCAAACAGCCCCAACTCCTGCGCCATCACCAGCGGCGCGCAGTCCGTCAGCGGCACAAAGCCCACCCGCAACGCACCCCGGCCCGCATTTTTGTTTTTTACGTTCACGACACGTCAGTTTGGTTCCGACCACCGCCCTTTAGCCGTGTCCGTGCCAACGCGGCGGGATTGGCACAACGACTGCGTTGAAGTTTCCCATGACGATGATGAAACAGATTCATACATGAACACTCCGCTCGACAGTCGGCAGCTCCGCGCCTTCTGCGTGCTGGCCCGCACGGGCAGTTTCACGCAGACCGCGCGCGAACTGCACCTCACGCAATCCGGCATCAGCCATTCCATGAAGGCGCTGGAAAACGACATTGGTTGTCGGCTTTTGGACAGGCTGGGCAAAAAAGTTGTGCTGACGCAGGCCGGTGAACACCTGCTGCAGCACTCCACAAAAATTTTGAGTGAGATGGAAACCGCGCGGGAATCCATCACGCTGCTTGGCAAATGGGGCCGCGGCCGCCTGCGCCTCGGCGCGAGCACCACGGCCTGCCAGCACCTGATTCCGCCGGTGCTGCGCGAGTTCAAGGAAAGTTTTCCCGACCATGCCATCGCTCTGGAAACCGGCGACACTCACCAACTCGTCGCCGCGCTGCTGCAGCCGCGCATCGACCTCGCACTGTCCCTGGAGGCGGAAAAGGAACCGCAATTGGAATTTCATCCGCTGTTCACCGACGAGCTGCAGTTCCTGGTTTCGCCGCTGCATCCGTGGGCCAAGGCCGGACACGTCGAGCGTTCGGAAATTGCGCGCGAGAACCACATCCTCTACAGCAAACGCAGCGTCACCTTCGGACTGATCGAGGACTATTTCCGGCGTGAAGGCATGACCCTTAAGACGGTCATCGAGGTCGGCAGCATGGAGGCGACCAAGGAACTCGTGAAGCTCGGCCTCGGGGTGAGCATCCTGGCACCGTGGATCGCGAAACAGGAACTTGAGGAAGGCTCGCTCGTGGCGCTGCCGCTGGGCCGGCGCAAATTGCAGCGCCGCTGGGGGATCCTCCACTGGCGCGGCAAACGCCTCAACCTGGCCGAGGAAACTTTCATCGGTCTGTGCGAATCCGCTTGCGCCAGGCTCCACTCTCAGCCCAAGAATCAGGCTGAGACGTGACCGAACTTTCATTGGCCCAGGCCGGTTGGCTGCTCGCCGCCATCGGCGTCATCGCCTTGCTGTACTCGTCCGTCGGCCACGGCGGCGCGACGGGCTATCTGGCGGTGATGGCGCTGGCGGGAGTCGCGCCCGCGCTGGCGAAACCCGGCGCGCTCTGGATCAACTGCTTCGTCGCCTCGATTGCCTTCTGGCGTTTTTGCAGGGCGGGTTTTTTCGACCGGAACATTTTTACCCCGCTCGCCATCGCTTCCATTCCCCTGGCGTGGCTCGGCAGCCGGATGCAGCTCGAAGGCCGGGCCTATGCGTTTGTATTGGGCGCAACGCTGCTCCTCGCGGGCTGGCTGCTCGGCTGGGGCCGGCGCGCGCAGGACATTGAAACCCCGCGCCCGTTAAATGTGCCGCTCGCCCTCGTCACCGGCGGCGCGCTGGGTTTGCTGGCGGGACTGACCGGCATTGGCGGCGGAGTCTTTCTCACGCCGCTGCTGATTTTTCTGCGCTGGACGCCCGCCAAAACCGCCGGCGGCATTTCCGCCCTGTTCATCGTCGTCAACTCCGTCGCTGGTCTGATCGGCCTCGGTCCGAAGGCCCTCCTGTGGGAGCCGGCTTATGTCGCCGCGCCCGTGATCGCCGTGGCCGCCGCGCTCGTCGGCACTCATTTCAGCGTCAAACGCTGGAGTCTGACGGCGTTTCGCCGCGTCTTGGCGGTTGTCTTGTGGCTGGCCGCCGCTAAACTCCTGCTGACCGGAAAATAATCATGCGCGTGCTCCTCTTCGCCCATCTCAAAGACGCGACCGGCGTGGCTGAATTGGAATTGCGAATTCCCGAAAGCCTCGACGCCGACGGACTCTGGCGCACTCTCATCGCCGCGCAACCGGCATTGGAAAAGTTTCGCCCCACCACGCGCCTCGCCCGCAACGGCGAATACGCCGACGCGCAAACCCGCTTCACTGACACCGATGAAGTGGCGTTGATCCCGCCGGTGTCCGGCGGATGATTGTAGCGGCAGGCATCCTGCCTGCCGTAGAGGGCGGGCATCTTGCCGCCCGGAAAAACCGTTCGCACAGCGTAAGCGCGCCTGTTTGGACACACCTTCCCGACTACCACGCCATTTCCGCCGGGCTAGAAGCCACGGCTCTACGGCAGGCAGGATGCCTGCCGCTACGATTCCAGACCGACGGTCGCTCGCCAAACGCAAAGTTCGGCAATGTTTTTTCCTTTGCGTCCTTTGCGTCCTTTGCGTGAGACTGCTTTCATTAACTGAGTGGAAATTGAAATTCACATCACGTCGGAACGCCTGGCCGAAAAAACCCCGCCGCCATCGGCCAGCACTGGCGCGGTTGCGGAATTCTCCGGCCTCGTGCGCGGCGAGGAAAATGGCCGCCCCATCGCCGCGCTGGAATACGAAGCCTATTCGCCGATGGCCGAACAGGTCATGCGCGCCATCATCACCGAACTGAGCCAGCGTCACCCTTGTCTGTCCGCCCGCGTGACGCATCGCGTCGGCATTGTGCCGGTCGGTGAAGCGGCCATCCACCTGATCGTCACCGCTCGACATCGCGCCGAGGCGTTTGCCATGCTCACGGAATTCATGAACCGCCTCAAACAGGACGTGCCGATCTGGAAACGCCGCGCCTTGAGCCACGCTGAACTGGCGGCTTTGAAACAATCTTGAGCACGGAAATTCAAACTGCCGCCGCCAGCGCCAATGAAGTCATCGCGCTGCTAAACCAACTGGCCCAGCCGCTCACCGCCGCACAAGTGTTGCTGGAAAATGCCACTGGCCGCGTGCTGCGCGAACCGGTGCGCGCGCCGGAAGACCAGCCGCCGTTTGACCGCTCGGCAGTGGACGGTTACGCGGTGCGACTCGACGACACCAGTTCGGAGTTTCAGATCATTGACGAAATTCGCGCCGGCGATTGGAAGCCGCGCCCGCTTGAGCGCGGCGAGACCATCCGCATCTCCACCGGCGGCGCACTGCCCGGCGAGCATCTGCAGGTGGTGATGAAAGAGGATGTGCAGGCGGACGGCAAAACCATCCGCATTACTCTGCGCAGCAAGTCAGACAACATCCGTTTTCGCGGCGAAGACGCCCTTGCCGGAAAGGTGCTGGTCGAATCCGGCACCACGCTGCAATCCGGCACGCTGGCGCTGCTCGCCAGCGTCGGCCAGGCAACCCCCATGGTGACAAGGGTTCCACGCGTGCTACATCTGGCTACGGGAAATGAAATCGTCCCGCCGGAGCGGACGCCGCAGCCTGGCCAAATCCGGGATTCCAATTCCATCCTGATCCGTGCGTTTTTAAAACCGTGGCAGACCGAACTGGAACATATCCGCCTGCCAGAAGACGAAGCGGTGGCCAAGGCGAAACTCCAATCTGCAAACTCCAAACTCCCAGCCGCCGATCTTCTGCTCGTCTCCGGCGGCGCGAGCGTGGGGGAACACGATTTCACCCGCAGCCTGCTGGAACATTTTGGTTTTGAGATTCTCGTCAGCAAAACCAGCCTGCGTCCCGGCAAACCGCTGATCGTGGCGCGGCGGGGAAACCAGATCGCCTTCGGGCTGCCCGGCAATCCGCTCGCGCATTTTGTCTGTCTGAACCTGTTTGTCCGCGTCGCGCTGGAACGGTTCAGCGGAGCTTTGGCCAAACCACTGTTCCAACAAGGCACGCTGGCCGTAAAACTGGAATCCGGGCGCAACGGCCGCGAAACCTTCTGGCCCGCCCGGGTGGATTGGCGGACGGGAACCTCGCAACTGACGCCGCTGCCGTGGAGCAGTTCCGGCGACTTGACCTCGCTGGCCACGGCGAACGCGCTGGTTCGCGTTCCGGCCGATTGCGCCAGCCTGTCTGCGGGAACGTCCGTCGAATTTGTCCCGACATTTTCTTGAACCACGAAACACACGAAATGACACGAAAGCAAAAAACCTTTTCGCATCTCGACGAACACGGCTCGGCCCGCATGGTCAACGTCAGCGCGAAACCGGTCCAGCAACGCCGCGCCGTGGCTTCGGCGCGGCTGATCTGCCAACCCACCACCATCCGCGCGCTGCGCGCCAAGGCGTTGCCCAAGGGGGATGTGCTGACGGTCGCCAACATCGCGGGGGTTCAAGGTGCCAAGCGGACGAGTGAACTGATTCCGCTGTGTCATCCGCTCGCGTTGAGCCATGTCGAGGTCAACTTCAAGCTGCGGCGCAATGCGATTGAAGTCACCTGCGCGGCCGAGACCTCGGCACAGACCGGCGTGGAGATGGAAGCCTTGGCCGGCGCAAGCGTGGCGGCGTTGACGCTTTACGACATGTGCAAGGCAGTGGACAAAACCATGCGGATCGAAAACATCCGTGTGATTGCAAAGGTGAAGCGATGAAGAAGATCAGTCTGCCCGAATCCTTTTTCTTCCTCGCCTCCCTCAACGGAGGAGAGTGCTGGGATGAGGAGGCGTCATTTTCTAAGACTCCTGCCTCTTCTAAATTGGTAGGGACGCGTTCCACCGCGTCC
>JANPGB010000595.1:0-8103 GCA_031423695.1 Verrucomicrobiota bacterium
CATGTACTGCTGCGGGCCGACGGTCTATGACTTCGCCCACATCGGCAACTGGCGCACCTTCGTCTTCGCCGACCTCGTCCGGCGTTACCTGGAATTCAAGGGCTACGCCGTCAACCACGTCATGAACATCACCGACGTGGAAGACAAGATCATCAAGCGCGTCCGCGAAAACAAAACCACCCTCCGTGAGTTCACCGGCAAATACGAGGCCGCTTTCCTCGACGACCTGCGCGCGCTGGGCTGCCGCGAACCGCACCACAAGCCACGCGCTACGGAATACATCGCCGAGATCATCGCGCTGATTCAAAAACTCATCGCGCGCGGCATCGCCTATCAGGCGGCGGACGGCTCGGTTTATTTTTCCATCTCCAAGTATCAAGGCTGCGGCTGCGTCTATGGCCAGTTGCTGAAGCTGAACTTCGACGAGATGCGCGCCGGCGAACGCGTCGCCTCCGACGAATACGAAAAGGAATCCGTCGCTGACTTTGCCCTCTGGAAAAAGCGCGTGCCGGACGACGGCGACGTCTTCTGGCCCAGTCCGTTTGGCGAAGGCCGGCCCGGCTGGCACATCGAGTGTTCCGCCATGAGCATGAAAGTGCTGGGCGAAAGCTTTGACCTGCATCTCGGCGGCGAGGATTTGAAGTTCCCGCATCACGAGGACGAAATCGCGCAGAGCGAAGGCGCGACCGGCAAGCCGTTCGTCAAACACTGGCTGCACGGCGCGCATCTGCTGGTCGAAGGCAAGAAAATGAGCAAGTCACTGGGAAACTATTTCACGCTGCGCGATCTGGTGGCCAAAGGTTTCACGGGGCGCGAAGTGCGTTATCTCCTGCTCACGGCGCATTATCGGGAGACGTTCAATTTCACGCTGGAAGGGTTGGCGGGCGCACGCGCGGCCCTTGGACGCATTGACGAATGTGTCGGCAAGCTGCGGGAAATCGGTAGGGACGCGCTGCTGCGCGACCAGGCTGACCAGCAGGTCAGCCCTACCCATTTGGTTGAACACTTTACCGCCGCCCTCGACCTCGACCTGAACATTTCCGGCGCGTGGGGCGCGGTGTTTGATTGGGTGCGGGAAACCAACAAGCGCCTGGGAGAAAATTCCTTGAACGCTGCCGCCGCTACTGCCGCCTTGTCCGTCTGGGAAAAGGTGGATGCCGTCCTCGGCATCGGTTCCAAGACGGAGGCCGAAATCCCGGCAGAGATACTGGCGCTTGCCGACGCCCGCACCGCCGCCAAGCAGTCGAAGGATTTCAAACGCTCCGACGCCATCCGCGAGGAATTGAAAGCCAAAGGCTGGGTCATCGAAGATTCACCCAAAGGACCGAAGCTGAAAAAGATTTGAAAAAACATTCAACATTCAACGCCGAACATCGAAGTTGGTCGGGCGCGCAGACGTTGAGAGTTGAATGTTGAATGTTCCACGACGATCCACAATGAAAGGTCTCTTTATCACCTTCGAAGGCACGGAAGGCTGCGGCAAGTCCACGCAGGTTTCCCTGCTCGCCGAAAGGCTGCGCGCCCTCGACCGCACCGTGCGAACATTGCGCGAACCCGGCCGCACGCCCATCGGAGAAGAGATCCGCCACACGCTCAAGCATAGCCTGCACAACCACGCCATGACCGCCGAGGCCGAGCTGCTGTTGATGAACGCCAGCCGCGCGCAGATCGTCCGCGAAGTCATCCGCCCAGCCCTGGCCAAAGGTGAAATCATTCTGTGCGACCGCTTTTACGATTCGACCACGGCGTATCAGGGCTACGGCCGGCAGCTGGATTTGCAGATGGTCAAAGCGATCATCGACGTGGCCGTCGGGGACACGCGCCCGGATTTGACGCTGCTGCTGCAAGTGCCGCCCGACATCAGCGCCGAACGCCTGGCCGCCCGCCAGTCCACCATGCCCTTCGTGCGGGACCGGATTGAGGAGGCGGACCGGAGCTTCTTCGAGCGGGTGGCCCGGGGCTACGAAGCCCTGGCCGCCGCTGAGCCGGGGCGCGTCCACAAGCTCGATGCCAGCGGCAGCATCGCGGAGATTGCCTCCGCCCTCTGGAAATCCGTCGCCCCGCTTTTGCAGGGGTGACTCCGGGAAAATGTTCTGCTACGTTGCCTCCAGGAACTTATGATCGAAGACACCATCAACAAAATTGAGGCGAGGCTCCGGGATTCCGGTTCCGTCAGCGACGAAAAAAAACGTGAACTCCAGGACCTGCTGGCCACGCTGAAATCCGAAGTGGCCACGCTGTCCCAGACGCACGACGAGGAGGCGCGCAGCATCGCGGGCTTCACGGAAATGTCCGCCCACGAAGCCACACGTTCGGAACAGAACCCGGAACTGTTGGAGCTTTCACTGAAGGGCCTGGCGTCGTCCGTCACCGGGTTCGAAAAATCCCACCCCAAGCTGGTGCAGGTCGTCAATGCCGTCAGCCAGACGCTGTCGAACCTGGGGATTTAGGAAAAAGCGGAAGTCGGAAAGCGGGAAAGCGGAAACAGAGAACTGCCAATCCACGCTGAATTGAAATTGTTTCTGCCTTCCCGCTTTCCGCCTTCCGCTTTTCAGGTTACGGAAACGTTTCCTTGTCCACGCACGGCTCGAGCTTCGCAATCGCCGCCATGATCTCGTCGGCAACCTCCTGGTAGATTTTTTTCAGCCGCGCCTTCGAGCAGGTTTTCGCCTCGGCGCGCAGGCGGTCAAAGTTCAGTGGTTTGCCGTACTTCACCGACAGACGGAGCGGCATGTGAAATTTCCATTTCCGGTTGTAGCACTCGAACGTGTTGAACACCCGCGCCGGCACCACCACCGCATTGGATTTGATCACGGTCAGTCCGATGCCCGAGCGCGCGGGCTGCAGTTTGCCGTCCTTCGTGCGCGTGCCTTCGGGGAACAAAATGATCGCGCCGCCATCCAGCAGCCGCTCCAGAATCGCCTTCAAGCCCGCCGCGCCGCCGCCGTCACGGTCCACGGGAATGGAGTTCCACTGGCGGAACAGCCAGCCGACAAACGGTTGGCGGAACAGACTTTCGCGCCCCAGATAGTTGATGCCGCGAGGCACGCCCGAGCCAACCAGCGGCGGATCCAGAAAGCTGGCATGATTGGAGGCAAGGATGACCGGCCCGGTCAACGGCACGCGTTCCGGATTGTACACCCGCCAGCGAAAATAGGTCGCATACATCAGCCGGAAAAAACTCCAGCCGGCGTAGTAAACTGGATTCATGCCGGGACTCATGGCGTCAGGGAAAAAGCTCCAAGCCCCAAGCTCCAACATCCAGAGAAGCTCCAAACTTCAAGCTCCAAACAAGTGCGCAGGCCGGGATTGAAGCTTGGAGTTTGAAATTTCACTGGAGCTTGGAAGTTGGAGCTTGGAGCTTTCATTTCTGCTCGGGCAGCCGTTGCCTGAGGTCCGCAATGATCAGCCCACTGGTTTGCTCCGAGGTCATGTGGGAATTATTGATGACCTTCGCCCCGAGCGCGATCATCAGCGGCGCGGCGGCGCGCTGGCTGTCGCGCTGGTCGCGCGCGGCGAGATTTTCCTCCACCCCGTCGGCGGAGCGACGGCGCGAACGCTCCTCCAGTTTCGCGTCGAGGTAAAACTTGTAATCGGTTTCCGGAAAAACATTCGTGCCGATATCGCGGCCTTCCATGACGAGGTTGCCGAACTTGATGCAATCGCGCTGCGTTTTCTTCATCCAGTCGCGCACTTTCGGAATGGCCGCCACGTGCGACACGGCGGCGCTGGTCTCCGCGGTGCGGATTTCTTTGGCGGGATAATAGCCGTCCACGAGCAGATGCACCTGATGGTTTACAACCTCCAGCGACACCTTCCACTTGCGGCAGGTCGCGGCGACGACCTTGGGATCGTCCACGTTGATTTTGTTTTTGTGGCAATACCAAGCCAGCGTGCGGTACATGGCCCCGGTGTCCACATAAATGAACCCGATCGCCTTGGCCACGAGCTTGGCGTTGGTGCTCTTGCCGCTGGCGCTGGTGCCGTCAATCGCGATGACAATGGGATGTTTCAAATTTGATTTTCCGTGGCTGCGTCTCGGCAGAGCGCAGCAAATTATTCAGTCAGCGGCGCTCTGCCGAGACGTACTCACATTACCTCAACGTATAATTTTCAGTGCGGTAACCTTGCATTAAATCAAGCAGTGCATACAAGCGCCGAGTTATCCTGTTGTTCACTTTTCTTTCCAAAACATAATTGCATTGTCTCGTGGACACTGGAATGAGTCTTTGCCACTCAGAGACATTGTAGAAGAATCATAATTATACCCCCAAGCCTGTCCGGTTTGCGTATCTACCATTATTGCATAGCCTTTGCCTTCGGAAATTCCAGTAACGATCTTGTATTTGCCGGCTGGGTTTGACGACGTTCCCGCTCCAATTGAAAGGACAGCGACTACCCCGATAGCCAATCCGCACAACGCACTTTTAAGGTCAATGGTAATTTTCATACTTTTATTGGGTTATTTATTTTAGTCCGATAATCATTCATGCTGTTATTCCGCAAACAACTCGGCACGGGTCAAAACCTGCCGTGATTTTGCATCCAAAATCGTTACACCTAAATCACTAAGCTTTTGGAAAAAATTTGGAAACGTTTTTTTTACACATGAGGGATTTTTGAGTTTAATCCCGGCCACTTTCAACCCCACAATTGCAAAGCACATCGCCATACGATGATCGTTGTAGGTTTCAATGGGTTCTCTCGGGGACCGAATACCAGGATAAACAATTAGTTCATCCCCCTGCTCCTCCACTTTAACCCCGCATTTTAGTAATTCGCTCTTTAGCGCAAAGACTCGTTCCGTTTCTTGAACGCGAAGGCGTCCTAAGTCTGTAAATTTAATTGGCTTTGAAGGGCCAATTATTCGAGCCTTGTTTTTATCAGGGAAAACAAACTGATTGGTTTGCGGTTTTCGATTGAAGGGGGCTTTGACTATTGCAGTCATGATGCTGTCGCCCAAATCTGTCTTGCGAGAAAGAACATCTTTGCCTTCCAAAAAGTTTCGATATTTCGGATATTCAGTATCAATTTGCCAAGCTGTTTCAGGCCAATTCTTGACCGTGACTTGCCCCATTTCAGAGTTCAAGCGCGTTACCCATAGAATCCAGTCAATCGCCCAAAAATAACTCCCGCTGCTCGCATCCGGCTCGATTTGAAATGTTCCGCCCCGTTTCGGAAACACTTCGACCATCTTGGAAGTCATTGCCACGTAAGGCGATTCCTCCGCGTTCTCCCCCGCGATCTCCACCTGCCAGCCGCCCGTCTTCGAGCACAACAACAGCGCCGAAGCAAACTGCGAGCTTTGTTCGATGCTGACGGTGCAGCGCCTTTGCGGCCGGGGCGCGGGTCTGTGACCCGCAGCAGCTTCGCCCGGCTGAACGTGTTCGGAACCCACAATCGCGTTTTGATTTTCCGGCGTGCTGCGGCTCACAGAGCCGCGCTCCGTTTCGCCACCACCAAAAATCCTCACCGGCAACTTTTCATTCCCCTGCTCCGCCTCCACCCTATAGCCCAGCTCCCGCAACGCCTTGAACAGCGCCGCCTGCGGACGCTCGTGCATGCGCGGCACACCGTGCAGCCGATAGACGCCTTTGCCCAGACAGACAAACGCCGCGAGAAACCGCGCCGCCGTGCCCGCGTTGCCCACGAACAACTCCATCGGCTGCGACTCCGTGCCGCCGGGCGGAACCACGCCGCCCTTGCCGTAGACCGTGATCGTGCGGTTGCACGCCTCGTTCGGATCGGGCCGCACGTCCACCATGAAGCCGAGTTCCTGCAAACACTCGGTCATGATCTGCGTGTCTTCGCTCCACAACGCGCCCGTGAGCGTGACTTCGCCTTCGGCCAGCGCCGCCAGAATCAACGCGCGGTTCGTGATGCTCTTGGAACCAGGCACGGTGATCTCCGCACGCACGGGTTGGGCGAGCGGGACGATTTCGATGAGATCGGGAAGCGGCATCAAAGCTCCAAACTCCAAGCTCCAAGCTCCGGAGCCATTTCCAACACGAAGCACCAACACCCGGCTGCACCAGGATCAATCCGGCGGCCCGCCTTTCCATTTGCAATTTGAAGTTTGGTCATTGGTGCTGCTCTGGTGCTTGGAGGTTGGAGCTTGGTGCTTTTATTCCTGCGACGGCGACGCGCAGCACGCGCACCAGTCATCCCGCCGCTGCTTGGCGGTCTCAAAAAACTTCGCGATGGCTTTGACATCGGACGCCTTCAGCGCCTGCTGAAATCTCTGCAACCCGCGAACGAAGGCTCCCAGTTCGCGGGCCAGATTCTTCCGGTTGGCCAGTGCGATGTCCCGCCACATCTCCGGCGATCCCGAAGCGATCCGCGTGGTGTCGCGAAAACCGTTCGCACACAGCGCCGGCTGGTGCTTCGGATGCGCCGGATTCAAAACGAACCCCGCCAGCGCGGCGGCCGACACATGCGGCAGATGACTCGAACGGCTCACGAGCGTGTCGTGCAATTCGGGCGTCAGGCGCAGCATATGGCACCCGAGCGCCGACCAGAATTGTTCCACTTTGAGCAGGTTGGCCCGATTGGATTTCTTGGTCGGCGTCACCACGCACAGGGCGCACTCGAACAAATCTTTGCGCGCCGCCAGTACGCCAGTCTGCTCCCCACCCGCCATGGGATGACTGCCGATGAAGTGCGCACCCGCCGACTTGACCAGGGATTCCACGTCACGCACCACGCTCGCCTTGACGCTGCCCACATCCGTGACAATCGCGCCGCGCTTGAGCGCCGGCCGCATCCGTTCGACAATCGCCGCCATCTGCGCCAGCGGCGTGCAAAGGATCACCAGATCCGCGCCGGAAACGGCCGCGAGCAGATCCGTCGTGGCGTAATCGACCGCGCCGGCTTTTTCACATTCCTTCAAACTGGCGACGCGGCGGACGTAGCCGGCGATTTCCTTCGCCAGCCGGCGCTGCTTCACCGCCAGCCCGATGGAGCCGCCCAGCAAGCCCACGCCGATGATTGAAATTTTTTGCCAACGCACGGCGGAAGCATAGCGGATGGAGGCTGAAAGATGAAAGTTGGAAATCACGGGAAAAAATCAATGAGTTGGGAGGTTGGTAGAGGTTGTCGCGCTGCGACCAGCTCGCCTGCCCCGCGCGGGCGATTCGGAAATCCCCGCCCCACGCACAGGCTTCACCCCAAACATTGCACCGCTGAACGCGGCGCTGACTCCTCGCGGCGCGCGGAGTGCTACCTGGTCAGATGAACAGCCCGCCCGCCATTCCGCGCCGATTCAAAGCACGCGTCCATCGCCTGCTGCGTCTTCAAGGCCCACATCGGCCAGTCTTCATTCAGCTTCCCGGTGGCGACCTGATCGGCGAAGTTGCGGAACATCTGCGCGTCCTGCGCCATCACGCGGCTCTCGCTGTGTTCCACGCCGCAATCGCAGCAACGAACACGCTGTTCGGTTTTGTTCACTTCAAAAGCCGGCTCGTGAACATTGAAGGGATGAACAAAATCCGGGACGCGCAGATATCCTTTTGCTCCGCTGACCTGCACCCAGTTCTGATGCTCGGCCAGGAAAGAGCAGTAAAAACCAGCCGAGGTGTCATCATTGAAAATGAGTTCGCCGGAAAAATCCGTGGGTGCGGAACCTTGGCGGCTGCCGCGTTGAGACAAAATTCTGCCGCTGACTTCGCGGGGCAACCGCCAATTCATCGCCCAGAGCGAAAAGCGCAGGCAATACCAGCCCAGATCGCCGAGGCAGCCGGTCGGCTCCAGTTCGCTGTTCACCCGGATGTTGGCGTCCAGAAAATTCCCGGCACTGGCAAAACTGAAGACGGACATGATGCGCTTCATCTGGCCGAGGCTCTGGCCGTCATCGAAAATCTGGCGTAACCGGGCGAGGCGCGGGTTGTGCATGAACATCACCCCGTCCATGAACTGCACGTTATTTTTCCGGCAAGCTTCCGTCATCTCGCGAACGTCCGCCAGGCTCAGGCCGCAGGGTTTTTCACAGAGGACATGCTTGCCTGCCATGGCCGCGCGCAGCACCCATTCCTTGCGCAACCCGGTGGGGAGCGGAACGTAAACCGCGTCCACGTTGGGGGAGTCGATCAATGCTTCGTAATTGCC
>JANPGB010000596.1:0-5236 GCA_031423695.1 Verrucomicrobiota bacterium
CCATCACGCGGATTCCGACGCTGGACTTCTCGTATAAAAACAACCGCACCGTCAACCTGCCCGCGACGCTGTCTGGCATCGTGCGGAGAATTCCCGCCTACTGGCGCGCATTGCGGCAGTTGAAAACCGTTGTCCGCGACACTCAACCCGACGTGATCATCAATTTTTTCGAGCCGCTCACGGGCATTTTCGCGCTGACGTGTCGCAGTCGTCCGCCGGTGGTGTCTGTGGCTCATCAGTTCATGTATGAACATCCGTTTTACATCCGCGCCCCGGGCAAGCGTCTGCAACAGCTCGGCATGAAATGGTTCGTCCGCTTGGTGGGTGCGGCTTCGACGCGCGTGGCGCTCTCGCTATATGAAGCGCCGGACATCCCGGGAAAGAATCTTTTTGTTGGTCCGCCGATTCTGCGCCGGCAGTTGTTTGAACTGCTGCCCAACCCCGCCGGAAATTTTGTTTTGGTCTATCTGCTGAACCACGGTTACGCCGAACAGATTCTCGCCTGGCATAAAAAAAATCCACAGACCGTCCTGCATTGTTTCTACGACAAACCCGACGCGCCGCCGGAATTGCAACACGACGCCACGCTGACATTTCACCGGCTCGATGGCGAAAAATTTCTGCGGATGATGGGTGAATGCAAGTTTGTCGCCTGCACCGCCGGTTTTGAATCGGTCAGTGAAGCGGCGTATCTCGGCAAGCCGCTCTTCCTCGTGCCGGTGGAAAATCACGTTGAGCAGCAGATCAACGCCCTGGATGCCACGCGGATCGGGTTTGGTGTTACCGATAAAAGTTTCAATCTCGACCGTCTGTCTGAACTGCCGGAAAAACTTCTCAACGCGACCTTCCGCAGTTGGCTGAACCGGGCCGATGCCGTGCTGCTTCAAGCGCTGGAAATTGCGGTGCATCCGCCCCGGACGGAGGATGTGCATTACGGCCAACTGGAACCTGGCCATTCAAAAGTTGCCTAAACCTTCCCGTGCCGGATCAGTGTTTCGACCGGCTTGGCCCGCTCTGATTTCTGCCATTGGATGACTTCGGATTGCCGATGAATTTCACCAGCAACGCGCCGCCGCCGACGGACGGCAAGATCCTGACATTTCCCGCCGACTTTCTGTGGGGGACCGCCACCGCCACCACGCAGGTGGAAGGCCACATCCAAAACGAGTGGACGAATTTCACCGCGCAGGACGGCTCGAATTGCCGCGTCGCCTGCGACAATTACCATCGCTACGCGGAAGACATCGAATGGATGTCCAAGCTCGGCGTGAACTCATATCGCTTCGGCATCGAGTGGTCACGGCTGCAATCGGCACCATTCGCACCGCTCAACGAGAACGAACTCGCGCGTTACGTGGACCAAATTGACCGCCTCAACGCGGCCGGCATCACGCCGATGGTGGTGCTGCATCATTTTTCCAATCCACCGTGGATCAACGCCGACGGCGGCTGGACGAGCGCGAGGACCATCGCGGCCTTCGTGGACTACGTGGGCAAACTGGTCGCGGCGTTGAAGGACCGGGTTTATTTGTGGAACACCTTCAACGAGCCGGACACCTACGCCTGCCTGGCCTACGTGCTGGGTGGTTTTCCGCCGCAGCGCAAATGGCAGCTCGGCCAGTTCCGCCGGGTCATCGCTCACATGGCGCGAGCGCATGCACAAGCCAGCCGAGTCATTCAGCAGGCTGGGCGTACGGGCCGGAAACCGGAAGTCGGCATCGCGAAGAATTGGACGTTCTTCCACGCCTACAAAAGATTTTCTCCGTGGGATCGTCTGACCGCGCTCACCTGTCATTACACGTTCAACAAATTTGTTCTCGACGCCTTTCTCGGCGGCGGACGGCGCAACACCTCCACGTTTATCGGACTGAATTACTATGGCCGCGTGCGCTTCCATCATTTCAACGCGATGATTCCCGCCAGCGGCACGCCGGTAACGCGGCTGAAGGATTTTGGTTTCGTGTGCGACGACATGGTGGAGCGGTATCCGAAGGGGCTGGGGAAAATTCTTCCTTATTTGCAACGCAAGTTTCAACTGCCGATCTACATCACGGAGCACGGCGCGGCCTCGGCGGACGAGGAATTTCGCGAACGCGATCTCCGCAATTATCTCGCCGTGCTGCATGGCGCGATTGACGGGGGTGTGGACGTGCGCGGTTTTTATTACTGGTCGCTGCTCGACAACTTTGAGTGGCAGTTCGGCTACTCCAAAAAATTCGGCCTGATCGGTGTAGACTTCAACGACGCGAAGCTTCCACGCACCATGAAACCGCTCGGCCAGCTTTACGGGACGGTCTGCCGTGACAATGCCATCGGACATTGAGCGGCGGTCCACTGGCCGAGCCGGTCTTAATGTTTCACCTCGTTGGAACTCCAGCTTCACACGCATGTAACACCCCTCTGCGAGCATGTGCTCGCTTGAATTCATATTTAACAACCAGTCGCGTCGGCAAAGTGTCGGAAAGCTTGCAATAGATAGTTCTTTACACGGATTTCCCAGCGGGCGTCCAGGCCAAGCAATTGACCGATCAAATCGCCCTCCTCGCTGTCGGCGACCAGCGAACATTTGTGCAATTCTGGAAACTGGATTCCATTCCCTCCATCGGCCCGCTGAGGGAAACCGTTGCCAGGGATGCCCGCGCCGCCGATGTGCTGATCATCGCCACCTCCTCGCCGAGGCAAGACCAGCCAGTGCTTTCAGCTTGGATAAATCTGCTCTCTGCCACGAATTCCCAACGGCTCGTGCGCGGATTGTTGGTGGGCCTTTGCGGGGACGAAACCACCAACGCCGCCGAAATGGATCAGGTGATGGCCACCCTGTTCCAGTGCGCAGATCGCACGCGGTCGGACTTTGTCTGGCAAAAGATAAAAACCAAAACAACCCCAAACCCGGCCTGGCTTGCCGATCCTTTGAAGCAGTTGGTCGGGCGCAAAGAGCACGTCGCCAACCAGCGGCGGGCCGACAGTTTCTGGGCCGAAGCGAATATTTCACCCGTCACTCAGCCTGCCCAAGAACGCGAAACCCTGGAGACTATTTGAAGCCGTCCTACTTTCCGGATTTCTCCCGGGGCTAAGAATTTTGAAAATCTGCCGCACTTCCTCCAGCACCTGCCGGAGAGGAAAATTCACTGGAAACCGACGCGGCTGAACCTCCTTCATTGGAAGCAACCGTGTCCGGTGCTGAAGCAGCGCTTTCCGACGGAGGAACCTGGCGAACCGCCCGTTTGTTGTGCCGCTTTTTTTTCACGACAGAAAAGGCGGGACGCCGGGCGGTGGAACTTTTTTTCTCCGGCGACGCCGCCGGTTTTTTGGCCGGGCGCCTTTTGCTTTGGACGACAACCCTTTTGGCTGTGGCTGCCGGCTTCGGAGCTTTGGCAGGTTGCTTCGGCTTGCCGGACCTGGCTTTGGCGGGCGACAGTTTTTTCGTCATGGCGGCCAGCACCTCGCGCAGTTTGGCAGCCGCCTTGCGGGCGCGTTTGGCCACCTTCCGAGTGTGCTTGTAGGTGCGGCGCGCGGTCTTGAGCTTTTGCTTGGCCAGCCGTGCGATGCGCTTGGTGGTTTCGGCGTGGTTTTCGGAGACCTTCACCCGGGCGGAGAGCGCGGAAATTTCCTCGGCGGGTTTGGAAGCTATTTTCTTGGACACAGTTTTTTTCATAGCCGGAATTTTTTTCATTTGGGCGACGGTGCCGCGCGGACCTGCGCCGACACTTTTCGTCTTTATCACTAATCCAAGTGCCGGCGCAATACCGGGAATGTTACAATTTGTTATTTATTAACAGGTCTGGCGCGCCCGGTGTACAAAAAAGGAGGGGAACCGTTGGCGGTTCCCCTCTGCGATTTTGCTTTGGATCGAGCTTTAGTTCGCGCTGACGCGGAAGAAGGCCATACCCGTGTTGAGCGGAGCGCTGATCGTCATCGTGCCGCCCGTTCCAACCACCGGCGAACCCGTGTTGCCCCAGGAACCGCTGGCAAGATCGGCGCGTGTCTGGAGTTGGTAGCTATATCCGCCCTGCGACACGAATGTGACGTCCACATTGGCACCATTTTTAACGATGCTCAGAATCACCGGATTCGGCGGCGGAATCACAACCGTGCCCAGCGGCAACGGCGTGCCGGCGGCTTCGCCGCTCATCAGGCAGACCTCCGCCGCGAAGCCCCAGTCCGAGGCCCAGTTGATGTCCTTAAACGCGCCTTTGTAGGAGACGGGTGTGTAGAAGCCATCGTTGGGAGCCGTCACGGAGCTGGTCAATGCCAGGCTGCCCGCCTGTGGGCGCGGATCCATTTTGAAGGCCGGGAAGTTGGTCCGGCTGACGCTGGTGAGCAGCGGATTGACCACGTCGTTGCTGTTGGCCGAGTTGGTGATGACCCAGTAGCCGGCGGTGGTGGCGCCCGGGAGGACCTGGCTGCCGTTGATCGCCAGGTTCCAGAAGATGTTGTTCTGAATCTTCGCCAGACCGTTGGTGAAATGATTTCCGGACGTGGCGTCAATGTTCAGGATGTCCCCGCCGAATTCGGTGAAGATGCTGTTGAACACTTTCGGCGCCGCATACACGCGGGAGATCAGCGCGCGCGTCGGCGCGCCATTGGAACCGGCCCCGATGTAGGTGGCGTTGTAGAGTTCAAAGTTGGCAATGGGAGCATTGCCCACGCCCAAACCGTTCGGTTCGCCATTCCACTCGCCGCCGTTGTCCTTTGCGTCGGGGGCCTGGAGCACAAACCAGAACTGGTTCTTGCCGCGATAACCCTGGTCAATGTCGAAGTTGTCGTCGTCGCTGAAGAAGCTGGCGATGTACTTCGTGTTGACCGTGCCACCGAAGAATTCCACCGAGTCATCGGCGGTGCCATAGACTTCGACGTTTTCAATCTTGGTGCCGCGACCGACCGCCGCGAGTGACAGGCCGTTGAGTTCCTTGTTGGGCAGGATGACCGTGCCGGCGTGGCGGATGGAGACGTAGCGGAAGACGCCGGAGCTGTCGTTGTCGTCGTTGCCACCGAGGCGGTTGACGAACTGCCCGCTGACTTGGGTGTCCGGCAGGCCTTCAAAGATGTCGTACTTGGGCGAAGCGGCGTTGCCGCCGACGTCGCTGGCGGTGTTCAACACGCTCTTGCCGTAGATGACAATCCCGCCCCACAGACCGCGCCGCCACAACGGCAGGTCGGCCGGGTCATCGAGATCGTCGGTTTCCGACGTGAAGATGATCGGGCTGTGTTCCGTTCCGTTGGCGAAGATTTTCGC
>JANPGB010000597.1:0-12491 GCA_031423695.1 Verrucomicrobiota bacterium
CCTGCACGAACCGACGCACATCCTGACCCGGCTCAAGGGAAAAAAAGGCCGCGAACATGAAACGGAATTGCTGTGCCGCAATCCGGGCATTACCTCCCGGATGGTGAAACGATTTTCCAATGCTCGCAAAAATTAACCAACCCCTCTGGCCCAAAAGCCGGCTGAGTCTCACCACTCCGCTGAGTCTATTGCTGACGCTGGCGAGCATGGTGTTGGGCGGTTGGCTTTATCGGCGCGGCTATACTTACGAAGGAGCGGCGCTGGTTTACATGCTGGGCGGAATTCTTTTTGCCTGGCCTGATTATTCGGCGCGGTTCACCTGGTACATGACATTTTTTGTCATGTCTTGTTTCATCCCCGTCAGCGTCTGGGCGCAAAACAAGGCGGTGGAATCCGGCTCCTGGCATTACCGGCCGCACGATGGTTATCTGATCTGGATTACGAAAGGCGGCGAAGGCTGGTGGCATTGGACGCGGCACCTTTGGCTCGGCAGCGAAATGCCCGCGATGGAATACGCGTTCTATCCGATGTTTTGTTTTTTTCAGGTGACGCTGTTCTCGCTATTCTCGCATTTGCTACCCGACCGCTGGTTTGAACAAAAGCAACCCCGGCTGCGCTGGGTTTTCCCCATCGTGATTACGGTCGTGGTAATTGCGTTTGTCGCGATCTATTTCATTTTTCCCAACCCCAACGCCACGGATTACCTGTATTGGCTGGCCGGGGCCGGGTATGCCATCACACTGGTGGCGTATGCCATCAGCACCAACTACCGGGACTACACGCAGTCGCCCGCCTTCTGGATCTGGGCCGTGGGCATGGCCGGGATGTTCATGCCAGTCTGGGAATTTTTTCACTGTTGTTTGAATCATGATTGGATTTATGATCGCGCCAACACGTTTCCATTCTTTGTGACGTATCGAGGCGCGGGGATTCCGCTGAGCGAGCTGCTGGGGTATCTGACGACCGCCACCACGTTTCAAGGTCTGATGCTCCTGTTCATTCGCAGATTTGGAAAAATTGTAATCAAGGATTACGCGCTCGTTCCTTTCAGCCGGAGGAACTGAGCCAGCCGCTTGTCGCCATTGAGAAAAAAGCATGTTATGAGGAAAATAATTGTGGGGCTAATCTTGCTTGGGGGCTCAGCCTGCCTGCTCGCCCAGCCAAAACCTGAACCCGATCTGGCGGAGTTTGATTTGGAGCAGCTCATGCGGGTGCGCGTCACGTCGGTTTCCAAATACCCGGAGTCGCGATTCAACGCAGCCGCAGCCATCTATGTCGTCCCCAACGAGGAGCTCCGCCGCAACGGATTCGCCACGATTGCCGATGCGCTGCGCACGGTGCCGGGCATGGATGTCGGCCAGGTCAATTCCCACACCTGGGCGGTGAGCGCGCGCGGTTTCAACGGCGAATATGCCAACAAGCTGCTCGTGTTAAATGATGGCCGCAGTGTGTACAGCCCGCTTTCCTCCGGCGTTTATTGGGACGCCCAGGACATGATGCTGGAGGATGTGGATCGCATTGAAGTCATCCGCGGCCCGGGCGCGACCGTGTGGGGCGCGAATGCCGTCAATGGCGTGATCAATGTCATCAGCAAAAGCGCCAAGGAAACCCAGGGCGTGCTGGTGTCGGCCAGCGGCGGCTCGGAGGAACGGGGGGCGGGCGAAATCCGCTACGGCGGCAAACTGGCGGACAATGCCTGGTACCGCGTTTATGCCAAGCATGCGGACCGGGACGACACCGCGCTGGCCAACGGGGGTGACGGAGCGGATGACTGGTGGATGTCGCGCACCGGTTTCCGGATTGATTGGGAAGCCACCGCGCAGGACTTGTTGACCTTGCAGGGCGATTATTATCAGGGTCACGAACATCTATCGATCGTCCAGCCCACCGCCACGGCTCCTTTTGCAAACGTGGAACGGCTCCAATCCGATTTATCCGGCGCGAACGTGGTGGGCCGCTGGACACGCACGCTTTCCGAGAATTCGGAAATCAAGCTGCAGTCCTATTACGATCACACCGAACGCGAAAGCAACCTGCCGAGCGAACGACGCGACACCTTTGACATAGAGGGACAACACTCTTTCACCTGGCGGAACTGGAACCGTGTTGTTTGGGGGCTTGGTTACCGGATCACGACCGACAAAATTCGGGGAGACTTCGCCCAAAGCTTCAGCCCGAGCGAACGAACCCTGAATCTTTTCAACTCCTTCCTGCAAGATGAAATCCTGCTCGTCGAAGACCGCCTGCATCTCACGATTGGCTGCAAACTGGAACATAATGACTTCACCGGATTTGAATACCAGCCCAGTGCCAAGCTGGTCTGGATGCCCACGGAGAAACAAACTCTCTGGGGCGCGATCAGCCGCGCCGTGCGGACACCGTCCCGCGCGGAAGACGACGTGCGGGTGAACGTCGCCACGCAGCCGCCCAGCGCTTCGGTCATCACGATTCTCGGAGATCGAAGCGGCCTGTCGGAAAATCTGCTGGCGTATGAACTTGGGTACCGCCTGTTGCCCCACCCCCGGGTTTCACTCGATGCGGCGGCCTTTTACAACACCTACGACCATCTCCGGAGTCTGGCTTTCAACCCGCCCGTGTTCACCACGCTCCATTCGGCGAACCAGCTCAAGGGCGAAACCTACGGGGTTGAAGTCAGCGGCGAATGGCAGCCGCTCGCTTGCTGGCGGCTGCGCACGGCTTACACATTTTTCAAGGCGGAGTTGCACCGCGTCGGGGGTGGGCTGGATCAACAAACCGAAAAGTTTTTCGAAGGGGCCGCCCCGCGTCACCAGTTTTCCCTGCGCTCGCAGTTGGATTTGACGCGGCAGATCGAGTTTGACTGCGGGCTGCGCTTTGTGGACGCCCTTCACAATCCGGAAACTCCCGGCTATGTGACGGCGGATGTCCGGCTGGGTTGGCGGCCGAACGATCACTGGGAATTTTCCATCTCCGGCTTGAACCTGCTGGACAACCAGCACCCGGAATTCGCACCGCAAATCCTCAACACTCCGGTTCGGGAGGTCGAACGCAGTGTCTATGGAAAAATCACATGGCGCTTCTAGGGCTTAACATTTTTCGCCGATCCGCCCTGCGACCATGGAGCTTTTACTCGTGGATGGCACGCCTTGCCCTGTGTGGCCTGGTCATCATGTCCCGACTGCCAGCTTGGGCGCAGGAGATCCAGGCACCAGAATACAAATTAAAAGCCGCCTTCCTCTATAATTTTACTAAGCTCGTTGATTGGCCGGGCAGCGCATTCACGAACAGCACCGCTCCAATCGTCATCGGGGTTCTGGGCAAGGATCCGTTTGGCAAGGAACTGGATAATTTGATCGCCGGACGGCGGGTCAAGGGACGCAGGTTGCAAACCGCCCGCTTTAATTTCATCGAGGAGATCACCAACTGCCAGGTGCTTTTCATCAGCGAATCCGAGCGCCGAAAACTCGCCCCCCTCTTTGAAGCCTTGCAGGGCAGACCCATCCTGACCGTGGGTGACATGAATGGCTTTGAAACTCGCGGGATGATCACCATGGTAAAAACCAACGACACCATTGACCTGCGGATCAATCTGCGAGCCGCGCGCCAGGCGGGGCTGCAATTCAGCTCGCGCCTGACCCGCCTCGATCAAAGCCAGCGCCCGCTCGGCGGCGATTCCACCAACGCCCCGCCCGTGAACCGGAACTAGCGCGATGTTCCTGCCCGCCTTCAATCAAATCAAATGGAAGCTGACGCTGGTCATTCTCAGCACGAGCCTCGTGGTGCTGGTGCTCGGCACCGTCGCAGTGCTGGTTTATGACATGATCAACTCACGACAAAACCTGGTTTCACAAGTCGGCACCATTGCCGAAATCACCGCCGCCAACAGCTCAGCCGCGCTGGCCTTCCAAAACCGGCGCGACGCCGAGGAGACACTGAATTCGCTGCGCGTGCGCAGCGAAATAGATTTTGCCTGCCTGTACCTTGGCGATGGCCGGCCGTTCGTTTATTTCGACCTGATGGGCCAACCGCCTGAATCCCCCTCGGCGTGGAGTGATCTGGTGGATCAACGCTTTGAAAAAGGGCGATTGGTTCTTAAACGCAAGGTCAGGTTCGGCGACGACGCCGTGGGCTCGATCGTCATCATCGCGAATTTGAAACAACAGGTCGCCCGTTCAAACACTTTTCTGGGCATTGCCCTTGTCTCCCTGATCGGCCTCACCGGCGTCGCAAGCCTGCTGGCCACGCGCCTGCAACGCCTGGTGTCTGATCCGATTGCGAAGCTCGCCGAGGCGGCCAACCACATTACGGCGCACAAGGACTACAGCGTCCGGTTCCCCCCAGACTCCTCTTACGAAATCGGCGCGCTGGTCGCCGCCTTCAACCAGATGCTCGCGGAGATTGACCGGCAGAACCGGACCCTCATTGAAAGCGAACGCCAGCTGAAACTCGCCCTCTCGGCCTCCAACATGGGCGTGTGGGAATGGAACGTCCAGACCAACGCCTTGTCCTGGTCAGTCGAAAGCATCGGCTTTTTTGGCGCGCCCGAAACGACGACATTTCCCGGCGCATTGGCCCAACTGGTTCACCCGGAAGATGTGGACCAGGTCATTTCGGTCATGAAAAGTTCCGTTGAAAAACTGACCCCCTTCATGGTGGAATATCGGATTGTCCGCCCGGGTAAAAACCCCTTGTGGGTGGCCCATCACGGACAAGTTCGCCGCGACGCCGACGGCAAACCGGTCGTGCTCGCGGGCATTGTGCAGAACATCTCCAACCGCAAACAGGCCGACGCCGACCGCCAGAAACTCGTGGCCCAACTGCTCCATGCCGAGGAGGAAGAACGTCGGCGCATCGCCCGGGAACTGCACGACACCACGGCGCAACATCTGGCGGCCCTGAAAATAAATCTCACCCGGCTGCCGGGAGATCAGGCCACCCACCCCCACGACAAATTGCAGGCCGAAAGCCGGCAACTGCTGGATCAGGCGATTCAAGAAATCAGGACCCTCACCTACGTCCTCCACCCACCCGTGCTCGAGGAATTCGGTCTGGTGGACGCGCTCCTGGATTTTGCGTTCGGGGTGACACGCCGCAGCCCAATCAAGGTCGTGGTCAACCACGAAGGTTATGAAGGCAGACTGCCGCGCACGATTGAATTAACCTTGTTCCGCGTCATCCAGGAAAGCATCTCCAACGCGGTTCGCCATTCGGGCACCGAGGAGGTCCACATCCGGCTGGTCCGCGAGCCGAATGAAGTGCGGGTGGAGATTCAAGATTTCGGACACGGATTCCCCGAGCCGCTCACCAAAACCGACACCAAACTTCTGCGCAACTCCGGCGTGGGCATGGCCGCGATGAAGGAGCGGATGATCCTGGTTGGCGGCACGCTGAATGTGGAATGGGACTCCGAGGGCGTCACGGTTCTTGCCTCCGTGCCCCTTGCTGCGGAAGCTCCCGCCAGCGCCCAGCCCAGTCCGGCGAACCATGCCGCATGAAAAAAATCCAAATCATCATCGCCGACGATCACAGCATGATCCGCCAGGGCATCAAGGCCGTGATCGAAAGTCAACCGACCTGGGCGCTGTGCGGCGAAACCGACAATGGCCGCACCTTGATTGAACTGGCGCGCAAGCTCAAGCCGGACATCGCCGTGCTGGACATTTCGATGCCCGGATTGAACGGCCTGGACACCACCCGCATCTTGAAAGCCCGCTCGCCCAAGACCAAGGTGCTGATCCTCAGCATGCACGATTCGGAAGCGCTGGCGGAAGAAGTCCTCCAGGCCGGGGCCAAAGGTTACCTCCTGAAAAGCGACGCGGCCGAATTGCTTCCCAAGGCGATCGAGACGTTGGCCGCCGGCCAGAGTTTTCTCTCGCTCAAAATCGCAGCCTACGTAAACCGGCAAAGTCAGGAATCCCCGACCACTGCCAGATCAGGAGAAACTTACCGCTTCCGGCTGACACCCCGCGAACGCCAGATCGTTCAGTTGCTCGCCGAGGGGAAAAGCAACAAGGAAACCGCCGACACCCTGGGCATCAGCACCGGCACTGTGGAAACCCACCGAAAAAACATCCTGAGTAAACTCCAGTTGCACGGCATGGCCGATTTGGTTCGCTACGCGGTACGCAACAATCTTATTCAGCCCTAGGTCAATCATTTAGTAATCGTCCGCATTAAAACTCCGCCTCTCTACCCAGATCACGGTATGGTCGTTGCTCGATATTCTGCCATGATCTGACTCTGTCGATGGGTTCGCCATTGACGCGAGATTGCTGCAACAGCGATCAATCAGACGCCAAGGAGGTGGGGGGCTAGGCGGCTTTCTGCCGTGAGTAGCGGTAGAAAGCTGTCTTGCCTTTGAAACGTGAGATCTTTTACACCTCCAAATAGTCTCCCCGCTTCCAGGTAATCGCTTGATGTTAGTCCGAGCTCCGCAGCAGGTTTCGGACTGGCACCCTAGCGCGGACTTCCAGCCGGCGTATCGCAGGTTTCCAACTTGAGGGGCGTGGGACGATTTCACGCGCTCGTCCACGCGAACGCGTGCCCGATGGGAAACCTGCGCTACCTTGGCGACGCGGCCCCACTTCGCAGTTCAGGATCAGTCCTGCGTCACCACCCTGACGCCCGGCACTGCCTTCAAAATTTCTTACCGCAGGAAGCGTAGAATCGCTTTGGCAGGCGAACATTTTTGAGCGCTATTACGGCCTAGACTTTTCTCAAATCTAGCGTGAACGGAAAATCCTGGTTCACGGGAGCCGCGGGAATTTCCTTTTGGCCCGGCGTGTGGACGTGGCGGAAGAAACGCGCGAGGCGGCGGCTCTCGGCTTCGTAGCTGTTCACCGGAAATTTTTCCGAACTGAGCCCACCGGGATGCGCGACGTGATAAGTGCAGCCGCCGAGGTTGCGCTGGTTCCAAGTGTCGTACAAATCAAACCGCAACGGCGCATGTGAAGGAATCGTGGGCTGCAAACAACTCGGCGGCTGCCACGCGCGGTAGCGGACGCCGGCCACGCCTTCACCATTGGTGCCGGTCGGATGCAGCGGGACGCGGTGACCGTTGCAGGTGATGGCAAAGCGGTCGCCCGTGAGTCCGCGCGCCTTGACTTGCAGACGTTCGAGCGAGCTGTCCACATAGCGCACCGTGCCACCACCGCCCGCTTCTTCGCCGAGGACATGCCACGGCTCCAAGGCGGTGCGGAGTTCGATTTGCACATCTCGCTGCTCGAGATCGCCGATGCGCGGGAAGCGAAACTCGAAATGCGGCGCGAACCAGTCGAACTCAAACGGATAACCCGCCGCCCGCAGATCGTTGATGACGTCCTGGAAATCCGTCTGGCAAAAGTGCGGCAGCATCCAGCGGTCGTGAATGTCCGTTCCCCAGCGCACGAGTTCGTTGTTGTACGGCTTCTGCCAGAACTTGGAGACCAGTCCGCGCAGCAGAAGATGCTGCGCCAGGCTCATGCGCGCATCCGGCGGCATTTCAAACGCGCGCAGCTCAACCAAGCCCAGCCGGCCGGTGCTGGAGTCCGGCGCGTAAAGTTTATCAATGCTGAACTCGGCGCGATGCGTGTTGCCGCTGGAATCAATCAGCAGATTGCGGAACAGGCGGTCCACCAACCACGGCATCGGAGTCGCGCCCGACTTGGCGATCTGCCGGTCCATTTCCTTGAACGCAACTTCGAGTTCGTAAAGCGAGTCGTTCCGCGCCTCGTCAATGCGCGGCGCCTGCGACGTCGGACCGACAAACAAGCCGCTGAACATCCAGCTCAACGACGGATGATTCTGCCAGTAGGCCAGCAACGAGCGCAGCAGATCAGGCCGGCGCAGAACGGGAGAATCCGTCGGCGTCGCCCCGCCGATGATGATGTGGTTGCCGCCGCCGGTGCCAGTGTGGCGGCCGTCGAGCATGAACTTTTCCGTGCCTAACCGCGTCTGGCGCGCTTCCTCGTAAAGCACAGTCGTGCGCTCGACGAGTTCATCCCAGGATTTGCTGGGGTGCATATTGACCTCGATGACGCCGGGGTCAGGCGTGACGGCAAGCTTGTTGATGCGCGGATCTTTGGGTGGAGTTTCGCCTTCGATGACGACCGGCAAACCAGTTTCCGCAGCGATGGATTCAATACCCGCGATGAGGTCGAGATAATCTTCCGACTTTTCCACGGGCGGCATGAAAATGTGCAACCGACCCTCACGCGGCTGGACGCACAAGGCCGAGCGGATGATCCACGGCGCGCTTTGGCCTGCGGCCGGTCGGCGAGTGGGATCATACGGATCTTCCGACGCATCTCCACTATGACGCGCGCCGGGCGCACCGGCGGCGAAGCGCGGGCGGTACGGAAAATCCTTGGGCAGTTCCGGCAGATCAGGCTGTGACGGATCCTGCTGGTGCAGCCACGGGAAATCTTTCTCAGCCACCCACGGAATAGAATCGAGCGGCAGACGCAGGCCCATCGGCGAATCACCAGGAATCAACCAAAGCGTTTCGTCATCGCGCAAAAACCATTTTCCTGACTGCCAGCCGGGATCAGCCCGCTTGATTGGCAGCGAATAGCCGACCACCGAGTCCAGGCCCTGCTGAAAAATTCGCGCGATGCGTTCGCGTTCTAGCTTGTTCTTGAGATTGGTTTTTTCGGGCGTCACATTCACCGGCAGGCGGCGTTCCTTCCACGTATAGTAGAATGCGTCCTCGTAAGCGGGCAGCAGATGGCCCGGATCAGCGCCTATCAGCCGGGCGAGGCGTGTCAGGAGTTCCTTCGCCTCCTTCGGGCCGTGACCGTAGTTCTTGGACTCGTCGGCGATGAGCAAGTCGTCTTTCCAGATCGGCACGCCATCCTTGCGCCAGTAGGCGGCGAGCGCGTAACGCGGCAGCGGTTCGCCGGGATACCACTTGCCCTGGCCGTAATGCAGCAGCGAACCGGGCGCGAATTTTTCGCGCAGCCGCTTAATGAGGTTGCCAGAAAGCACCCGCTTCTTGTGCGAGACCGCGGTGAAATTCCATTCCGGGCCGTCGGGATCATCGATGGAAACGAACGTCGGCTCGCCGCCCATGGTGAGGCGCACGTCGTTCTTTTTCAGATCCACGTCAATCTTGTGGCCGAGGACTTCAATACGTTTCCATTGCTCCTCGGTGTAGGGCTTGGTGACGCGTGGCGATTCAAAGACACGCTTCACGGTCATGTCGAAGGCGAATTCACATTCGCATTCGTCCACGCCACCGCTGATCGGCGACGCGCTCGAGGGATCGGGCGTGCAGGCGAGTGGAATATGACCTTCGCCAGCGAACAAACCGGAAGTGGGATCAAGCCCGATCCAGCCGCCGCCAGGCAGATAAACTTCCGTCCACGCGTGCAGGTCGGTGAAATCTTTTTCCGCGCCGCTCGGGCCGTCGAGGGCTTTCACGTCTGCCTTGAGTTGGATCAGGTAGCCGCTGACGAAACGCGACGCGAGGCCGCAATGCCGGAACAACTGGCAAAGCAACCACGCGGAGTCGCGGCACGAGCCGCTCATCTTTTCCAGCGACTCTTCCGGCGTCTGCACGCCGGGTTCGAGGCGGATGGTGTATTTGATGTCCTGCCAGAGGCGTTGGTTGACCGCGACGAGGAAATCAATCGAGCGGGGCTTTTCGCTCTCCGGCATTTCCAACCGCTGCTGCTTGGTCCGCCGCTTGGTCTCGCCGAGAAAATCTTTGCGGATCGTGGCCAGATACTTCGTGAAGTGCGGCGTGAGCCAGCATTTGCGCTGAAACGGCGCAAGTTCGTGGTCGAGCGCGCGGTCGTATTCAAACGGAAATTTCTCGGCCTGCGATTCGAGGAAAAAGTCGAACGGATTGAACACCGCCATCTCCGCCACCAGATCCACCTCGACGCAGAACTCGCGCGTGGGCTGGTCAAAGACGAGCCGGGCCGCATAGTTGGATTGCGGATCCTGCACCCAGTTGATGAAATGTTTCTCCGGCCGGACGGTCAGCGAGTAGCTCAGAATCCGCGCGCGGGCGTGCGGCGCCGGGCGGAGGCGGATCGTCTGCGGGCCCAAGTTCACCAAGCGGTCATACTTGTAGTGCGTCTTGTGGTGAAGGGCGATGTGGATGGCCATGATTTATAAATAGGACTCGATCGGATCGGCACCCAGGGTGCCGGTGAGCTGCTCCACATAGGAGGCGGCTTCCACTTCGGCCAAAGTTTTGCGGGCACCCGTCAGCCGGCTGGCGATGTCGAGCTTGTCCGCCACATCGGCGTGACTAGGCTTGCGCAAAAACTGGTTGAGATATTCGACGTGCCGACGCCAAAGCTTGCGATCAACATTCTGTTTCGCCTTGAGCCGCGCGCCGTACCAGTCGCTCGCCAGCAGATACTCGCGGCTGAACAACCGACGGACTTCGGGATGATCGAGTCCTTTGCCCTCCCATTCGTCCGCGCGCATGATGTGCAGCAGTGCCTGCAAAGGTGGACATGCCTGCTTGATGCTGCCGTCGTCAAAATACATCTGCGACACGCGCTTTTGCGTGGCGACGATGTTGTCCATGCCATCCACGAAAATTTCCAGACTCTGGAGTTCCGGGCGCAGCATGTCTTCCGTGAAGACCGCGTGCGGATGGTTGAACATGCGACCAAAGAAGGCGTGGACGAACCGCAGGTTGATGCGATAGCCCAACCGGCTCGCGAGAACTTTTTTTCCGGCGTGCTCGAAGTCCTCGCACTTTTCCAGGAAATGGTTGGCGAGGAGAAACTGCGGCGCGCGTTCCTCGGGAGTCATGCGGCAAAACACCTCGGGCACGATCAGGCTCACATCATGATCCACGCGGACGTTCGGCCCGACGTAGCCGGCGGCAGTGACGAAGGCGTTGTGGCCGGTGAGGATGAACGACACGAGCGAGTTATTCAGATCAATAATCGGCGGCAGCGCATTGAAAGGACCTTTGGTCAGCGCGCCTTCCGAACCGGCCCCGGTCGTCGAAGGTGATTTGCCGGTCATGCTGCAAATAAATTCCATGAACAGCTCTGGCAGCTCGAAGTAATGGATCGGATTGTA
The DNA here is from genome assembly GCA_031423695.1 of Verrucomicrobiota bacterium. GTDB lineage: Bacteria > Verrucomicrobiota > Verrucomicrobiia > Limisphaerales > CAIQOK01 > CAIQOK01. The sequence continues at coordinate 11,008 of JANPGB010000597.1, forward strand.
GCAGGCGAGCGAACGGATGCCAGGCTCGGGCGGATTGTTGCGGCGGCCCGGCAACACGGCGTTGACCGGGGTGTGCACCGGCTGTCCCGGTGCCACGCGACGACGCAGACGCGCGCCGGTTTCGGCCAGGTAACTTTCGGCCGGGTGAACGAGGTCGGGCCGCTTCTGAAGGTAACGCGGATTTTTGCTGGGCTTGCCGTCCACCAGACGCGGATGCGCAGTGGACACGAAAAAACTCGGCTGCCCTGTGGCCGCCACCGAACCGATGAGCTGTTGCATGGGCTCGGTGAACTGCGAGAAGCCAATCGCGTCCTCCACCACCTCGCGCGCGTCCGACGGAGTCAGCGGCTGGTAGTTGGAGAAAAAGTTGTCGGGCTGCACAAAGTCAGTCTCGGTCTGATGGTCGTAGCCGCGATGGATGGCGTCATCCGGACGTTGAAAGAGCCGTTGCTCGGTGTTTTGGACGAACTTGAGCACCGGACGTTTTTCCATTTCGGAAAGTTTTCCGAGACGCGCCGCCGGCACCAGCACAGAGGCGGTGATGTCGTCCTCCATCTGGATTTTCACCGAGGGATGAAAATCCTTGCGCAAGCCAAACGTGCGCCACAGTCCGTCGGCGTCGAAGCCCACGCGCAGATACGTGGTGACGAGCTTGCGATTGTCGCACTTCAATTCGTTGCCGGGCGTGCCGTTGATGATGTCCACGGTGAAATGCTCGCGCCAGTCATCGCCCCACTCCGGCTTGTAATAGCGCTTCACGACGAAGACCAGTTCCTTCACGTGCTGGGGGACAGTTTCGAGCCAGGCATTGTAGGCCGGCGTAAAATCGCGGGGGTCCGGCGAGAGCAATTTGATAACGGAACCGAGCGAGCGTTCCGCCGCCAGCACGGCGCGGGAATCCTGCTTGGTTTTGTCGAGCAAACGGTCGGAATAATCCCGATGGATCAGTTCGCCGACGCGGTCAAAGTCCGACTTAAGATCGGCGACAAACACCGGACCGGTGAGGATCGCATCGGTGATGGGTTTGGAAATTTCGGATTTGCCGCCGCCAGAAACGGTGCTTGGCTTGTGACACAACAACCCTTCCGCCGCCACGCCCACGAGCCGCCAGGCGCGATTGGCACCCGGGGGCTTTTCCATGCGGACCTTGTAGCCGGAGGGACGGACGTACGTTTTGCCGGGCTGCAGTTTGATGGTGCGCTCACCGCCGGCATCTTTCCACGAGATGCGCTGCTTGTGCAGGTCAAAGGCCGCATCTTCGGGAACGTAAACCAGGCCCGGAAATTTTTTATCCACCGCACAACCGTCCGGCTGCACGTCGAGGAGGTCGGCATACTGGGAGAGCACTTCGGGAAACGTGTGGCCCAACTGACGGACGTGGGCCTCACCACTAAACTCCTCGCCCAGATCGTAGCTTGGAAAAACGAGCGCGCCGCCCGCGTGTTCCTCCTCGCAATTGCCATAGAGGTTGGCGGCGTAGCTGA